>PLPK01000078.1 GCA_003159795.1 Acidimicrobiaceae bacterium | reverse complement strand
CGGGACCCC
Source organism: Acidimicrobiaceae bacterium (assembly GCA_003159795.1). Classification (GTDB taxonomy): domain Bacteria; phylum Actinomycetota; class Acidimicrobiia; order Acidimicrobiales; family Bog-793; genus Bog-793. Next base: position 25,441 of record PLPK01000078.1, on the reverse strand, counting down.
AGGCGGTGCGGGTCACCGGGTCGACCTCCCGCACCCGCGGCGTCGTCTCCTCGCCCACCCGCAGGAACTGAACCGGACGGCCCGGCGGTCCCGCCACCCGATCAGCGCGACGGGCTCGGGCGGAGACAACCATGCCAGCGATGGCCGGTGCGGCGGTGCAAATCAAGTGCCGGAGATGTCATATCAGACACGTGTCGCCTTCAAGCTGGCGTCCTCGCCATCAGGTTGAGATGCGCCGTTCGCCTGAAGCCAAGGCCGCTAGTTCGCACAGCTTCGTGCCCCCGAACTGCGAGTCGCTTTCCTCGCGCGCTCCGCACCCGTGGAGCACGCAAGCACGGTCACAATGCTGACCGACATGGCGCGGACTACGGCCCGCGCGAAACAACTCCGCCCGCGCGTCGCGCTCGTGCAGTTCCCAGCGGCGCGCCTCCAGGGGCGACAAGGTTGATGTTTCTCCGGGATCGTGCAAATCGCTCGTCCGCGTCACCCGGGCGCGACAGCCCAGTGTCCGGCACGCTCGACCGCTTCCTTCCAGCGAGCATGTCCCTGGCGTCGGTCGACACGACCTGACTGCGGCTCATATCGGCGGCCCGACTCCCGCAATCGGGCAACTTCTCTCTGGTCGCGCCACAATCCGGTTGCGAGTCCCGCACAGTACGCTGCACCAAGTCCCGTTGTTTCGACTGTGGCGCAGACGTCGATGGGCATGCCCAGAAGGTCGCTTTGGAATTGCATGAGCCACTCATTGGCGGACCCGCCTCCGTCGGCGCGCAGCTCACTCACCGGGCGACCTGCAGCCGCCATCGCTTCGGTCACGTCAAGCGTTTGGTACGCGATGCTTTCGAGGACGGCCCTCACGATATGGGCCTTCGTCGTCCCCCGCGTGACTCCGAGCAGGGTGCCGCGCGCCTCGGGATCCCAATGGGGAGCACCAAGACCACCCAGCGCCGGGACGAACCAGACGTCGTCGTTGTCCGGGACGCTCGCCGCAAGCTCCGCCGTCTCGTCCGCCGACTTGATGATTCCAAGGCCGTCACGGAGCCACTGCACAGCAGCTCCCGTCGCGAAGATCGAGCCTTCGAGCGCGTAACAGACAGGACCGAATGGCGCGGAGAATGCCACCGTGACGACGAGATTGTCGACGGTGCAACGTTGGGCGCCCGTATTCTCGAGCAGGAATGATCCTGTGCCGTAGGTGTTCTTGGCCAGTCCTGGATCGACGCAGGCCTGCGCAAAGAGGGCGGACTGCTGGTCGCCGAGTGCGCCCGCGACGGGAATGTCACCGTCAAGGCCCAGACTGGCCTTTGTCTCTCCGAAGACCTCAGCCGAAGCGTGTATCTCGGGCAAGAGCACCCGAGGGATGTTAAACAGCTCGAACAAGTCTTCGTCCCACGCCAGCGTCACGAGGTCCATCAGCATCGTACGGGAGGCGTTCGTCGGCTCCGTGACATGAACCCCCCCCGTCAGCCGAAATATGAGGAAACTCTCGATTGTGCCGGCACAGATTTCTCCGCGTTCGGCCCGACGTCGCAGGTCGGCGCCGTTGTCGAGAAGCCAAGCGATCTTCGAGGCAGAGAAGTACGGATCAAGTACGAGCCCGGTACGCTCGCGCACCCAACCCTCGGCTCCGTCAGCGACCAATCGCTGGCACATCGGTGTGGTGCGACGGTCGTGCCAGACGATCGCGTTCGATACCGGACGACCCGTTGATCGCTCCCACAACACGACCGTCTCGCGCTGGTTCGCAAGGCCGATCCCGGCGATATCGGAAACGGAGCACCCCGACTGGGAGAGCGACTCACCGATGAGCGAGCGAACATCGGCCCAAATGCGCTCAGGATCGAGCTCGACCCACCCCGGGCGGGGATAAAGAAGCGGTAGTTCCCGCGCGGAATCGGCGATAACCCGACCGGCACTGTCGACGACGAGCACTCGCGTGTTTGTCGTGCCCTGGTCGACGGCAACCACACACGACGCCTTCATACCCGCTTCACTTCCCAGCGGGAATCGTCAAGCCACACGGACGCGGCCACCCTGACGTCGTCGGACCGCGCCTCAGCGCAAAACTCGAACCCGACACGGTTGCGACACAGGTCGATTCCATGGTCCTCCGACCCCTGCGGCTTGGAAAGCCTCCATGACTATCGCGCCGCTGGCCGACGAGGATTCGCGCCCGACTCCGACCCTGTTGACCAGCGCCTCCCTCCAGCGCCTGGGCGTCGATTTCGGCGCCGAGCTGCTCACTGGATGTGCCCGTGGCTCGTTGGCCGGTTCGGCGGGTACTAGGGACACTCCCCAGCCGTTTCAGAGGCTCCTTGCGCCTGCCGCGAATGCGCGATCGACCCGGTGCTTCTGGTCACCCCGAACGGGGCGGATTCAACCAGCGACAGGTGACGCCCTTCGTTCGGCCACCTGGTGAATGTTCTGGGCAGTAATTTGTGAAGTGCACCCGTGGAGTTGGTTATGGCGTTGGCTAAAGCAGACCGACGATCGTCTGGGCCAGCGTCTCAAAGTTGACCATATATCCGCCTTGGCCGAGCAGGTCCTGACTTGCCTGGATGGTGATCAGATCGTGTCCAGCCAACACCTCCATGATCAGTTGATTAGCTGACCAGGCCTCGACGGCCTTGGTACCGGCGATCGCACCGGCCGACGTGCCCCAGTCCTTGCTGAAAGTAGCCGGTGTCATGGTCGTGGATACGACGGTCACTGTAAGCGTGGTCCCGAGCGAGCCCGAGTAGCTACAAGTGGTCTTGCTGGTGCTTGGCACGAGAGTGGCCGTCTCCTGCAGAGCTGCGCTGGCGGCGGCTGGGCTGACGAGAGAACAGACATCGAGCCCGGAAACCGCCCCCGGAGTGGTCGTGGTCACGGGAGTCGTGGTGGACGGGACAGTACTGTTGGGTGTCGAGGTCGTAGTGCCATGGCCGGCGGCACTGGGGGTTGAAGAACCACACGCCGCCACGCCCAAGCCAATGCAAGCAACCGCAACCAACACAACCTCACGCTTGGACATCAAAGACCTTCTGTTTGGGTTGGACAATCCAAAATCCCTAAACAGTCTCACTGGATCTGCTCCTTAGTAAGGTTGTGTCGCTGGCAATTCTTGTCCGCCGATGATTTTCGTGCTTCTACTGTAAGTCGTACCGCCCGGACCACGTCGATTGGCCCGAGGTGATACCGCACGGATCCGGCGGTATGGGATGCATCGCGGTCATGGCTCGGCCTAACTTCGGGAAGACCTGCGCGTGTCCGAAGGTGCGGGTCAATGCCAGCCAGCAAGACCTTCAGCCCTTTGGGAGCAACTCCACAACCGGAATAAGACGCTCTGTGTTTTGCTGGTATTCGGCGAAGCCCGGGTAACGGCGGGCTTGTTCCTTGTAGATGCGGTCACGATCCTCACCGCTGACCGGTAACGCTTGCGCCGCATAGGTGTCGGTACCGACTTCCACGGTCACGTCTGGGTGCGCAACCAGGTTGTGATACCAGTCCGGGTTCGTGTCGGCTCCAGCCTTGGAGGCGAAGACGTACCGGTGCCCATCGAGGTCCAAGAACATCATCGGGTTGACCCGTTCTTGACTGGTTCTTGCTCCGGTCGTGTGCAGCAAGAGCACAGGGGCTCCCTCGAACTGGCCGCCGACGCGGCCCTCGTTGGCATGGAATTCTTCGATTATCTTGCGGTTCCAGTCCTGGACGTCGCTCACCGTTGACCTCGACCTTTCGCGCAGCACGTTGTTGGGTCGAGCCTATCCTTAACGTGCCGAACTGCGTTCCACCCATCCGCCGTTATGGGGCCACACAAGTTGGCCGCGACAGGCCTCTCGGGTCTGGTTGGATCAGGGCCGAACGCCGGCGGATCCGAAACTTGATGGGCTCAGTACTCGCCTTTGATCACGAAGTACGAGCCGCGGATCGTTCCTGCCAGCTTCGACTTCTGTCGCGCGAACTTGAACGAGCCGAGTTCGGCGGGGACCTCCATCCCTTCGGCGAGCTTGAACCCGACCGCTCGCTTCGGGCCATCGAGCGTGTACAGGACGTTGACCGAGAGCCCGCTCTCATAGAACACGTAGGTCCATCGGATGTTCTCGACCTGGAACGTCGTTGCCTCGAGCGGGAGCGAAGTGACGACCATGTCCCGCTCCTCTCTGAGGATGCGGTGAACCAAGTCGATTTCCTTCTTGGCTTTGGCGGCCGGTTCGACCGTGAAGACGTGGTCGTATTTGTTCTTGAAGTAGCGAGCCTCGTTTGCCCGCAGGCCAGCCAGCGCGGCCGCCACCGGCGACGACTCCAGGCCGATGGTGGATACGTTGACGAAATCAACTGCATAGCTCACAGCACGCGACTTTACGTCGCCTGCGGAGCGCATCGACGCCGCAGAACACGGCAAACGTCGGATGACTGACGTTTCGTAGTGCCCCACCTACCCGGGGGGTGAGGCATTCCGCGCATCATTCAGTATCAACACCCATCGGGCGATCGCAGGGTGCCGAGCGTCCACGCCCGAGCCATACCAAACGGGGGGACCAAGGGCTCTGGCCCAAGCCGTCGATGGCCAGGCACCGTCGTTTGCAAGAATGGCGCGGTGAATCCTCGCGACAGCGCACACTGGAGGTTGGCCGTCTGGGGACTGAGGGTGATTGGCCCCGGTCTTGCCGTCGTCGGCGTCGGCCTGGTCACCCTCCTGTGGTCGACGAGTACCGGGCAGGCGATTCTGGCCGTCGGTATGGGCATCTACCTCGTCGGCGTTGTGACGACGGTCGTCGGGATCATCCTGGTGTACCGCGAGGTCCCACCACCGCGGCCCAACTTGATATGGCTGCGCTGGTCGCTGCTGCACGACGCCGTGCACGCCCGGTCGGCGAGTGCCGAGCAGGTGGCCGAAGGCACCAGTCCCCTCGCCGCGCGCCGCGCCCAATCGCTCCACATGGAGAATCTTCGCCACAGCGCCCACTGGAGGCTGGCGGTCTGGGGATACCGGGTGATGGGCACGGGCCTTGCTGTCGTCGTCGCTGGCCTTATCACCTTCCTATGGTCGACGGCTGCCCGCATTGCGATCTTGGCCGTCGGCATCGGCATCTACTTCGTCAGCCTCGTGTTCACCTTCGTCGAAGTCCACCGGGCCTACGACGACGTGCAGCCACCGCGACCCGACTACGCACTGGTCCAGCAGAGACTCCTGCACGACGCACTGCACGCCCGGTCGTAGGCCCCGAAGACCGCCCAGAGTCGGTGTTGCCACGCGCCCGTTCGCTCCCGTGAGGCGCCCGGCACGGAGCGATCAAACATTGCGCTGCCCTCCGCATCAAGAACTCGACCGGCACGCCCTGAGCAACCCGCACCGAGACGGGGAGCCGGCAGAGGGCGGGCAACAGAGCGAGAGGGCCATGGCCGACGATCTCCCACCGCGTTGAGAAGAACCAGCTCAACGACCTGATCGAGGTTCTGGTGCCCTTCACCTCGTACACGGTCGATGGTGCGAGACAGTCTCCGTGGCGACTGAGGAACAGCACGAACGATGGGTAGTGGGCGGAGCGGTAGGCTCGTGAGAACCTACAAGCTGCATGAAGCCGGGTTCGATCTTGAATGCCGCGCTTTGATGTGCAGGGAATGCAAGGGGTACCAACAATGACTGTCGGTTCTGTGAAGTGGTTCAACGCGGAGAAGGGTTTCGGATTCATCACCCCCGATGACGGTGGCGCGGATGTCTTCGTCCACCACTCCGCGATTCAAATGGAGGGTTACCGGGATCTATCGGAGGGCCAACGGGTCGAGTTCGAAGTCACCCAAGGGCAAAAGGGCCCCCAAGCGAGCAACGTCCGATCCGTCTGAATCGCAGAGAACACGTCGAGGGCTCTCCATGGCTGAAAGTTCGCCGCAAAAGCTGAGCGCGAAGAAGTCAAACCGGTTGCTGAAGGACCAGCGCGCCAACTACGAGATCGCGCTCGGTCTGAAAGAGCTCCGGGATTCGACGGTGCACCCTGCCTAGGGGGAAGGGCAGTCAGTCCGAACACCAGCGCGTTAAGAGGCCCCCTCGCGACGAGTCTTTTCGACCACCGCGAACGCCACGACGCAACACCGATCAGGACGTCCTCGCGCTTCGCGAAGAGGGTCGATCCTTCTCGGCAATCGCGCGTGACCTTGGTGTAAAGCGGGCAAAAGACGTCTACGCCACCTTTCACCGCACACTGGCGTCTCGCCCTGAGGGCGAGCGGGGAGAGCTCGTGCGCCGTGAACTCGAACGCCTCGCAGTTCTCGAGGTCCGCATCCGCACGAGGGACGCCACAGAGCCCGAGAAGATGGCCCGTCGCCTAGAAGCACTTGAGCACATGCGCCGGGACCTCCTCTAGGGTCTCGAATCCCTTTGCCACCCTCGACGCGTTCGCTACCTCGGAGGCGTCGCCCGGCAGTCATCGAATCGTCGCAATCGGTCCTACGACCGATAGATGACCAGCGCCAACGTGACTATCACGCCCTTTGGCTCCCGTTCGCACCGACGTATGGAGATGCTCCGCGAGACGACAACCGACCTCCGTGACCTGATGTCGCCGACTTCTACCCGTGGCGCTCTGGCAGGTCAAGGTCTGCCGGATTCGTCGCGCGTGAACGGCGGTAAGCTGGGCTTTGTCGACCGGGGACGATCGAGGAGGCTCGTGACTTCTGCGGGTCGGCCTCCGTAACTCGCCGAGCTTCGGCGGTTGGCTCTTTGCGCCGGTTGTTTCATCCGCTCGCATCTCGCGAACGAGAGATCGCACTGAAAGCGGAAGAACCGTGGCAAACGTGCGTGCAGAACGGGACGAGGAGGACGTCGTCCGGCTGTACCTGACCGACATCGGTCGGTACCCGCTGTTGACAAAGGACGACGAAGCGCGCCTCGCCCAGGCAATCGAAGCGCGATCTCAGGCCAATCAGGATCTTGTGGCGAGGGAAACGACATTCACCGCGCCGCGCCGACGTGAGCTCAAAAGAATCATTCAGCGCGGGGACGACGCCCAGCGAACCTTCGTCCAGTCGAACCTCCGCCTCGTGGTTTCCATCGCGAAGAGGTACCAGGCGTCGGGGCTCCCGCTTCTCGATCTCATCCAGGAGGGCAACCTCGGCCTCATCCACGCCGTCGAGAAGTTCGACTGGCGGAAGGGCTTCAAGTTCTCGACCTACGCCACCTGGTGGATCCGCCAAGCGATCACCCGCGGCATCGCCAACACCAGTCGGACCATCCGTCTGCCGGTCCATGCCGGCGACCTTGTGGCGCTCGTGCAGAAGGCACAAGGACAGCTCCAGGCAAAGCTCGGCCGCTCCGCGACGCTCGTTGAGCTCGGGATCGAGGTGGGACTGACCGAGGAGAAGCTTGCAGAGGTTCTCCGCTTCCGGGTCACGCCCTTGTCGCTCTCGGAGCCACTTCGTGAGGATGGGGATGCTGAACTCGGTGACGTTGTTGAAGACCGCCTGGCGGAGTCGCCATTTGAGGCTGCCGCGATGGCCCTCCTCCCGGGTGAGATCGGGCACCTTCTCGCCCCGCTCGACAGGCGCGAGCGGGAGATCCTCCGGCTGCGATTTGGTCTCGACCGCGGAGAGCCACGAACGCTCGAAGAGGTCGGGAAGCACTTCAATCTCACCCGCGAGCGGATCCGACAGATCGAGGCTCGCGCGATGTGCAAACTTCGTCATCCCACAAGCGACACTGGCGCACGCGATCTGCTTACGCTCTGATCGACCTCGAGCACACCCTCCCCTGCGAAAAGCCATCAGCCGAGAATCGATAGAAGCCCCCGCCACGGAGAAGGCCCGGATATGCACATCGGTGTCGATCTTCGCGGAGCCGTTCGAGCAGCCCGCGCTCGATCGGGTCGAGAATCTCCAGCTCGACGGCTACTGCTAACAGCTGGGACTCGATCTCCTGCATCTGACGAATTGCACCGGGTTGGCATCGCCCAGAGCGCGAACCTGGCCGACACGATTGGCTGCGACAGTAGCCGTGTCGCTGCCATCGGACGCCAGCCGTTCGATCTTCTCGTCCAGGTCGATCACAACAGCCCCCAGGTGGCGACAACTGCTGCCCGCTGGGCGCTGGCGTCGTGGCACCACAGCGCCTCATCGACGAACGGACGAACATCGGGTTGCCAAACCCGAACCGCCAGTGCATCGGGGCCTCGCACAGACCAGCGTGCCACAGGTGCGCCGTGGCTCGATGCTCAGGTCAAGACCCATCGAGGACAGGCCGCCTGAGCGCTACCCCTCTGAGCGACAGTTCTCGACACACCGGCGCGACCCTCCGGTGACTGAGGCAGGGTGGACGAATTCATCCCCGCTGGAGGCACACGACGATCGTCCCCGGCCCAAGGTGCGCGCCTGCAACTGGACCCATGTAGGCCGTCATGGTCTTCTCCGTGGGGAAGACGGGCTCTAGCAGAGCGAGGAACGCGTCGACGTCTTCTGCATCGGCGTGGGTGATGGCGAGTTTGCGGATGGGAAGCGCAGCAGCCACCCTGTCCGCCAGGTAGCGGAGGGATTTCGCGCGCGTCCGTTGACGCGACTCACCTTCGATGACGCCATTTCTCAATACGACGATCGGTTTGATCGAGAGCAACGAGCCAATGAAAGCCTGCGCGGAGCCGATGCGGCCACCTCGATGGAGGTATTCGAGGCTATCCACGGTCCCGAAGGCCTCGAGGCTCGCAATCTCGGCACTCACCGCGTTACAGAGCACATCGAGGTCGTTGATCTCACGCGCTCTTTCTGCGGCACCTAACACCAATAACCCCTCGCTCATCGTCCCGAAGCGCGAATCGATGACGCGAACCGTAATGTCTCCCTTTGCTTCGTTTGCTCCCGAACATGCTGCCTGAAAGGTGGCGGACAGCGAAGACGAGAGTGTCACGCAGCAGACCCCGTCAAAGCCCTCGTCGCGAGCGCGAAGGAAGGCTTGTGTAAACGCGCCGGGAGAGGGTGCCGACGTCTTGGCTATAGCGCCAGTGGCACGCACGCGGCGCCAGAACTCCTCTGGGGTGGCCCTGGTGAGATCCTCGTTGCCGAGTCGAACGTCAAGTGGCACCACTTCGATGTCGAATGCAACGAGGAGATCACTCGGGATGTCGCTCATGCTGTCAGTCACGACCTTGATACCGGCCACCACGTCCCCCTGCATTGTGCCTTGGGGCCTGTAAACACCGGCCCAATCCAGCGGCGCGTACCGGTCGAAGACGGTGGCGCGATGGTTAGAAGCTACTTCGTGGTTGGCGCCTGGGCCACGGTCCCGATGGGCTGGTTGGGCACGCCGTCGCGGACACCCGAGCTGTGGCGACTGCGCGCTCAACGACGTCTGCCCCAAATGATCGGTCGAGGCGACAGCGTGCGTGAGAGCCTCAGCCACTCCGACGCCTGTATGACCCTTGGGCTCTATGCCCAGGCCTTCACGGCAGCGGATATCGCGGCTGAAGTGTTTGCCATGGCACCGTAGATCCCGGATGGGGGGGGCCGAAGCGGATGTCGCCGAGCCCGAACGCGGGCGAATCTGAGCAGACTACGTTGAGATCAGCTTGCGCCCGCGTTGCACGATCGGCTACTCATCCCCAAGTGCGAACCGCGTCCAAAGAACTATCGTCTGGCCGATGAGCCACAGGGCCGACCACCGTGAGCTGTTCCAGCGCTTCGAGGGCAATCCGATCCTGCGCCCACACGACTTCCCCAAGATGGTCAACGCGGTGTTCAACCCGGGCGCCACAGTCGTCGACGGCCGAACGCTGTTGCTGTTGCGCGTCGAGTACCGCACCGGTCTCTCCTCTCTCGTTGTGGCGACCAGTGAAGACGGCCTGACGGGTTGGGAGATCGACCCGGTTCGGGGACTGCAGCCACGGTCGGACCGTTTCGAGGAACACTGGGGTATCGAGGACCCGAGGATCACCCGTGTCGGTGACGAGTACTTCGTCGTCTATGTCGGATACTCCACCGCTGGGCCGCTCGTCTGTCTGGCTAAGACGCGTGACTTCGTGCAATGGGAGCGGAGCGGTGTCCTCCAGCCGCCCGAGGACAAAGACGCCGCACTTTTCCCGACAACCTTCGATGGACGGTGGGCTCTGATTCACAGGCCAGCACCGGCGATGTCAGGGTTGGGCGCTCACATCTGGCTGTCGTTCAGCCCCGATCTGCGCCACTGGGGCGACGCCCGCGTACTGCTCGCGGCACGGCACGGTGGTTGGTGGGACGCCAACAAGGTGGGGCTCGGGCCCCCGCCGCTCCTCACCAAAGATGGTTGGCTGCTTTGCTACCACGGGGTGCGGACCACTGCATCCGGGTCGATCTACCGGCTCGGGTTGGCATTGCTGGACAGGGACGACCCGACCAGGGTTCTGGCGCGCGGAAACGAGTGGGTGTTCGGTCCCCACGAACCCTACGAACAATCGGGTGACGTGCCCGACGTCGTGTTCCCGTGCGGTTGGGTCCTGCGCGACGACGGCGACACCCTGCACCTCTACTACGGCGCCGCGGACAGCGTGGTCTGCCTGGCCGAGGCGAGTCTGGAGAAGTTGCTGAGCCACCTCGAAGAGCACCCGTACCTACTGGACGAAGAGCACCCGTACCCCGCGCCTGCCGTTGGACGCCCACCGATCACCGACGTGACAACGTAGCGGGCGGAGGGTAGATCCCCCAGACCAGCGTGGTCGACACCACCGGTGAGCAGCCAGTCGAGTTCCTCGCGGACGAGCATGGACGGCGGTACTCTCCTCATTGGCCTGAGTCTCCTTGTCGTGTGTTCGCGCTTACGACATGGTTGCTCAGGCCGATCCCGTTTACAGGGAATTTAGAACGTCACCTCGCCACGCGGCCGACCTGGTCGGCTTGCTCGGCGTTGCAATACGGGGCGAACTTACCCTCCTGACCTTCCCCCTCGGAAAGCCGGACCCGTCGACAGGCTCGGGGCCAGCTTGGACGGGTCGGGTAATGAGACGGCCGCAGCCGACCCGACTCCAGTCACGTCGCCGCGCCATGGCAGCACCGGACCCGGACGTTGGGGACAACGCGGTAGTCTTCTCTTGGCAGTCTTCTTTGGAAGAGTCGCTTTGCTTGGGCAGGACGGTCGTCTAAGACCACCGGTTATCGCCCCGTACAGGTTTGACGCCTCGACCGAGCAACCTCGAGGAGTCTCGTGCGCGTCCCAGGTCTACCCACTTCACCGTTTAGCGAAGAACGCTTTCGCGCCCCGTCTTTCGGGATACTCAGCACCTACCCCCCGACCGCATGCGGGATGGCGACATTCAGCGCCGCTCTTGCCGACGGCTTGATTGCAAACGGCGCCGAGGTGAGCATCGTGCGGGTGGCAGATGGATCGCCCGCCTCCAGCAAGCGGGTCATCGGAGAGCTCGTGAATCGCTCTCCCCAGTCCGTGGCGGCGAGCTCGGAACTGCTCAACCGGTGTGACGTAGCGATCGTGCAGCACGAGTACGGCCTCTATGGTGGCGCCGATGGCGACGAGGTGCTGGACATCCTCGACGGCCTCCAGATCCCGTCCATCGTGATCGCCCACACGATTCTCAGTAACCCCACTGCGCACCAGCGGTCCACTCTCGTCGCGATCGCTGCGATGGCGGACCAGGTGATCGTCATGTCGGACGCGGCCCGGGAGCGGTTATGCAAACGGTTCGACGTCGACGCGGCGATCGTTACGGCCATCCCACACGGGGCGGCGATCCCTACGAGCCGAGCTCCGCACGAGCCCGCGGTTCGGCCGACGATCTTGACCTGGGGCCTAATCGGGCCGGGCAAAGGCATCGAGCGGGTGATCGACGCGATGCAGTCATTGCATCGCCTTCCGGCGCGACCTCGTTACCTCGTAGCGGGCCAGACCCATCCGAAGGTGCTCGCCGTCAACGGCGAGGCTTACCGTCACGCCCGTATCGAACAGGCCTTACGCAACGGGGTTGGAGACTCGGTCTTCTTCGACGCCGCCTACCGGGATGTGGCGTCCCTCACGGCACTGATCCAGTCGTGCGCTGTGGTCGTATTGCCCTACGACTCTACGGACCAGGTGACCTCCGGCGTGCTCGTTGAGGCCATCGCGGCGGGCAGGCCGGTGGTTGCCACGGCCTTTCCCCACGCCATCGAGTTGTTGGCGAGCGGGGCGGGCATCGTCGTCGACCGTGACGACCCGGCAGCGCTGGTCGTAGCCCTGCGCCGAGTGCTCGTCGAACCGGGGCTCGCTGACCGCATGGCGGCGGAAGCGTCAAGACTGGCGCCGAGCATGGCTTGGCCGGTGGTCGCGGAAGCGTACGTGGACCTGGCGAATCGCCTTCTTAGCGAAAGCCTGGCATTGGTGTGACCGGCATGGTGGAGCCCAACTTCGACCACCTCTGCCGAATGACGGACGATCAGGGCACGTTCGAGCACGCCCAATACGGCGAGCCCAGGCGAGAGTACGGCTACTGCACCGACGACATGGCCCGGATCCTCGTCGTCGCCACACGAGAACCCTTCGCCGCTCAGGCGGTACGCAACCTCGCCAGAACCAGCCTCCGGTTCCTGGTCGACGCGCAGGGCGTCGACGGCAGTTACCGGAACCGGTTGAGTCGGCGGGGACGCTGGGAGGACCGCCCGGCGTTGGAGGACTGCTGGGGCAGGAGCATCTGGGGCCTCGGCACCGCGGCATCACACAGCGACGACGGTTGGCTACGCGACCTGGCCACAGCTGAGTTCGAGCGCGCGGCACGGCAGCGCTCGCCCCACCCGCGTGCGATGGCGTTCGCCGCGCTGGGAGCAGCCGAGTTGCTTGACGCGGAGCCCGACCATCGTGGGGCACACGCACTGCTAACCGATGCCGCGGACCGCATGGCGCCTCCCCACGCCGATGTCGCCTGGCCCTGGCCGGAGGCTCGACTCCGCTACGCCAACGCCGTCCTGCCGGAGGCGATGATCGCTGCTGGCGCTGCGCTGGACCGACCGATGCTGCTGCAACACGGCCTTGATCTCCTGGCGTGGCTGCTTGATCACGAGACCGTGGGCAGCCATCTGTCGGTCACGCCCGTGGGCGGCGCAGGACCCGGTGACATCTGGCCCGCGTTCGACCAGCAGCCCATTGAGGTGGCCGCGCTCGCCGACGCCTGCGCCCGCGCAGCGACCGTCGACGGCGACCGGCGTTGGCTTAACGGTCTTGTCGCTGCAGATGCCTGGTTTCGCGGAGACAACGACGGACAACACGTCATGTGGGACCCGGACACGGGAGGTGGTTTCGACGGCCTTACACCTAACGGACCCAACCTCAACCAGGGAACCGAATCGACGCTGGCTCTGCTATCGACGTTGCAACATGCGCATCGGCTCGTGATGGCATCGCAGTGAGACCGGCGGTCATGGACGGCGTCCGGCGCAGCCCTCAGCGCCTCGCCGCGGACCCATCTCGGGTCGTCACGATGCTGTTCGTGCCGGGGCAAGAGCGATTCGGCCGAGAGGAGCCTCGCACCTCAGCTGTGGTGGCTCGCATCCTGGCGCTCGACAACGACGAGGTGGAGCGGTCTCTAGATGACATCGCCGCCCGGTTCGAATCCCGTCACCGCGATCTCATCGGTACGTTCCGGCGGCACGCCGACGAGCTCGCCGAACGCCTCGATCCTCAGTGCAAGCTCTCCGAGACACGTCGACTGCTACTCGGTGCCACGTTCACCAACGAGTACGCAGTCGAAGGCGCGGCACTCTGCAACCCCAGCATGGTGGCCCATCCCGACCAGACCGGCCTACCCGCGGGCAGCTTGCGCTTTGTGATGAGCGTCCGGGCGATCGGAGAGGGACATCGGTCCTCCATCGAGTTCCGGACGGGAACGGTCGACGATAGCGCCGAAGTCGAGATCGAGGTCGCACCACCGTTCGCGACGAGGGGAGTGACTGAACCCATCCCGCTCGACGGCGTCGTCTTCCGGAGCGAGCTTCGTCGACTCCGCAGCGACGGGGAGAGCGCCGACTACGTCCTCGACGCGCTCGGTCAGCAATTCACCGCGGCTGAGCTCGAGGAGCGGCTGGGCCGACTTCAAGTCCAGTTGGCGACCCGCAGACAGGACGGGTCGATCATCTCTCTCATGCGCAGGATCGCCGAGCGGACCTACGGTGTCCGCTTCTCGACGGACACGTCGCTGGCCGAGCGAGTCCTCCTGCCGGCCATGGGAGCCGAACGTAACGGCGTGGAAGACGCCCGGTTCGTGCGGTTTGAGCACCCGGACCGGACCGTTTCCTACTTCGCCACTTACACGGCCTACGACGGCGTCGATATCGCCCAGCAGCTTCTGGAGACGACGGACTTCCGCGCCTTCACCTCCTCGCCCATCGTCAACCTCGCGGCCAACAAGGGCCTCGCGCTGTTTCCTCGCCAAGTCCGCGGCCGCTTCGCGGCCCTATCCAGGTCCGACCACGAGACGAACGCGGTTGTCTTCTCTGAGAACCTGCGTATTTGGGAGAACGCGCTTCCGTACCAGGTGCCCACCCAGACCTGGGATGTGCTCCAGCTCGGCAACTGCGGCTCGCCGATCGAGACTGACGCTGGCTGGCTTGTGATCACCCACGGCGTCGGCCCGATGCGCACCTACAACATCGGCGCCATACTTCTCGATCTCGAAGATCCGACCCGGATCATCGGCCAGCTCCGCGAGCCACTGCTCAGCCCGGCGCCCGACGAACAGAACGGCTATGTGCCGAACGTCGTCTACTCCTGCGGCGCCCTCGTGCACGCCGACACCCTGATCCTCCCCTACGGCATAGGCGACTCCGCCATCCGCGTGGCCACGTTGCCGTTGCCTGTGCTGCTTGACGCCCTCGCCGCCGGCGCTCCGGTACGGTCGAGCAGCAGCGCGATATCGCGGTAAGGGGATGGCAATGTCCCTGTGTCGACCGACGAGGAGCTGAGCGGACCAGAGCTTGTCGAGCGACATGTGGCGGAGAAATCCACTTCCAGTCGCTCTCGCTACGTGCGCAGACTCTTCCTGTTGCGGTTCGACCAGAGGTTCGGCCTTCAAACCGCGTCGCGAACCGACGTCGAGGCGTGGTCTCTCCCGGGTCTTCTTGGTGGAGGTGAGCGGACTCGAACCGCCGACTTCCACCTTGCGAAAATGGATCGCCACAACCCTGTGAATAGGACTTACGCGAATTCACCGGTTCTCGCTTGCGGCAGCACGCGGCAGCACACGCCAGGATGCGGCAGTTCAGACGCGCCCGTTCGCTCCCGTGACGCGCCCGCAGCAGAGGGTCAATCCATGCGAAACAAGACACCCGACCGACTCGCCTCGGAAGTGCCGCTCCGACCTGTCGATCTGGCGCGGGCCTCTACCGGAGCGGACCGGCTTTCGGGGCGCCGATCTGTTCATGTCCATCCCAGACCTCCGGGTCGGTTTGGCTGGACGGCTACCCGGGGTTCAGTCAAACTCTGGCATGGACGACGCCCTCGCTCCAACCAGTGATCCCAGCGAGGTCGAGGCCCGCTTGGCTTTGCCGCTGGCCGAAGCAATGCTCACCCAGCGGGCGGTCCGCCGGGTCCTGCCCGACCCGGTCGACGACCGCATCGTTCTGCGATGTTTGGAGTTGGCCCTGGAAGCGCCGACCGCCTCGAACGGCCAAAGCTGGGAGTTCGTGGTCGTAAAGGACCGCGCCGTGAAGGCATCGCTCGCTGCACAGTACCGGCGAATGTGGCGGCTGTACGGCGGGCTTGGTCGGCTGGTCAAGACCGACGAGCAGACGGCCAGGATCCGGAAGTCGGTCCATTGGCAGGTCAAGCACTTCGAGGAGATCCCAATTCTTGTCGTGTGCTGCCTGCGAGGCGGTGCCCGAGTGCCCTTCGTCCCCAACCCTCCGTTCGTCGCGTCGAGCCACTACGGGTCGGTGTACCCCAGTGTTCAGAACCTCCTCCTGGCGGCGAGGTCCGTCGGCCTGGGCAGTGCGCTCATCACCATGCCGCTGTGGTCCAACACCGTGGCTCGCCGCATCCTCAAGCTGCCCCTGAGCGTGGAGCCGTGTTGCATCGTGACCCTCGGCTGGCCGAAGGGCCACTACGGCCGCAAGGCTCGCAAACCGATCGGCACTGTCGTCCACCTCGACCGTTACGGCCACCAGCCTTGGCGTGACGAGGCGCCGGGCTGATCCTCCACGTCGCCGAGGGAACACCATCTCGTGGTCCCAGCTGGAATGCTCCTGACATCGGGCCAAGCCATTCAGGCGCGGAGGCCAAAACCACCTCGGGACCGCACAGATTGTTCTGCCGAACTGCCTCCGGAGCCCGACTTGGCCGCGCTGGAGTCGGTGTTACGCGTCGGGGCTGCCGACGGCCATCGCGAAGGCGCGGTAGCCCGTCTCGGATCCGTCGATCCCGACGACGATGTTCGTAATGGCTATCAGACTGCGCTCCTTGAGGGTGCTCGGCGCCAGCGCCCACCGCTGCGGGTGGCCCGCCCGTCACGACGAGGAGGCCTCGCCCCCTTGTCTTGCGCCTAGACGATCGTTCGACGAGCCCTTTCCTCCCTACTTTCGTGCGGCAGGTGCCGTGGGCCCGGGGGGGATGGATCCGATCTGTTCACCGGTTGATTGCGCGGCTCCTACCTGGTCGGCCGCTCCGTCCGCGCCACTGCCTTGGGCTGCGCCGGCGAGCACGTCCGGGACAGCTCTGCCGTCGCCGCCGTGGCGGATCTTCAAGCCGCGAGCGTGATGGAGGCCGGCCCTCTGGGCAATCGACTCCTCGTCCACGTGGATGAACTTCTCGCCCCGAAGCGCCGAGGCGATCGCTGCGATCACGCTCATGACCACCGCGAAGGCGAGGATGAGCATCAGCGCGTTCTTGAACGGCGTACCGATTAGCTGGGGGAAGAATGCCCGGCCGGTGATGGCGGCAGCCTGACCGGGAGCGAGATGGCTGAGCACCGCCGGGCCGAGGAGGCTCTTCAAGGGGTTGATTCCCAAGAAGGCAGCGAAGATGTAGCCGAGGGGCGGCAGGTGGGAGAGCTGGACAGCGTTGGCGGCGGGGATTCCGTGAGCGAGAAGGCCCTTGTACATCACCGCAGGCACCTTGGAGTTCAGCCCGATGACGAGCAGCGTGAAGAAGAGCCCCATCGAGAGCGGCATCCCGGCTTGCGCGAACGTGACCCTCATCCCCGAAGCCGCCCCGCGGTGGCGAGCGGGGACCGAGTTCATGATCGAGGCCGTGTTCGGCGATGCGAAGAGGCCACCGCCGATCCCTGAGACGAACATCACCGCGGCGAAGGGAAGATAGGAGAAGTTGGCCGGGAAGGTCATCATCACCGCGTACATCGCCCCCGAAAGGAGCATCCCGCCCGTCGCGAAGGGACGGGCCCCGTAGCGATCCGACAGCTTGCCCGAAATAGGTCCGGAGACCACAAAGCCGACCATGAAGGGGATCATGTAGATCCCGGCCCACAACGGGGTTCTTGCAAAGCTGTAGCCGTGTTGGGGCAGCCAGATGCCCTGGAACCAGATCATCAACATGAACTGGAAACCGCCCCGCCCGATGGCCCCGAGGAACGACGCCGCGTTGCCGGCGGAGAACGCCCGGATGCGAAAGAGCGACAGGCGAAACATCGGATCGGCCACCTTCGACTCGACGACGACGAAGACGACGAGCAGCGCGAGACCGCCGAACATCATCTCCAAGACGAAGGGATTCCCCCATCCGGTGAGGGAGTGGCCGTAAGGCTTGATGCCATAGGTGGCGCCCGTGAGGATCATGGCGAGTCCCGCGGCGAAGGAGATGTTCCCGAGCCAGTCGATCTTGGCCTTGATGCGGACGCCGATCTCCTTCAGCTTCAGGAAGGCCCAGACCGTGCCGAAGAGCCCGACCGGCACGCTCGCGAGGAACACCCAACGCCAGCCCACCTGTGAGAGCAGCCCTCCGACGAGTATTCCCAAGAAGGAGCCGAGAATCCCGACGACCATGTTCATCCCGAGGGCGAAGCCGAGCTGCTCGGAGGGGAAGGCATCGGTGATGATCGCCGCCGAGTTCGCCATGAGCAACGCCGCGCCGATGGCCTGGAACATCCTAAGGATGACAAGCTCCAGGGCTCCGGCCGAGCCCGTGCTCCACACGAGCGACAAAAGGATCGCCCCGACCGTGAACCAGGCGAAACCGAGGTTGTACATCTTCACCCGGCCGAACATGTCGCCGATGCGCCCGACGGTCACCACGACCGCGGCCGACACCAGCATGTAGCCCATCATGATCCAGAGCAGGTACGGGAAATTCGACGCCTGTAGCGGGTTCAGGCGGATGCCTCGGAAGATGACGGGCAGGGCGATCATGAGGCTCGTCGCGTTGAGCGTGGCCAGCAGCATTCCGATGGTGGTGTTGGAGAGGACGAGCCATTTGTAGTGCGGCCCGACGGCCGTCGAGCGGGTCGGTGTCAACAGGCTCACGTTCTGATCTCCTTTGATTGGTGGTGTTCTGCTGTCGTCGCAGGCGTTCCGTCTTTGCTCTCGGTGGCGAACGACTCGAGCAAGGCGACAGCCCGCTCAAGCGCGAGGCGGTCGATCTTGCTTAAACGTCCGAGGCGCTCAGTGAGCCAGGCGTCACCGACCTGTGCGCGCCGTTCGAAGAGCTTCGTGCCTTTGGCGGTGGCCACGAGGTGCACGCCGCGGCGGTCGGCCGGGTTCGCCTGGCGGGCGACGAGACCGACCTCCTCCAGCCTGTCGGCAACGCGCGTCACGGCCGGGGAGGGCAGGCCCTCGATCTCGGCGAGCTGGCCGACGCCGAGTGGCCCGGAGCGGACCAGGGTGGCGAGCGCGGAGAACTGGGCGATGGTGAGCTCGGACGGGTCGTGCCGCCGCAGTTGGCGAGAGAGATGGATCATGGACAACCGCAGCCGGCTCGCCAGCAAGTGGGATGTGCTCACATCGCTCATCGCGCTCGTTACCTTGCTCATCGCAGAGACGCCCCTTTCCCAACGTGCCCAGCCGCCGGAGCTGTGTTCATCGGCCACCTCGTTGGCCGACACCCGATCGATCGTTAATGTACTATGTATTAGTAATACTAAGTATCGGAAGTATTGATCCAGGTTTGATCGCCACGAACACTCGACTGCCCCGGGGCGAGCGCGGGCACCCAGTCGCCCCTCGTCACTGAGGAGGTCGGCGCACAGCCGATTCAGCTCACATTGCGCAGCGCTGACGTGTCGGACAAGCTGCGCGACGCGCATTGAACCGGCAGTGATCTGGGACCCCGGCTTCACTCACACGTCAGAAGCAACTCTCGACGATCAGCCGGTGGCCGCGTAGCTCCTAGGGTTTGTCCCGCTCTCCTCGTAGGTCCAACGCTCGGTTCAGCGTCGCGCCATGAGACGCTCTCGCCAGGCGTTGGGCAGTAGCGATCACATGCCGATTCGACGAGTTGCGCGGCCAAGCCACGCTCCCGTCCGCGCCCGTGGCGCGCCCGGAGTTGATGGCTACGACTTGCTCGAACCAGACGCCTGCTTCAAACTGCGCCACGTCCTCCCAAACACCGAAGAGCGCCTCGGGAGCCGGTCGCCGGGATGTCGCGCCGGAGCAGATCGAACGGCACCTCCGATCGCGGCACAATCGAAGCAGTTCATCGGGTCTCATTCCTCTCGGTCAAATAGAAGTGCCGTCGAATCCACAAAGCGACGTAGACGAGCCCGAGGAGAACCGGGACTTCGATGAGCGGTCCGACCACTCCGGCGAGGGCCTGGCCGGAGGTGACCCCGAACACCCCGATCGCCACGGCAATCGCGAGCTCGAAGTCGTTGCTGGCGGCAGAGAAGGCGAGGGCCACGGTACGCGCATAAGAGAGGTGCAGGCGGCGACCGATGGCGAACCCTCCGGACCACATGATCCCGAAGTAAGCGAGAAGCGGCAGGGCGATCCGGACGACGTCGAAGGGCTCCGAGGTGATCTTGTGCCCTTGCAAGGCGAAGAGGATCACCACCGTGAAGAGCAGGCCGTAGAGGGCAACCGGGCCGATCTTCGGCAGGAAGTGCTCCTCATACCAGACCCGGCCGCGCCGTCTTTCGCCGAGAGTGCGCGTGACGAACCCGGCCACAAGCGGGATGCCGAGGAAGATCGCCACGGTGGCGGCGATGGTGCCCATCGACACCGACAGGCTCTCGGTGCGGAGGCCGAGCCAATGAGGGAGCACGTTGAGGTAGAAGACGCCGAGCGCGGCGTAGGCGAGAACTTGGAAGACGGCGTTCAGCGCGACGAGCACCGCTGCCATCTCCCTGTCGCCGTCGGCGAGGTCGGTCCAGATCAGCACCATCGCGATGCAACGAGCAAGTCCGACCAGGATGACCCCGGTGCGATAGGCGGGCTGGTCGGGAAGGAGCGCCCAGGCGAGTGCGAACATGACGGCCGGGCCGACCACCCAGTTCAAGACGAGCGAGGCCGCCATCATTTTCCGGTCCGCCGCGATCCATCTGACCTCGCTGTAGCGGACCTTGGCGAGCACCGGGTACATCATCAGCAGGAGCCCGACGGCGATCGGGAGGCTGGTGCCGTGGATGGCCACCCGGTTGAGCGTCCCGTTGAGCCCGGGCAACAGCCGACCAAGGCCAAGTCCAACCGCCATCGCGGCCGCGATCCACACCGGCAGAAACCGGTCAAGGCGCGACAGCCGAGCGACGACCGCCTGCTCCTCGCCGACGGTTGGCGGAACCTCGGGTTGGGTCGAGACGGTGGTGTCGTTCACCGGCCCGTTTCCTGTTCGTCACAGGAGGGGCCGACCCGTTCGGTGCTGACCGTCTCGCCCGGCAACGGCACGCCAGACGCGGCCAGCGCTGCCCAGAGGGCAGCGAACCCGTTGCCGTCAAGGCGGTAGTCCACCCACCGTCCCCGGCGCGTCGAGCGAATCAACCCGGCCTCGCGCAGCACCCGGAGGTGGTAGGAGAGGAGGTTGGGTGCGACGGCAACTCTCTCCTGGAGGTCGCATACGCAGTGCTGGCCATACGCCAAGAGGCCAACGACCGCCAGACGCACCGGGTCGGCGAGTGCCCCGAGACGCTCTACTGCCTCAACGTTTGTTGATTCAACGATAGTTGAACTAATCATTCTTGAATTGTCGCGCTCGACGTGCCCTCTGCGCAAGGCCGTTGGTCACAAGGCCATCGGCGCCTGCGCCGCCGGAGTAGCCGAGCAATGAACCGGCCGAAGGGAACCGAGGACGGGTTGGCCGCGCCTGCTCAGGCTCCCGATGCTGGAGGCGAGGACGCCACGGCCACGGGCGGTCACGGCACCACGCTCGCCAAGGCTTCGGGGTAGGCCGTGCAACTCCCGCCAGGCCACGCGGGCGACGACGCCTGCCGCCGGTCGAGCGGACGGGCCACAGGACACGGCGATGCTTCGCCGTCACATCCGAGGGCACCCTATTCCGTGGGAACGCCGCTAGCGCGATTGGGCTTTGAAGCAAGCATGAGGTGCGCAGAAGCGGACCGAGCCGCGCCGGGCTCAGGCGGTCAGCGCCACCGCGGCCTCGGGCGTCGCGACCCGGAAGCTAAAGCTCTCCTCGAGGTATAGGTATGCGCTGTCGGCGTCGTGGTGCCTGTAGCCGAGGGACAGGTCTTCCCCCGATTCGAAGAGGAAGTCTCCACCCCGCAGACTGACGACAACGGCACCGTCGACTCCCGGGGCCCACACGATCGGACCACCGAGGATCTGGCGCAGGTGGTCGAGCACGACCAGTCCGCCGTGCTCGGTCGTCTCCACGACACCGGTGTACTCCTGCGGGCCGAGGGCCAGGCCGTAGGGGCCGCTCACACCGGCCTCGAGCAGCGTTTCGACCGCCTTGGCGACGTGTCCCGGGTAGCCGGCGTAGACGGTCCCCAGTGTGATGGGTTCGTGAGCCGTCGCTCCAGCTATTCCGACGAAGCCGGCCTCGGGCCACCCGTGGAAGACCGCGATGTTCTCGGCCACGGCGATCCGCCGCGCCGCCGCGTCAAGTTCGGCCAGGTCGAGATCGGTGGCTCCGCGGTCGGCATCCATCAGTTCATGACGCGAGATCACGAAAGGGGCCCGAAGCTCGACAAGCGGCAGCACTCGGCGTTGGCGTGCCTGCAAGTCTTCGCCAGGAGCCTTGATGTCGGACACCCGCCCCAGGTTCGTGGCCGAATGCCCCCAGCCCAGTGGGCCGGAGAAGTCCACCAACTTGCGGGCGCCGAGCGCAGGCACGAGCCGCTCGNNAGGTGGTTCACAACGACTCTCCTTTGAGGCTGCCGACGCCGAAGGTGCCGGACGCGCCGGCCGGACTGGCGACGACGCCGCCATGCGCCTCGACCTCGGCTTCGATCTCGGTCACAGGAGCGCTCGTGAACAGGTACGTGCGCAGATTGCCTTCCAATACCGTGTCGTGGCGGCGCAGCCACTCAATGAGCATCGCAGCGTGCTCCTTCTCCTCGTCACGGTTGTTTGCCAACACCGAAGCCAGTCCGGAGTCGTTCGTGGCGTCGATTCTCTGGTCGTACCGGTCGATCGCCTCGAGCTCCTCCTGGAGGGACGCGATCGCACGGTGCCTGTCAGCTGTCTCGGGCGAGAGCTGTGATTCGGACTCTTGCAGGGCGGTATCGGTCATGGCGGGCCTCCTCAAAGGCAACACGGGTTGGTCAGCGAAGCGACGAAGGACTGCAGCGCGCTGCTCCAAGTGCTTCTGATCCCACTGCTTTCGACCTTAGTCTCCGGCGTTCAATCGGTGGCCAGCCGAACGGTCGCCCACGATCCAAGAGCTGGCCGCGAAAGCCACCGCTCTCGGGCAGTAAGCCGCGCGTCAGATGACGACGATGTGCAGAACGGTGACGAGGACGACGAGGCCGACCAGCTCGCTCCGGCGCAGCGCGGCCGCGAAGCCGAGCAGGAGGAGCGCCCGGTCCCGACACCCCGCCGGGCCGGTGTTGAGACCCTCGAGCATCGTGCGCAGCTCGGGCACCGTGACCAGTCGCACCTGGTGCTGGGCGGTCCCGAGCGTCCTGCGCACGCCACGGCGCACCAGGCGGACCCCCTCCTCCTTCGTCGGGGTGTCGTGCCAGCGGCCCGGGTGGGCGGCACTGATCGCCGCCAGGCGAGCGTCGATCGTGGCGGGCTTGGCGACCTTGGCCAGGTCGGCCACGTAACAGGCCACAGTCTTCGTGCTAGTGGTCGCCTAGCCGCGTCCGGCTCAGGCGTACGGGTTGACAGGAGCGGACTCGACGCGCCGACGCGGTGACTCGTTCAGGCGAAAGCTACCTTGGGCGGCCTTGACTGACGTCCACGGTGAGCTGATCGGCCACGCCGGAGCTCGGCGACGGTCTTCGCCGGAAGCGGATGGGCAAAGAGAAAGCCCTGGCCCATGTCACAGCCGAGCGAGGCAAGTTCGTCCAGCTGTTCGTTGGTCTCAATGCCCTCGCCCACCACCGTCATCTCCAGCGCGTGGGCCATCGCTGTGATGGCGGCGACGATCTGGCGATCACGGGCACTGCGCCCGAGGTGCTCGACGAAGCTGCGGTCGATCTTCAAGATGTCGACCTGGAGATGCTGAAGGCGCTGGAGGGTCGAGTACCCGGTGCCAAAGTCGTCGAGGGCGAGGCGAACACCGAGGGCCGACAGCGCCGCGAGCATCGCTTCGACGTCGCTGTCCTCGGCTATCAAGCTGGTCTCGGTGATCTCCAGGCACAGCCGTGACGGGTCGAGGCCATGCTCGGCGATCACCTTGGCGACGTGATCGGCGAAGCTCGGATCGCCGAGCTCGATGCTGGAGATATTCACCGCCATGGTGAAGTCGTCTCGCCAGCCGCCTTCTCCCAGCCACGTGGCGAGTTGGCGACAGGCTTCGTCGAGCACGAAATCATCGACCCTCCCGACGAGGTCGAGTTCCTCGGCGAGAGGGATGAACTCCACCGGGGGCACGATCCCCCGCGTCGGGTGGCGCCAGCGGACCAGTGCTTCGACTCCGCACAGGGAGCCGTTCTTGATGGAGAACAGCGGCTGGTACAGGAGGAACAGCTCCGAGGCGTCGAGGGCGTGTCGGAGCTCGTTTTCGAGCAGGTGATTGGCCGCTACTTGGGCGCGGCGTGAAGGGGTGAAGACCCGGAAGCAGTTCTTTCCCGCGTCCTTGGCCCGGTACATGGCGATATCGGCGTCCGCCAGGAGTTCGCCGGGCCCGGTGGTCGGATCACTGGTAACGACGACCCCGACGCTGGCGGTCACCGTGAGGTCGAGACCGTGCTTCGTGATGGGCTGGCCGATCGATCTCACGACCCGCTCGGCGAGCAGGCGAGGGTCGTCGTCGGCGCGCAGGGTGCAGAGGACCACGAACTCGTCGCCGCCGAGGCGGGCGACGGTGTCGGCGCGGCGCGCCACGCTCGTCAGGCGCCGTGCCACCTCGACGAGCACCTTGTCGCCCGTCTCGTGGCCGAACGAGTCGTTGATCGTCTTGAAGTTGTCGAGGTCGATGAACAGCAGCGCGACCTGCCCGGGCTGGCGCTCGAGCAGCGCGAGGGACTGGGAGAGCCGGTCCCGCAGCGCGACGCGGTTGACGAGGCCCGTCACCGTATCGTGGAGCGACTTGTAGGTGAGGATCTGCTCCGCCTTGACCTGGGCGGTTACGTCCCGCGAGATGCCAAAGGTGCCGATGATGGTGCCATTGTCGTCTCGAAGGGCAACCTTGCTGGTCTGCACCCAGGCGTCCGGACGGTCGCGGAAGGTCTCTGGCTCGATCTTTCCGAAGATCGGCTCACCGGTTCGGATGATGCGTTGCTCGTCCTCGAAGGCGGCAATGGCATGGGGCTCGCTGAAGATATCGAAGTCCGTCTTGCCGAGGAGATCCGACTCTGACAGCCCCGGGGCGTCGTCGAGCATGTACCCGTGGCTCAAAAGCAGGAAACGACTGTCGAGATCTTTGAAGTAGACGCGCTCGCTGGAATTGTCGAGCAGGTTGTGCATACACAGACGCACGAGTTCTTCTCGCGAACCATCATCACCTTGCAACAGGGTGCCTGACTTGGCCTGTTCGGTTCGTGCACCGTCTCCCTCGGATGGATGTCTTGATGGCGGGGCGGCTCGTTTACCTTGGCGCGGGAGATGAGTCTGGGTCGATCGGCCGGGAGGAACTGAGGCGCGAGAGGAGGTCACGTAGCGAGTGTAATTTGGGCTGTCAATAGAGCCCTGATCTTTGGCACGGATTGGTCAGAGGAAATGACCAACATAGGTCATGGTTCGCGAGTCGAAACAGCCCATTCGCGGCCGAGAGGGCGACCGCGACCGTGGAAGGATTCGCGTTCCGGTTGCTTCGGTGAGACGACGGGACAAGGCCTTCATCCGGAAGAAGCCAGCCAAGGAGATCATCACCAAGGTCCGGCGAGGGCGCTCGACATTGTCCTTAGTCAATTCAAAGACAGACCATTAGTCAATTCAAAGACAGACCATTAGCGGGAGGGGGGCAGGCCCCCCTCCCGGCTTCCTCCCGGCGCAGCGGATTTCGCGTTGAAGTCGTCGGGCCGGC
>PLPK01000043.1 GCA_003159795.1 Acidimicrobiaceae bacterium | reverse complement strand
TTCGGAGCCCAAGGAGATCTAGGTGGCCGTCCGGGCGCAAGACAGACACCGCCCGACGAGTTCGAGGCGGTGGTCGGCGACGTCGAACCCATTTTCCGCTGCGATCGCCCGCGCCGTCTCCGCGAGTGCCATCTCGAGGCGGGCTGAGCTCGTCGCGTCGATGACAAGGCCGCATGAGCTGCACACGGCGTGATGGTGGTGGTGCCCGCTCACCTCCTCGGCGAGCTCGAAGCGGGCGAACTCGTCGGTCCCGTTGACGCGCCGGACGACTCCCGCGTCGCCAAGGACCGCGAGATTGCGATAGGCGGTGCTGATCGGCAGCTCCCCGACGGCTTCGATGAGCTCTCCGATCGTCGCCGGTCGGCCGATTGAGGCCAACGCCTCAACCATCGTTCGGCGCTGCCGCGTGTACCGCTGCTCGTTGCGGGCGAGACGGAGCGCGACGTCACGGTGGATCGGTTCGTCGGCGAGCGATCGGGGCTCGGTCACGGCCCAATCGTACCGATGCCGCCCGGGTTCACCGTCGGGTTCCGGGTGGAGTTCTGGGAACCATTCCTTTGGGCCCATTCCGCGGCGGTCTCGATTCGCGACGAGAGCCGAGGTGGGCGGGGCAGGCAGCTGTTGTAGCTGCGCCTCCGGGTAGCCGGCGTGTCCTTTGACATGAGAATGATTCTCAAACTAGCCTGACTGGGACTTGCTGTCGAGGCTGTGAACGGAGGCGACCGATGATTGGGAGGAGGGGCCGGCCCGTGCTCGTCGCGGCGGTGCTGCTGGGTGCCACCGTCATGCCGCTCGCGCCGGGTGTGTCGGCGTCACTCCGACCGGCACGCGCCCCCCGGGTGATCAACGTCGTCGCGGCCGAGGACACCTGGGGCAGCCTCGCCTCGCAGCTCGGCGGGCGGCTCGTGGTCGTGACGAGCGTCATCACCAACCCCAACGCCGACCCCCACGAGTACGAGGCGAGCACCGCCGTGGCGCGGTCCATCGGCGGGGCGAACTTCGTGATCGTGAACGGTGCGGGCTATGACGACTGGGCGCAGAAGATCCTCGCCGCGAATCCCGCGCCGCACCGCTTCGTCCTCGACATCGCGAAGTTCCTGGGCAAGAAGCCCGGGGACAACCCGCACTTCTGGTACGACCCGAAATACGTTTTCGCCGTGATCGACAAGATCAGCTCGGACTACACCGCGGTCGATCCGGCGGGCGCTGGCTACTTCCGCCAGTGCCTCGCCAAGGTGGAGGCCTCACTCGTCCCGTACCGGGAGGCTCTCGCCTCGCTTGCCAGGCACGACGCGGGCGTCAAGGTCGCGTCGACCGAGAGCATCTTCCAGTACCCGGCCGAATACCTCGGTCTCGACCTCGTCACGCCGTACCCGTTCATGCAGGCGGTGTCCGACGGCTACGACCCCCCCGTTGGCGCGGTGGCGACCTTCGAGCACCAGATCAGCGTGCGCGGTTTCCGTGTGCTCGTCTACAACAATCAGACCATCACCGCTCTCACGACGACGATCCGTGACCAGGTGGAAGCGAAGCACATCCCGGTCGTCGGGATGTCCGAGACGCTGCAACCGCCTGACGCGACGTTTCAGTCGTGGATGCTCGGTGAGCTCAAGAGCGTCGGGGGTGCTCTGAACGACAGGAATCCCGTGAAGTCCGCCGGCGGACGGTCGTCGAGCCCGTGAGCGGTCCCGTTACCGACGTCCCCGCCGTGTCGCCCGGACCCGAGGCGGCGGGCTCGTCTTTGACGGTCGTGCGTGCCGTCGGGCTCGCCGCGGGGTACGGGCCGACGCCGGTGTGGGCGGGGGCGACCTTCGACGTGCGCCCCGGTGAGTTCGTGGCCGTGCTCGGCCCGAACGGCGCCGGCAAGTCGACCCTGCTCCGGGTCATCCTCGGGCTGGTTCCGGTGAGGGCCGGGATGATCGAGGTGCTCGGCGATTCGCCCCGGCGTGGCAACGCGGGGATCGGCTACGTGCCCCAATCCCGGGTGCTCGATACGGACGCGGCGATCCGGGGCGTCGACCTCGTCGGTTTCGGTCTTGACGGCGGCCACTGGGGGGTGCCGGTTCCGGGTCGCGCGCGTCGGGCAGCCCGGGAGCTCGTCACGGCGGCGATCGAGTCGGTCGGCGCCTCGGCCTACGCCCGACGGCGGCTCGGCGAGCTTTCCGGGGGCGAACGCCAGCGGCTGCTCCTCGCCCAGGCCCTCGTCGGCGCGCCGCGCCTGTTGCTTCTCGACGAGCCACTCGCCAGCCTGGACATCCGGAACCAGGGGCTCATCGCCCAGCTCGTCGCGTCGATCGCCCGGGCCCGGTCGCTCGCGGTGCTGCTCGTCGGCCACGACGTGAACCCCCTGCTGCCGGTCGTCGACCGGGTTCTCTACCTCGCGCGCGGCCGTGTCGAAATCGGACCACCCGAGAAGGTCGTGACCTCGGCGACGCTCTCCCGGCTCTACGGGTCCGAGGTCGACGTCGTCTTTGACCGGCGCGGCCGGCGCTTCGTCGTCGGTCTTGAGGACGAGGTGACGCACCCCCATCCCCTGAACGGACCGGCTGTCAAACGGCCGGCCGACCACCCCGCGCCGTGAGAGGGCTCATGGCCGTGCACCTCGCCGTCGTCGCGGGTTTCAGCTGGAACCCGCTCTCCGACGCCTCGGCGATCCTTTCCTGGCAGTTCATGCGCAGCGCCTACGAGGCGGGAACGGTCGTCGCCCTGGTGTCCGGCGTCGTCGGCTACTTCGTCGTGCTGCGCCGGACGGCGTTCGCCGCCCACGCGCTCTCGGACATGGGCTTCCCCGGCGCCGCCGGTGCCGCGCTGATCGGCGTCAACCCGGTCGTGGGGATGCTCGTCTTCACGCTGACGGTCGGCGCCGTGATGGGGATGCTCGGCGAGCGGGTCCGCGGACGCGACACCGTCGTCGGCATCGTGCTCGCCTTCTCACTTGCGCTCGGGTACCTCTTCTCGTCGCTCTACACCGGGAACTCGACAGAGGCATTCGCCCTGCTGTTTGGCCAGATCACCGGCGTGACGACTTGGGACGTCACCGTGACGGTCGCCGCGAGCGCGATCGCGCTCGGTGCCGTCGCCGTCATGTACCGCCCGTTGTTGTTCGCCTCGGTCGACGAGGTCGTGGCCGAAGCGCGACGCGTGCCGGTCCGGCTGCTGTCGGTCGGGTTCATGCTCGCTCTGGCCCTCGCCGTCTCGGCAGCGGTGCAGGTGATCGGGGTGCTGCTCATCTTCGCCCTGCTCGTGACGCCGGCGGCGATCGCCGAGCGGCTCACGCGCCGGCCCGGGGCGGCGATCGCCTGTGCGTCGGGACTCGCCGTGCTGTTCGTGTGGGTCGGACTGGCGATCGCCTACTACCAGCCCTATCCCCCGAGTTTTTTCATCGTGGGGCTCGCCTTCGTGACCTATGTCGTCGTCCGGGTCGCGCCGGGCGCGCGGGCGTGGTCGCGACGCGGTCTAATGGGGTCGTGGGACACCTCGACAAGATCGACCTCTCCGCCTCGTTGACGCGGGAGAAGTCCGAGAAGAAGATCGAACGGCTGCAGCTGCGGCTGCTCCACCTGCGGCTCGTGTGCGGCGGCCTGCTCGGCAGCGGTGAGTTCGGCCCGCCGCTGTGCGTCGTGTTCGAGGGGTGGGACGCGTCGGGCAAGGGCGGGGCGATCAAACGGCTCGTCGGGCGGATCGACCCCCGCCACGTCTCCGTCGCCGAGTTCGGCGTGCCCTCCGAAGAGGAGAAGCGGCACCACTTCCTGTGGCGCTTCGGAGAGAGCCTGCCGGGCTGGGGCGAGATGAGCGTCTTCGACCGGTCGTGGTACGGGCGGGTGCTGGTTGAGCGGGTGGAAGAGCTCGTGAAACCGGACGAGTGGCACCGCGCCTACGGCGAGATCAACGCCTTCGAGCACGGGCTGGTCGACGAGGGGATGACGCTCGTCAAGTTCTGGCTCCAGATCTCCGACGAGGAACAAAAGCGCCGCTTCGAGGACCGGCGCGACGACCCACTCCGGCGGTGGAAGCTGACCGACGAGGACTGGCGGAACCGCTCGAAGCGGGCGGCCTACGTCGCGGCCGTCGAGGACATGATCGACAAGACGGACAAGGCCTACGCGCCGTGGGAGCTCGTCGCGGCGGAAAGCAAGCAATACGCGCGGGTCGCCGTCCTGAAGACCGTCATCGCGCGCATGGAGGCGGGGATGCGCCGCTGGGGGATGCAGGTCCCCCCCTCGGCGGGTTCGGACTACGACCGGTAGGGGCGCAGGCGACCGGGAGGTCCTCCGAGACGGGGCTGTTCGACCGGCCCGATGCACGGCCGCGGGACCTGTCCCGTCCCGTTCTGAGGACGCGCCCTAGGCGATCCGCGTGGCTAGCTCGTCGAGGCAGGCGTCGGGCACCGCGAGGTCGCCGGTGCCGGTTCCGACGGCGAGGTCCGGACGGTAGGCACCGTGGAAGTCGGACCCCCCCGTCGCGACGAGGCCGTGACGACACGCCAGCCCGGCGAGGCTGCGGCGGGTCTCCGGGTCGTAGCGGCCGTAATAGGCCTCGATCCCGGCGAGACCCTCCCCGGTGAGCCGGGCGAGGCCCGCGTCGAGTCCGCTCGGCGGCAGAGCGAGCGAGAGGGGGTGGGCGAGGGCCACCACGGCGCCGGACGCCCGCGCGGCCGCGATCACCGTCGACGGCTCGACCGGGGTCCGTGCGACGTAGGCGGGCGCCCCCGTCTTCAGGTAGCGGCCGAAGGCCTCGTCGATCGAGCCGGTGACGCCCCGGCGGACGAGCGCGGCGGCGAAGTGTGGCCGGCCGACAACCGGTCCGTGGGCCTCGGCGCGGACCTCCTCGTCGGTGAGTGGGATGCCGAGGTCGTGGAACCGCCGCAGGACTGCCGCGTTGCGGTCCGTCCGGTCGGCACGCAGCTGCTCAAGCAGTTCGGCGAGGGGGCTGAGCTCGTTCGCGACGAAGTAGCAAAGGAGGTGCATCGGGCCGGCGTCCGCCGTGCAGGAAACCTCGCAGCCGGCTACGAAACGGATCCCGAGCTCCGCGGCGCGCACCCGCGCCGTCTCGAGCCCGAACAGCCCGTCGTGATCGGTGAGCGCCACCGCGGCGCATCCAGCCGCCGCGGCGAGCTCGACGACACGCCCGGGAGGCTCAGTGCCGTCTGAGCACGTCGAATGGGTGTGGAGATCGATCACGGAGTGAACCGTAGTGGTGGGCGTTTACCCGGGGAAGGAAGGTCGAACCGGCGTTCGACGGCGGGATGGCACAATGGCGCAAGTGAGGGAGGCCTGCGGCGTTTTCGGTGTGTACGCGCCCGGGGTGAAGGTCGCGCCGCTCGTCTTCGACGGGCTGTTCTCGCTGCAGCACCGCGGACAGGAGTCGGCCGGAATGGCCGTGAGCGACGGGGAGACGATCACCGTCGTGAAGGACATGGGACTTGTGACGTCGGTGTTCACCCCCCGCTCGCTCGGCTCGTTGCCGGGCCATCTCGGGCTCGGCCATGTCCGCTACTCGACGATGGGCCAGAGCAACTGGCGCAACGCGCAGCCCGTCTACCGGTCGCACGGCGACGCAGGATTCGCCCTCGGGCACAACGGGAATCTCACGAACGTCGCCGCCCTGGAGGCGGAGGCGGGGATGCTGGCGGGCTTCGCGCCGTCGGACAGCGACCTCATCGGCGAGCTTGCCGCCCAGGCGTTTCCCGACGAGCCCGACTCGGGAGCGGGCGGGCTCGAGGTCGCCCTCGGCGCGGTGCTGCCGTTGCTCGAGGGGGCGTTCTCGCTCGCGCTCATCGACGCGGCCCAGCTCTACGCGGTGCGCGACCCGAACGGCTTCCGCCCGCTGTGCCTTGGCCGTCTCGAGGGGACGGAAGGGATGGGCTGGGTGGTCGCCTCGGAGAGCCCCGCGCTGGCGACGGTGGGCGCGATTTTCGAGCGTGAGATCGAACCGGGCGAGCTCGTCATCATCGGTCGGGAAGGCGTCCGCTCGCTGCGACCCTTCGCGCCCGAGCGCGTGGCGCCGAAGCTGTGCGTGTTCGAGTTCGTCTACTTCGCGCGTCCCGACGCCGAGTTGTACGGGCGCGAGGTCCACGCCGCGCGCCGCCGGATGGGCGAACGTCTCGCCACCGAGTCGCCGGTCGAGGCCGATCTCGTGATCGGTGTCCCGGACTCCGGCGTCCCCGCCGCGGAGGGGTTCGCCGTCCGCAGCGGGATTCCGTTCGGCCAGGGCCTGGTGAAGAACCGCTACATCGGGAGGACCTTCATCGCTCCGACCGCCGCGGCCCGGTCGGACGGCGTCCGGCGCAAGCTCAACCCACTGCGGGAGAGCGTCGGGGGCAAGCGGCTTGTGGTGATCGACGACTCGATCGTGCGCGGCACGACGACGAGCCAGATCGTGCGGGTGCTGCGCGAGGCGGGAGCGCGAGAGATCCACCTGAGGATCTCCTCGCCGCCGTTCCGCTGGCCCTGCTTCTACGGGATTGACACCCCCGCGCGGGAGGAGCTGCTCGCCGCGTACTCGGATCCTTCGGCGATCGCGGCCCGGCTGGGCGCGGACTCCGTCGCCTACCTCTCCCTGGAGGGGCTGTTCGCAACGATCGGCGTCGCGGGGACCGAACTGTGCTCGGCCTGTCTCACCGGCGAGTATCCGACACCGGTACCCACCGCCACGGGCACTCCGGCCATCTTCGCGGTCACCTGACCCGTCCGTCATCGCCGGCAGGTCAACGGTGCGGGCCCGCCCACGCGAGAACTCGTGGTCGGGACCGGCGTCGATCCGGTGACCTCGCGCTTTTCAGGCGCGCGCTCTGCCTGCTGAGCTACCCGACCAAACCGACCAGCGTCGGCACGACCATTGTGCCCGACGCGTGCCACCCGGGGGAAAACCCGGTCGCGGGGGCGACCGTTCAGCGGACCTGACGGGATTTGAACCCGCGACCTCCGGCTTGACAGGCCAGCGTGCACTCCAGGCTGCACCACAGGTCCATGTCCGCCCATCCCCGGGTCGTGCACCGAGGGGCGGGCGGGAACGTCCGCTGATCCTAGGCGATACTCCGTCCCGGGCGATCAGGTCCCCGACGCGGCCCGGAATCGTGTTGGCGCGCCTCCATGACAACCGGCCGACGGACGGAGCCCTAAAGCACCCGGTGGTCGTCGATCGTCGGGGACCGAGCGCGCTGCGGAAGTACGCGCGCACCGCGAGGACGCCCCTACCTGCCTGCCAGTCGAGCACCGCGGTGACCGACCCGAGGGAGAGGAACTGACAGAGCGCCTTCGTGCCGGTCGGGCCGACCGCGTCGGCAGGCGGGGGATCGGCGGGTTGAAA
This sequence comes from Acidimicrobiaceae bacterium, assembly GCA_003159795.1. GTDB lineage: Bacteria > Actinomycetota > Acidimicrobiia > Acidimicrobiales > Bog-793 > Bog-793. The sequence continues at coordinate 13,265 of PLPK01000043.1, read as the reverse complement.
TCCCGCATATTCCTCCTGGGCCAGGAGCTCCTGGACGTAGGTCGGGTACAAGAGGGGGGCGCTGAACCCGTTGACACCGTCGGGCTCGCGGACATGGGCGATGCCGCCGACGAGGCTGAAGGCCATGTGGTCCTGAGCCTGCCAGATCATGGGCTGCGTCCACGGCTCGGTGTCCTGGCGGCCGGCCGGCGTGTCCAGGAGTGCGGCCGCAGCAGTCGGCAATGGGCGATCCCCGCGGTTAGCTTGAGCCGAGAAGGACAGTTCTTGGGTGACCGGAAGTTCGGACGCCGAGAGGGGCTCGAGCCATCCACCGCGAGACAGCGACAACGCCTCGACTCCTGGACGGCGGGCGATGGCCCGTAGTCCTGGTTGCGGCTGGCCTGTTGGCAACGCTGTCAGTTCTGATCCCGTTCGTCCTGTGGCGCCATTCCTGGTTCGAGTGGGCCAACTACTACTGGCTCGTGCTCCAGCAGCAGAAGGCGGTGAGGTCGGGGTTCTTTCCGACGTACTTCCTCCAGACGCCTAGGACGGGCTACTTCTATCCGATCTTCGCCTTCAGCGGTGCCCCCGCGTCATGGCTTGCTGCGGTGATCGGAACCGCTCTCGGGTCAGGTTGGGCCGGGTTCGTCGAGATGCTCGCCTTGGCGAGTTCGGCAAGCTACTTCGGTACCTGGTGGATCGCTCGGATCGGAGGTCTTTCACGGACTTGGGCGGTGTTGCCCGCCCTGGTCGTTTCGATGTCGAGCTACACGGCAGACGACCTTTACGGTCGGGGCGATTGGGCGGAGATGCTGGTGATCGGCTTCGTGCCGTTGCTGGCGGCCGGTCTCATCTCCCTCGTCAGGAATCCCGTCGCGCCGGTGTGGCGGATGGCGTGCGTCATTGTGGCCGCGGTGGTGGTGCTCGGCAGCGACAATGCGGAGGTCATCGCGCTGTTCGTGTTTGGTCTCGTGACCGCCGTCTGCTTCCTGCCAATGATCTGGCACACGAGAGTCTTTCGGCGCGGCATGCTCGTCGCCACCTCGGCCGCCGTGATCGGGGGCTGTCTCGATGCCTGGTACCTGGTTCCGTCGCTCGCCTACGGGCGCAGCACCTTGCTCTATCAGTCGGCACCCGGCTTCATCTCGGCCGGGTACTCGTCCTACATCGACAGGTTCACCGTCCTGCTTGATCCCGCACGCTCGATCATCCTCAGATACAACTTCCACCCGCAGCTCCCGGCGCTGGTGCTTCTCTGGTCCCTCGCGGCAGGCGTCTACTGGCTGCGGCGCCCTGAGTTGCGACGTGTCGGGATAGCCCTCTGCGCCGCGATCGCCTGTGGCATCGCGCTGCTCTCCAGCGATGCCATCTGGGTGCACCTGCCTGGCCTGATCCGGGCCGTGCAGTTCCCGTTTCGAATGATCCCGTTCGACGTGCTGGCCACCGCGGGTCTGCTGATCATCGGTCTGCGTGCGATCGACGGCCGCGTCTTCTGGCGGGTGGGGGCGGTCCTCGCCTGCGGCGTGATCGCCGCGCTGACCGTCTATCAAGCCTGGACCGCGACGAATCTTGGGTGGAACGGTCATCCAATGGAGGTCAGCGCCAACGCCACGCCGTACCCCTTCACGTTTCCCGGGCAACAGAACGGATTCCATTTCCTGAGTTCACGTACCCTTGCCGACCCGACGCAGCGGATCGCTGTCCGGGCGGCGGCGGACGACTCCTTCGGTGCAACCGCTCATCCGGGCCCGGCCGTTGCCGACGTCGCGTGGTCGCCGCTGATCACAGCGAGCGGTGCCACGATCCTCGGCGTCGACAGTTCCGGCTTCGCCGTCACGTGCGTCACGCGGCCGAAGGTGTCCTTCACGTCTCAGGTGACGCCCCCCGTCCTGGCTGGGTTGATCCTTACCTTCGGGGCGGTCGTCGGGGTCCCGGTGGCTCTTGTGGCGTGCCGGCGTCGTCTCCGGCCCCGACAGGTCGCTTGACGCCCCTCACGAACGACGGCGCGCGAGGGGTCGCGCTGACGCTCTCGTCCTGTGCTGAATTCCGGCTGCCTCGTGCCCGTCGACGGACCCCGGGCTCAGGAAGCCGCAACCAGCATTCGGGAGACGCCGCCAGGAGTCGCCGGTGCTCGGTGTCGGCGATCATGGTTCGACGCCGGACGGCTGGATCCCCGGATGGATGCGCGGTGGGTTTCGACCGTCTTCCGCACAGGGCGCGCGGGCGGAGGATCGGTGGAGCAAGGAAGAAAGCCGTTGAGAAGGGAGAACAGCAGCACCCCCAACGGGATTCGCACCCGTGTTTCCGCCTTGAAAGTGCGGAACCAAACTCGGGTATTCGCAGGTAGACGGAGGATTTACTCCCTGAACAGGAAATCTACATAAGCGTGCAGAACGCAGCGTCGCGATCGCGCCGGCGGCAGAGGCGACGATGAAGCCGATCCCGACGTCGAAGAGGGCGTGGTGGGCCGCTGATCCCGGACGCGAACGAACGATGGTGAGCGTCCAGGGGACCAAGGCGACATACGCCGCCCGACGCGTCGTCCGCAAGCGGGTCAGGCGTCGCTCCCGAGCCGACGCGGCGCGAACCGGGGCGCTCTTTCGCACGAGACGAGGATCCTTTGAGCACCTCCCGTTCGGCCTCCCGCCCCGGGAACCGTCCACCCGTCGAGGGGTCTTCGAACAAGAAAGGCGTGTCTTCGCACGGCCGCCGGACGGCGTCAAGGGTCGCTGCGGGCCTCCGCTTCGCTCCGGTTCTCGCTCGGGCTCCGCCCGCCCCCTGACGCCGCCCGCCGGCGGGAAGGGGCCTCTCGTCACTGGCAGTTGCAGCATCGCTCGGCTGACTCTCGTTAGCTGATCGGCGATTTCCTGGGTCGGGTTCGAAGGCCGGCGGGTGCGTCGTCACTCCCAGATGGCCAGCTCGCTCTCAGGCTCGAAGAAGTGGAGGCGTTCAGCTGGGAGCGAGAAGCGGAGGCGTTCGCCCGGCTTCGGCTTGTCCGTCGCCGTCACCTTGGCGACGCTCTCACCCGACAAGCCGAGTGCGAGGGATTCGCCCAACTCGCCCTCGCCGGTGGTCACGCGTACCGCGTCGATGCCGAAGTGGACGAGCATCTCCGACCCAAGTGGTTCGACGAGATCGACGTCGCCTAAGAACCCGGGCTCGTCGGCACTTCCGTTGATGCGGAGGTGCTCGGGGCGCAGGCCGACGACGACAGCTGTGTTCGCGCACCGCTCGAGTCCCGGCCGGGCGCGAACGAGCGAGTCCGGCAGCTCCACTGTCTGGGACCCGAGCTTGACCGAGCGCGCCCCGGGCCCTAGTTCGGCGCGGTGGAGGTTCATCGCGGGAGAGCCGATGAACTCGCCGACGAAGATGTCGGCCGGCCGGTCGTACAGCTGCTGCGGAGTGTCACACTGGCGCACCGTGCCGGCGCGCAGCACCGCGACGCGATCGCCCATCGTCATCGCCTCGGTCTGGTCGTGAGTGACATACAAAGTCGTCACGCCGAGGCGGCGCTGCAGGCGGCTGATCTCGGTGCGCATCTGCACGCGAAGCCGAGCGTCGAGGTTCGAGAGCGGCTCGTCCATCAAGAACGCCACTGGCTCGCGCACGAGCGCCCTGCCCATCGCGACCCGCTGCCGCTGCCCGCCCGAGAGCTGGGCGGGCTTCTGGTCGAGCAGGTCCGTCAGGCCCATGAAGCGGGCGGCGTCTTCAACGCGCCGATGCACCTCGGCCTTTGGCATCTTGTGCAGCTTGAGGGCGAAGCCGATGTTCCCGGCGACGGTCATGTGCGGGTAGAGGGCGTAGTTCTGGAAGACCATGGCGATGTCGCGGTTCTTCGGCGCTACCTCGTTCATGACCGAGCCGCCGATGCGGAGCACGCCCGCGGTGATCTCCTCCAGCCCGGCCACCATCCGCAGCAACGTTGTCTTCCCGCACCCGGACGGGCCGACGAGCACGACGAACTCGCCCTCGGACACCTCGAGGTCGATCCCCTTCACGGCCTCGAACCCGTTCGGATATCGCTTGCGGACGCCCTCGAGGCTGATCGTCGCCATCAGCGATCCACCTTTGTCTTGGCGAGGTCGAACTCGGCGACGCTGACGACGCGCGCCGGGGCACTCGCGTCGTCCGGGACGAGGAGCGTCTTAACTTCGTACGGCGCTAGCGCGGCCGTGACGGTGCGGCCGAGCACGCCGCCGTCAAGCACGAACGAGACCGCCTCGCCACGTGGCTCTACGAGCCGGAGCACGACGCCTTCGCCGTTCTCGGCTCGCTTGACCGCCCTCACGACAGCGAGATCGGGTGGGTCGACGCGCAAGAAGGCCCCTCTTCCCGGCAGTACGCCGTCGTGATAAGTGTCGGCGATTACCAGCGGCGGCCGGTGGTGCTCGTCGGCACGGGCCGGGAGACGTACCGCCCGCCAGTCCCCGCCGTGCGGGTGGATCCGTATGCTCGCTTCGTGGCGCCCCGAGTCGGCGAGCGGGAAGTCCTCGCCAACTCGCACTGCCCAGCCCGCGCCGTGGTCGGCCGCGAGCGGGTTGCGCAGCACCGTCAAGCGAACGACTCCGTCGGCAGCGTCGTAGCCGTAGAGGTGGTCAGTCGTAAGGCCTATTCCCCGATCCGCCCCGGCGTCGTAGCAGTCGAGCCAGCCTTGCAGCACCTCCTCCTCGCCCGTAGGCACCCGCGCCTGGTGGGTGTAGGCGGCACCGGCGACGGTGACCACGCCCGATCCGAGCCGCCACGGCAGGACGAGCTTCACGACGCAGTGCGGTGTCGCCCAGTCGGCCCGCAGGCGGAGTTGCACGTACGGGGCGGACTCGAGCAAGGTGACGTCCTCGATGAGCCGAGACTCGCCACAGCGAAAGCGGAGACGTAGCGTCGAGCGAAGCGGCCCTCTCTCGACGACCTCGCATCCCTCGAACTCGAGCGGGAGCAACTCCCCCTCGTAGCGGGACAAGTCGTGCGACCAGGTGTCGCTCCCGTCGGCGAGGACGACCGTCCGGACTCCGCCCCCTCCGACGAGCTCGGTCGACGATTCACGATCGAACAGGCTCGTGATCGCGCCAGCACACCCGTCGACGATGACACGGAACCGGTCACTCTCGATCTCCGGTGATGTCGAGGTCGCTGGCTCGGGCAACCGGAAGCGGCCGCCCTGGAGCCAATAGACCTCGTAGCCGAGCGGCTCGAGCTCGGCCGAAAACAGCGTATGCGACGGGTACACCGTCGACTCGCCAGAGCTGACCGCCTGAGTCGGCACCTCGTTCCCGGCACTGTCGAGAACGCGCGCGGCACTGCGCGGCGCCTGCACGGCTTGTCGCACTGGCCAAGCGAGCGGGTTGTAGACAAGGAACGGTGCAGCGCCCTCCTCGTCTAGTGACCAGAGGCCCTCCCGCTCCTGCGCGCCGATGCTGTCGATGCGGGTGTCGACGCGGTGTGCCAGCTCGTACAGGGCGTTCGTCGATGCCTGGTCGGCGATGCTGGTGACGTACCCGAAGCGGCTGCGGATCGTGCGGTAGGCAGCCTCGCTCGAGGTGCCGGCGAGCACGTCGTGGAATTGGCAGAGTGCGAGCTGCTCCCAGGCGCGCCCGAGGTCGGCGCTTGACGCCGGTCGGTTGGCGAGCCGGCACGCGACCGCTTCCAGCGTCTCGGCGTCCAGCAGTGCCGTCTCCGCCTCGCGGTTGGCGGCTTTCACCCAGCCACTCGCCGAGTAGCAGCCAACGGCGTGGTGCTGCAGCTCGCCCTCGACGAGCGGCAGCGGAGGCTCATCCACGGCCACCTCGGCGAAGTAGCGGTCGGGATCGCTGTAGAGCACGTGCGGCTCCGCTGCGCGCAGACGGTCGACCGCATCGAGCATCGTCCGGGTCGGGCCGCCACCGTGGTTGCCGATGCCGAAAAAGCACATCTGCGGCGTGTCCTCTGCCTCGGCTATGGCGGCCACCTCGGCGACGCGCTCGACGAGCACGGCGGTCGAGTCGGTCCCGTAGTCGAACGGGATCCGATAGGTGACAATGCTGCTCCCGCTCGGGTCGGCCCAACGGAAAGCGTGTGCCGGCAACGACCGTTCGTGCACGGCGGGTCTCATCATGACGTAGGCATCGAGGCCAGCGCCGACGAGCAGCTGTGGCAGACCGGCGGGATGGCCGAACGAGTCGATGTTGTAGCCGACTCGGGCGAGTTGGCCGAAGACGCGCTGGAAGTAGCGCTGGCCGAGGAGGAGCTGCCGACAGATCGACTCCCCCGAGGGGATGTTGCAGTCGGGCTCGATCCACATGCCACCTACGACGCACCAGCGTCCCGAGGAGACCGCGTCAGTGATCTCGACGAACATCGCCGGGTCGTGCTGCTCGATCCAGGCGTAGTAGGCGGCCGAGCTGGCCGTGAAGGTAACCTCCGGGCCTTCAACGAGCCGGTCGAGGGCGGACCGGAACGTCGCCCACACCTCTCCGAAACCTTCGCGCCAGTCCCAGATCCAGACCGGGTCCATGTGGGCGTTGCCGATCATGTGAAGGTTGTGGCCAAGAGTTCGCGTGCCGTTGATCGCGGCGGCCTCACGGGCGACATCTGGGGTCATCGCTAACCTTTCAGGGCTCCGCGGAGCGCGAATCCCTGCCCGACCCAGCGCGTGACGACTAGGTAGAGAACCACGGGCGGGAGCGAGTAGACGATGGCGAACGCTGCCACCGCGCTGTAGTCGATGTTGTACTGGCCGAAGAAGCTGTACATCGTCACCGATGCCGGGTTGTTCGAGCCCTGCAGCAAAATGTACGGCACGAAGAAGTCGCTCCAGGCGTTCACGAAGGTGAACACGGCCACGACGCAGATACCGGGCACGATCATCGGTACGACCACGTGCGCGAGCGAGCCGGCTCGTGTCATCCCGTCCATCCAGGCCGCCTCCTCGAGCTCGCGCGGCACTGCGTCGATGAAGCTTCGGGCGATCCAGGTGGCGAACGGCAGCGCCGTCGCCGTCATGAAGCAGACCGTCCAGAACTTGGAATTGATGATGTCCAGCGTGACGAAGTAGTCGTAGGTCGGGATCATGATGGCGATGATCGGCAGCCCGGTGAGGAACACGAGCACGTAGACGAAGTACTCCTGGGTCCTCGAGCCAAACCGTGAGAGGGGGTAGGCGGCGAGCACGCAGATGACGGTGGTGAGGACTGTCGTGCCGACGGCCAGGTAGAGCGAGTTCCCGAACGACGCGAGGAACGAGCCACCGCCTTCGAGGAACGAGCCGCCGCCGTGGAACAGGTTGATGAAATGCGACAGGGTGAACCCGCCGCCTCCGGCGAGCTCCAATGAGCCATGCTGCTGGAAGGCGGCGACGACGAGCCAGACGAATGGCACGAGGAAGATGACGCCGATGACGCTCATGGCGGCCGATGGCAACTTGCCGACGACCGGTTGGCTGCTCACGTGATGTTCCCGGGAGTCATCGGGCGAAGTTGAGGGCACCCTGCCTGCGCAGGGTCCGGATGTAGATGAACGAGAAGACGGCGCCGATGGCGAGCAACACGACGGCGCTCGCGGTGCCGTAGGCGAGCCGGAACGTGACGAACGCCTGTTGGTACATGAAGACCGAGAGCACGTTCGAGCTCGTTCCCGGGCCACCGCCCGTCATGGCGAAGATGAGCGTGAAGTCGTTCAGCGTGCCGAGCGTGATGAGCACGAAATCGACGAGGATCGTCGTCGCGAGGAGCGGGATGATGACGCTGCGCAGCCGCTGCCACGCGTTCGCCCCGTCGACTTGCGCCGCGTCAATCAGCTCAGCTGGAACGTCTGAAAGCGCGGCCGAGAAGAGGAGGAAGGAGAAGGCGACGCCGCGCCACGAGTTGGCCACGCTGACCGAGATCATCGGATGGCTGACGAGCCAAGTCTGGTACGGGATGCCGACTGCGTGCAGCCCCTGCTGCAAGGTGCCGCCGTTGCTCAGCATGGCGAACCACATCCAAGCCGCGATGATCTCGGGCACGAGCCAGCAGACGATGATGATCGAGCCGACCACCTTGCGGACGGTCGTGGTGCAGCGCAGCATCAAGTAGGCGAGCACGAAGCCGAACAACGCCTGGCCGATGTAGGCCGATGCTCCCAGGTAGTAGAGGCTGAGCAGGATCGATTGGACGAGGCCGCTCCCGGATGCGAACAGCTCCCGATAATTGGCCAGGCCGATGAACTGATAGTGCGTCGCCGTCGGGCCTGTGACCGTCATGTTCGTCAAGGACAACACGAGCGTCCAGATGAGAGGCCAGCCGAGGAAGGCCAGCACGATGACGAGCATCGGCGCCACCATCGTGAGCCCGGTGAGCCGCCGGCGCGTCCGGGCGCGCAGCCTCGCCGGCCGGAGTGCCCCGGTGAGCGCGGCGGCGTTGCCGTTGGCGACGACGCTTCCGCCGTGCTCGCCGGGGTCGCTGAGTCTCGTCACGTGATCGACCTCATCGTGACTTCTTGAGGGCCGTCAACTGCTCATAGCCTCGACGTTTCTCGCACCCACGATCTGGGTCACCTTCGCCTCGTACGCCTGTTCCGCCTGGGCGGCGGTCATCGACCCGGAAGAGATGTCGCCGGTGAGGGCGGCGATCTCGTTGGAGACCTGCGGGTAGGCAGCCTGGTTGGGGCGGTAGTTCGTATAGACGAGCTGCTTGGAAGCGAACGTCAGCACCGGGTCGAGCTTGTTCACTTGTACCCACGCGGGCTCATCGACAGCGTCGCTGCGGGGCGGGAGGTTGCCGTCCGTTGCGTTGAACGAGGCGATGTTCGACGCGCTCGACATGTCTTCGATGAGGTCCACGCCGAGCGACGGGTTCGCCGCGTGGGTGCTGAGCGACCAGGCGAAGCCACCGGACTGATTGGTGTAGCCGCCCATTCCGTCGGTCGTCATCCGCGCCTCGTCGAACGTCGTGAAGAAGGCTGGCCATGGCTTCAGGCTGTGTGGCACGTAGGCGGTCGACACCCAGCTGCCGTCGAAGACGATTCCCACCTTGCTAGCGGGCATGAGGTTCAAGTCGACCGTCGCAGAGGCGTTCGGGTTCGACCAGTCAGACACGGGCTCCTCGTAAGGCCGCATGGCAGCCAGGAAGTTCCAGGTGGCTGTGAAGCCCGGGCCGGAGATCTCCCACTTGTGCGTCTTGTCGTTGTAGAGCCGGTCGTGCGTGCCGTCGAGGAAGACCTCGAACCCGCGGAACGAGGAAGCCTCGCCGAGTGGTGTCCCCGTGTAAAGCCATGTGGGCACGATGCCGGGGTCGTGCTCGCTGAGGGCCTTCGAGGCGGCGACGATGTCGGCGAAGCTGTGCGGCTGCCACGGGACGGGCAGGCCGGCCTTCTTGAACAGCGCCGTGTTGTAGTAGGCGAGCTGAACGTCCGTGCTGTTCATCACCCCATAGATCTTCCCGTCGTAGGTGGCGATGCCCTGCATCGCCGTCGGGAAGTGCTTCCATCCGGACCAACTCGCCAGTTGCGGGACGGGTTGGATGAAACCGGCGCTGGCATCCGATCCGATGAGGAACGAGTCCTCCATGACGACGTCGGGGGCGGTGGCCGCGCTGCGCTGGGCCAGGTCGATCTTGGCGTAGTACGTCGACTCCGAGTCGGTCGTGACGGGCTCGAGCACGACCTTCACGCCGGGATGCTGCGACGCCAGCTCCGCGGCGGCCGACTTGACCAGATCAGGTGTCGCGTTCGTGCCGGGCGTGTCGAACTCGGTCCAGTACATGACGGTGAGCGTCTTCGAGGAGTGTGGACTCTTCGACGCCGCCGGACTGCCACAACCAACCAGCACCGTCGCCGCGACGACGACGAGGCATCCGAGTGAGGCCAGGTGTCTATGTTTCATTGTTGTCCCCTATGTTTGATGGCTTGAGGTTGTGTCGCGGACAGGTCGGCATCGCCGCGGCTCGAGCCGGCGTCCGCCACCGCAAGCACTCCGCGCCGCGACTGCGGTGCCGGCAGCGCCCCTGAGAGCAGGCGTCCGGCGGGGGTCGTGTCGTCACCGACGAGCGCTGCCGCGAGTCCCGAGTAGTCGGCGATCTGGTCGCCGAGCGCTGAGGGGACGACCCGACAAGCCGACAGCGACTCGGCGATCGCCTCCCGTCCGAGCTCTTCCAACATGGCCTTCTCGAGTCGGTCGCGTTGGCGGGGGAAGATGCCACCGATGACTATGACGTCCGGGTTCAACAAGTCGATGAGCAGCGAGAGCCCGGCACCGAGTCGCCGGCCGATGTCCGCCCAGAGCTCCACTGCCGTCGTGTCTCCGCCAGCAGCGGCCTCGCCAAGCTTTCGCGCGCTCACGTCGACGAGATCGCTCAAGTCCAGCGCCAGCTCGCTCGGAGCACCCTCCTGCAAACGGCGAAGAGCAGTCTGCTGCGCCCAGTTGGCGATGCCCGAGCCGGCGCAGAAGCCTTCGAACGACCCGTCCTTGTCGTGTCCGCGCGGTCCGCTCTCGGCCAGGCGCCAATGGCCTATCTCGCCGGCGAGACCGCTCGCACCGCGATGCAGGCGACCGTCGACGATGAGCCCGGCGCCCAGGCCCGTGCCCATCGTCACGAAGACGGCGTCGTTCGCGCCCTGGGCGGCGCCCCACGCCCACTCGGCGAGCACACCGGCGTTGGCGTCGTTCATGAGGCGCACCGGCACACCGAAACGAGTCCGGAAGGGTGACAACGGGTCTGCCGCCTTCCAGCGCGGCAGATTGGGGGGCTTGAGGACGAGCCCGGCGCGCTCGTCGAGAGGCCCACCACAAACGACGCCGATGCCAGCGAGCTCGTCACCGTCGGATTCCTCGAGGAGGCAAGCGAGACGGTGAACTAGCTCGTCGAGCACCTCTATCGGGGACTCGAGGGTCGGGAAGCTGCGGCGGCCGAGCCAGTCGAACCGTTCCCCGTTGCTTTGCGCCAAAGCGACGGAACAGTTCGTGCCTCCGATGGCGACCGAGGCAAAGACGGCTGTCATGGCGCGTACCGCTCCGCCTCGATGGTGAGGCAGAGAGCGTGGTAGACGAGCTGGTGCGCATGCTGGACGGCCGGCACGTTCTTGCCCGGCAGGCGGACGACGACGTCGCACAGTTCCGCCATGACGCCGCCGGTCGGTCCGCTGAAGCCCAGGGTGCTCATCCCGATCGCTTTCGCCGTTCGCAGTGCATGGACGACGTCGAGCGAGTTCCCTGACGTGCTCAGCGCCCAGAGGAGGTCACCGGGTCTGCCGTAGGCGATCACCTGCTGGGCGAAGATGAGGTCGCCGCCCTGGTCGTTCGCGATCGCGGTGATCAGGGCGGCCTGGCTCACGAGGGGGAGGACCGGCAACCCGCCATGCAGGTGGTCGGCGAGGTAGCCGTCATCCCCGGCGGCCCGCAGCGCGGAGCGACGAGCGGCGTCGAGCGGCCGCGCAAGGGCGCAAGGCTTGGCAAGCTCGCCGGCGATGTGCTCGCTGTCGGACGCGCTCCCGCCGTTGCCGCACACGAGCACCTGGCGATCGGCGCCGAGCACGTCGCTCAGCAACTGCCAAGCCCGGGCGATCGGCTCAGTGCACAGCGCGATCGACGGGTCGGCTTCATAGAGCTCTGCCCATACATCGTCGGTCGTCGACGGATCAGCCGAGCGTGTCACGGTGATGCGATGCTCTGGCCCTCGTCGGCGAAGGCACGAAGGGCGGACTCGTGGGAAGGAGCTTGTCGAACACGACACTGGCTGCGCCTACGGCGCCGGCGGCCTCGCCGAGCATCGAGTGGCGCACGGTCACCGGTCGCACGTTGTGCCGCATCGCGAGCTCGGGAACAACCGCCTCGACCGGGGGCAGCAGCCAGTCCGCCACCTGCTGGAAGTGGTGGCCACCGATGACGACCGCGTCGACGTCGAACAAGTTGACCGCACCGAGGAGTGCCTGCGCGAGGAGTCGTCCGGCGCGAGACAATATCTCGGCGATGCGCGGCTCCGACGGTGCAAGAGCCACGAGCAGATCGAAGTCGTCTCCCAAACCGAGCTCGGATGCTTGCCGGCAGATTGCCGCCACCGACGCTTCCGCCTCGAGGCAGCCCCGCGCGCCGCAGCCGCACTGAGCGCCGTCGACCACGACCGGGACGTGTCCGAGTTCGAGGGCGTTGCCGCTCGTCCCCCGGTAGGTCTCGAGGTCGATCACGAGACCACCGCCGATGCCGACGCCCCAGTGACAGTAGAGGAAGTTGCTGAACTCCGTCCTCGACTGCCACGCCTCGCCGAGGGCTGCGGCGGTGGCGGAGTTCTCACAGAAGATAGGAGTCGTCCAGCTCTCTGAGAAGAGCATGCGCGGATCGACACCCTCCCAGTGAGGAAAATTGGGCGGGTTCACCAACGCCTGGCTGACGGGGTCGATCGGCCCGGGCAGCCCGAGGCCGATGGCGGGCAGCTTGCCTGCGTCGTCAGGTGGCGAGACGGCCTTGGAGAGGCGGGCGAACAGGTACTCGACCCGCTGGATGGTTCGCTGGGGCTCTTCTCCTTGTGGGAAGGGGACCGATTCGTTCACGACCGGAGTGCCGCTCAAGTCGATCCACGCGCCGTCGATCCGGTCCCGTTCGAGGTTGCAGCCGAAGGCGAGCGCGCCTCCGGAGCGGATCTTTACGCCGATCGGATGACGCCCGACCCCTGGTCGCGGTTCGGCGCCGGTCTCTTCGACGAGCCCTTGCTCTAGGAGACGGCCGATGATGACGCTGACGGACTGGCCGCTCAGACCCGTCAACCTGACGAGAGCAGATCGAGAAACGGGCCCTCGCTGCCTCAGGAGATGGAAGATGCGTCGCTCGTTGGCCCGTCGAACGAGCTGCTGGGGAAGCTGATCACGGTCGGACAGCAACTCCCAGGAGGCAGTCGGTGCGTGTAGGCCATCGCGGTCTCTGGCTCCATGGCCATCCTGGGTGTCTCGTCTCACACTGTCACCTAAGCAGTCATTGCCATCGTCTCGCCATTATTTCGTACATCTGAGGAACTTATTGCCAAAGTCTGTAGTAGTCAAGGAGATTCGGCCCAGAGCCGTGCCGGTCGTGGGTGCCAAAGATCCCGTTCGGGCGCTTCAGCTGGACTTTCGTTGACGCGCCAGGTGTAGGGCACCGAAACTCAATCGCGCCGCTCGGAGCTGCACGGACAGGCGTTTGACTCGGTGATCCCGGGTCCGTCCGTCTTGGAGCCGGGCGCAGGGTGCAGCGGCGGTCGCTGCGTGGTCGGCCGACGGTCCAATTGAAACGACCGACACCGGGTGACTGCGACCAGAGTGGCCAGAAATGTGGGCAACCCGGCCGGCGTCACGCCGGATTAGGCCGCGGC
>PLPK01000059.1 GCA_003159795.1 Acidimicrobiaceae bacterium | reverse complement strand
AGCTACCCGTCGTCGCCTTGGTGGGCCGTTACCGCACCAACTAGCTGATAGGCCGCGAGCCCCTCCCGAAGCGGAAACCCTTTCCTCGCGAGCCCATACGGGCTCGTGGGGGTATCCGGTATTAGCATCAGTTTCCCGATGTTATCCCGGTCTTCGGGGTAGGTTGCTCACGTGTTACGCACCCGTTCGCCACTAGGTCTTCTTCGGTGTTACCACCAAATGGACCCCGTTCGACTTGCATGTATTAGGCACGCCGCCAGCGTTCGTCCTGAGCCAGGATCAAACTCTCCATCGAGATCGTACGGCGGCTGAAAGCTGCCGTTTCGATCTGGAGAGCCGGCGCGAGGGCTTCGGACGCCCTCCCACCGACTGGCACCAAAACGGACGTTGTCCGTGTTCAGTGCTTATTGACTTAGCGACCCCGCGGACCCCGAAGGGCCTGCGCGGTCGCCCGCACTGGCTTTTGGCTGTTCCTATTCCGTTCTCAAAGAGCGACGACGAGGCACACTTCCTTGCGGAAGGAGGTACCCGGGCGTTCTGCAGACCACACCGGCCCTTACGAGTCGGGGATCCGCAGCGCAGCCCCCCGGCGGTAACCCGCCTGAGGACACTGCTCGGCGTCAAAACCGATTTCCGAGCTGCGGGTCACCTTAGCACCCCGTTCGGGGTGTCATTCAAGCGCCCAGCCGGCTGCCGACACGTTGGGGTCGCCGGGCACGGCGAACCGCCACGGGTGGACCGCGGCCTCGCCGGTCCGTGCGGACAGCCCGACCCGCCTCCCGCACCGGGGGTCGGCGGGCGGGGGCGTCGCGTCGTCAACGAGGGCGAGCCCACCCCCGCTGACCAGGTCCGCCCCGTCGTCGGCACGGTCGATCCCGAGGGCTTGGCAGAGCTTGGCCGGGCCGGAACAGAGCTCCACGTCCGATAGATGGCCGCCGCGGCGTCGCCGCATCGCGCCCAGCCCCCTGAGCGGCGCCAACGCCCTGATGAGGACGGCGCGGGCGACACCCTCCGGCCCGCAGACGACGTTGGCGCAGTGGTGCATCCCGTAGGTGAAGTAGACGTAGAGGTGCCCGGGCGGGCCGAACATCGTCGCGTTGCGGCGCGTTGCGCCCCGGTAGGCGTGGCTCGCGGCGTCGAGCTCGCCCCCGTAGGCCTCGGCCTCGACGATCCGCCCGGCAGCACCTCGGCCGACGAGGACAAGGTTGAGCAGCTCGGGCGCGACCACAATCGCGTCGCGGGCGAAGAACTCCCTGGTCAGCCGCCCTGAACCGGCCACCGCTAGCGGGTCGGCCGGCCGGTTCCGTCGAGGCGCGCCCGGTCCGCCCGCAGGCGTTCGGCGAAGCGCTCGAGCTGATCGGCGACGCCGCCGCGGGCCGCGGGAGCGCCCTTCGGCCGGGTCGCCCCCGCGAGGTCGGGCTCGACCACCGGCACGGCGTTGCGCCCGAGGGCCGGCTCGGCGAGCACGAGCTCGGCGAGGGGCTTGGACTCCTCGAGCGAGCGCCGCACCAGGTCGCCGACGAGGCCGTGCGCCCGCCGGAAGGGCATCCCCCGCTCGACCAGCCACTCGGCGAGGTCGACGGCGTAGAGCGCCGGATCGGCGGCCGCCGTACTCATCGTCTCCTCGTCGAAACGGACCGTGTCGACGAGCCCGCGCACGGCGACGAGCGCCCTCGTCACCTGGTCGAAGGCATCGAAGAGCGGCTCCTTGTCCTCCTGGAGGTCTCGGTTGTAGGCGAACGGCAGACCCTTGAGCGTGGCGAGGAACCCGGTGAGGTGGCCGATCAGCCGGCCGGCCTTGCCGCGGGCGAGCTCGGCGATGTCGGGGTTCTTCTTCTGGGGCAGCATCGAGCTCCCCGTCGACCAGGCGTCGTCGAGCTGGTAAAAGCCGAACTCGGTCGTCGAGAAGAGGACAAACTCCTCGCCGAGACGCGAGAGGTGGACACCGAGAAGGGCGAGGTCGAACAGCGTCTCGGCGACGAAATCGCGGTCGGCGACGGCGTCGAGCGAGTTGTCGAACCGCCCGGCGAATCCGAGCTCGCCCGCCACCCAGTCCGGGTCGAGGAGCAGCGACGAACCGGCGAGCGCGCCCGCCCCCAACGGCGAGACGTCGAGGCGACGCCGGGTGTCGAGCAGGCGGTCGACGTCGCGGGCGAGCGCCCAGCCGTGGGCGAGCAGCTGGCTCGCCAGTGCGACGGGTTGGGCCCGCTGCAGGTGGGTATACCCCGGCAGCATGATCCCCTCGGCGCGGGCGGCCCGCTCGCGCAGTGTCTCGCCGAGGTCGAGAGCCAGGTTGCCGACCTCGCCGAGGCGGCGGCGCGTGTAGAGCCGCAACGCCGTCGCCACCTGGTCGTTGCGGCTGCGCGCCGTGTGGAGCTTGGCACCGGCGTCCCCCGCCAGCTCCGTGACGCGCCGCTCGATCGCCGTATGGATGTCCTCATCGTCGGCGACGAACTCGAACCGCCCGGACGAGAACTCGGCGCCGACGGCGTCCAGCGCGGCGAGCAGCTTCGCGGTGTCGGCCTCGTCGAGAACGCCCGTGTGTTCGAGACCGCGCACGTGGGCGATCGATCCGTCGAGGTCGTCACGCCAGAGCGCCCGGTCGAACGAGAGGCTCTCGGTGAACGCCATCATCGCCTTGGCGGGCGGCGTCCTCATCCGTCTCGACCAGAGCGCCACGGTCAGTCCTTTCCGGCGTGCGCCGCCTTCTGCCGGCACGCCCACGTCTTGATCCCCAGACCATAGATGCGGATATAGCCCTCGGCGTCCTCGTGACGGAAGGCGTCGGCGGCGTCGTAGGTCGCGAGCCCGTAGTCGTACAGTCCGACCGGGCTGCGCCGGCCCGTGACGGCGACGTGGCCGCCCAGCGTGAAGCGCAGGCGGACCTCGCCGGTGACGTGACGCTGTGACGAGGCGACAAAGGCCGAGAGGGCCTCCCGCAACGGCGAGAACCACATCCCGTCGTAGACGAGTTCGGCAAAGCGCGGTTCGAGCCGCGCCTTCTCGTGGGCGAGGTCACGCTCCAGCGTTAACCCCTCGAGGTCGGCGTGGGCGAAGACGAGGGCCAGTGAGGCCGGGCACTCGTAGACCTCCCGGCTCTTGATCCCGACCCGCCGGTTCTCGACCATGTCGATCCGCCCGAACCCGGCCGAGCCGGCGATCCTGCCGATCCGGTCGATGAGCTCGACGAGCCCGAGCGGCTCCCCGTCGAGCGAGACGGGCACACCCGCCTCGAACCCGACCGTCACCTCGACCGGCTCCGTCGCCGTCTCGTGCGTCAGGGAGTACATGTCCTCGACCGGTGCGACCCAGGGGTCCTCGATCGCCCCGCACTCGATCGCACGCCCCCAGAGGTTCTCGTCGATCGAGTAGATCTTCTCCCGCGTCACTTCGACGGGGATGTCGTGGGCCTCCGTGTACTCGATGGTCTGCTCGCGGGTCCACTGCCACTCGCGGGCGGGCGCGACGATCTCTAGCTCCGGCGCGAGCGCCCGCGTGCCCACCTCGAAGCGGACCTGATCGTTGCCCTTCCCGGTACAGCCGTGCGCGACCACCGTCGCACCGTGACGGCGCGCCTGGTCGACGAGGTGCCAGACGATCACGGGGCGCGAGAGCGCTGAGACGAGCGGGTAGCGACCCTCGTAGAGCGCGTTCGCCTGCAGCGCCGGCACCGCGTAGTCGGCGGCGAAATCGGCCCGGGCGTCGATGACGACCGCCTCGACCGCCCCGGCGGCGAGCGCCCGCTGGCGGATCGCCTCGAAATCACCGCCCTGGCCGACGTCGACGGCGACGGCGATGACCTCGTAGCCGCGTTCGGCTCCGAGCCAGTGCACCGCGGCGGACGTGTCGAGTCCCCCCGAGTAGGCGAGCACCACCCGTGTTGTCACTTTGGACCTCTTCCTCCGGCTGCGCCGGTTGTTGCGATGATCTGGTTACTGCCGCCCGGCGAGCCGGCCGAGCAGGCTCGCGAGGCCCGCTCCCCCGGTCGCCGCGTCGGCGACGACGAGCACCGTGTCGTCCCCCGCCACCGTGCCGACCATGCCGTCGACCCGGGAACGGTCGAGCGCCGAGGCGACGACGTGGGCCGATCCGGGCGGCGTGCGGACGACGACAAGGTTGGCCGACGACGATATCTCGACGACCCACTCGCCGAGCACCCGGCGCAGATGCTCGATGGGCGTCTGCTGGGCCTGGGGCAGCTCGGCGATGGCGTAGACGGGGTGGCTGATCCCGGGCATCCGCACCTTCAGTGCGCCGAGTTCCTCGAGGTCCCGCGAGATCGTCGCCTGGGTGGCGTCGATGCCCTCCGCCAGCAGCAGCTCGACGAGCTGGGACTGGCTCACGACGGCATTGTCGGCGAGGAGGCGTGAGAGCAGGTGCTGTCGTCGGTTCTTCGGGACGCGGCTCACGACGCATCCCCCCCGGCCGACAGGAGGAACGAGAAGAGTCCGCGCTTGGAGTGCCGGCGATTCGCCGCCTGGACCCACACCCGACTCTGCGGCCCCTCGAGAACCTCGGCCGTGATCTCCTCCCCGCGGTGGGCAGGCAGGCAGTGCAGCACGATCGCCCCGGGGGAGGCCCTCGCGACGAGCGCGGCGTCGACGGTAAAGCCGGCGAAGGCGGCCCGCTTCGCCGCCGCCTCGTCCTTGTCGGCCATCGACACCCACACGTCGGTGTAGACGACGTCGGCGCCACCGACCGCCTCGCCCGGGTCGTCGGTGGCCTCGACCGTGCCGCCCGCGGCACGCGCCGCCGAGACGGACTCCGCATCGAGGCCCCAGCCCTGCGGCGAGGCGACGGTGATCGCCGCGCCTACGGCCGCGCAGGCGGCGACGAGCGAGCGGCAGACGTTGTTGGCGTCCCCGATGAAGACGACCTTCTTGCCCTCGAGCGAGCCCAGGCACTGCCGGATCGTCAAGAGGTCGCCGAGCGCCTGGGTCGGGTGCTCGACGTTCGAGAGCAGGTTGACGACCGGGACCGGCATCCCCGCGGCGCCGAGCGCCGCGACCAACTGGGTCAGCGTCTGGTGGTCGGCGACGCGGGCGGCGATGAGCGCGTGGTAGCCGCCCAAGGTGCGTGCCACGTCCTCGACCGACTCGCGCACGTCGAAGCCGATCTCCTCGCCACGGATCGTCACAGGATGCCCACCCAGGTCGACGACGGCCATCTCGGCGGCGTTGCGCGTGCGCGCCGAGGGGAACTCGAAGACGAGGGCCGCGCCGCGCCCCTCAAGACAGCGCGGCAGCGCGGCGCGCTCGGCGAGATCCAGCACGTTCGTGATCTCCCCCGGTGCGAGATCCGAGACCAGCAGCAGGTTGCGCGTCACTTCATCCCCTCTCGCCTGTGGACTTCCGAGCCGATGCTCCCGCCCGTCCGATCGCCACACCAAGCAGAGCCACCGCCTCGTCGCAGTCCGCCTCGGTGACGATGAACGGCGGCATGAGGCGGACGACACCGGGCACCGGCGCGTTGACGACGAGCCCGGCTGCCAGCGCCTCGCCGAAGACGGCCCGCGAGTCGATGCCGTCCTCGAGCACCGCGCCCAGCAGGAACCCCGCGCCGCGCACGCTCGCGACCCCGTCGATTCCGGCGAACGAACGCGCGAGACGCGGCCCGAGCCGCGCGGCGATCCCGGGCGCGTCGATCGAGCGCAGCCGCCCGAGCGTCGCCTGCGCGACGGCCATCGCGAACGGCTGTCCCCCGAACGTCGACCCGTGGTCGCCGGGCCGGAAGGCCTTGGCGACCTCCGGACGGGCCCAGCAGGCGCCGACCGGGACACCGTTGCCGAGCGCCTTGGCGACCGTCACGATGTCCGGCACGACCGCCTCGTGCTGAAAGGCGAACCACCGCCCCGTGCGACCGAGCCCGGTCTGGATCTCGTCGACGATCAGCAGTAGCCCGAGCTCGTCGCAGATCGCACGCACGCTGGCGAGGTAGCCGGGCGGCGGCGGCACGACGCCGGACTCGCCGAGGATCGGCTCGAGGAGCACGGCGACGACGGCGGTCGGATCGATCGCCCGTAGCGCCTCTGGGTCGCCGTAGGGGACGTGGCTGAAGCCCGCCGGCAGGGGCAGGAACGCCTCGTGCTTGGCGGGCTGACCCGTCGCGTGCAGGGTCGCGAGCGTCCGCCCGTGGAACGAGCCGAACGCCGACACGATCCCGTAGCGCCCCGGTCCGCCGTAACGGCGGGCGAGCTTGATGGCGCACTCGTTCGCCTCGGCCCCGGAGTTGGCGAAGAACACCTGACCGCCGAGTGAGATCCCGTCGCCGACGAGGTAGTCGAGCTGCGCCGCCACGTCCTCGTTGAACTCGTTGCCGAAGATGTTCGAGACGTGGAGGAGGCGAGCCGCCTGGGCCGCGATTGCGGTGCCGACGACGGGGTCGGCGTGGCCGAGCGAGGTGACCCCGAGCCCGGAGAGGAAGTCGAGGTAGACCTTCCCCCCGTCGTCGACGAGCCGGCAGCCGTGCCCCGAGACGAACCGGACGGTCGGCTCGCGGTAGGTCGGCATGAGGTGGGTCACGACGCCACCACCATCGTGCCCACTCCCGACCCGGTGAACAGCTCGAGCAACAGCGAGTGCTCGACCCGTCCGTCGAGGATGTGGCCGGCCTCGACGCCGTGCCGCACCGCTTTCGCGCACGCCCGCGCCTTGGGAATCATCCCCCCGACGATGGCGCCCGAGTCGATGAGCGCCTCGAGCTCGCCGGCGGTCGTCCTGGACAGCGCGCTCGCGGGGTCGGCAGGGTCGGTTCGCACGCCGGAGACGTCGGTGAGGAAGATGAGACGGCGGGCACCCAGCGACTCGGCGATGGCGCCGGCCACGGCGTCGGCGTTGATGTTGTAGGCCTGGCCGCTCGCGTCGGGGGCGACCGTCGCGACCACCGGGACGAGGCCCTCGGCGAGGAGGTGACGCAGGAGCACGGGGTCGACCGATTCCACGTCACCGACGAAGCCGAGCGAGGGGTCGCGCTCGACGGCGGTGATGAACCCTCCGTCCTCGCCCGAAAGCCCGACGGCGACGGGCGCGTGGACGTTGAGGGCCCCCACGATCTCGCGGTTCACCTTGCCGACGAGCACCATGCGCGCGATCTCGAGGGTCTCGGCGTCGGTAACCCGCTGCCCGTCCCGGAACTCCGGCGTCTTGCCGAGCCGCTCCATCAGCGCGCCGATCTGCGGGCCTCCGCCGTGCACGACGACGGGGAGCATGCCGACGCTGCGCATGAGGACGATGTCCTGCGCGAACTGATCGAGGATCACACCCTCGCCCTGCTTCCCGGCGCCGAGCGTGCTGCCGCCGAACTTCACGACGATGACGGCGCCGGTGAACCGCCTGATGTAAGGGATCGCCTCGGCGAGCGTCGATGCCGTATGGGCGGCGTCCCGGGCGGCACCGGCGCTCACGAGGTCCTCATGTTCTCGTCGATGTAGGCGTGTCCCAGATCGGTGGTCAGCACGCTCGCCGTGCCGCTGCCGAGCCCGAGGTCGCATGAAATCTCGACGTCGCTCCCTGCGAGGTGCGCCGCCGCGGCGGCGGCGTCATGGGCGACGCCGACGCCTTCCTCGACGACCGTCGTCGCGCCGTAGGCGACGCGCACCCGGTCCGGGTCGAACGCCGCCCCCGAGGCGCCGAGCTCGGAGACGATCCGGCCCCAGTACGGGTCGGCGCCGAAGAGGGAGACCTTCACGAGCAGGCTCCCCGCGACGGCGCGGGCGGCGAGCCGCGCGTCGGCGTCGCTCGCGGCGCCCACAACCCGGATCTCGGCGACGCGGGTCGCACCCTCCGCATCGGCAGCGAGCTGGTAGGCGAGGTCGGCGCAGACATCGGCCAAGGTCGCGGTCAGCTCCGCCGGGCTTGGCGCACCGGCCTCCCCGCTCGCCAGCACGATGACGGTGTCGTTCGTCGAGGTGCAGCCGTCGACGATGAGGGCGTTGAAGGTACCCTCGACCGCGCGGCTGAGCGCGGCCGAGAGCACCTCCGGTGACGCCTGCGCGTCGGTCGTGAGGACGGCGAGCATCGTCGCCATGTTCGGGGCGATCATCCCGGCGCCCTTGGCCATCCCACCCACCCGGAAGGTCCCCCCGTCACGGGTCACCTGCTTCGGGTGCGTGTCGGTCGTGAGGATCGCCGTCGCCGCCGCGGTGGCGTGGTCGGGCGAACGGCCCCGCCCTCCGACGAGGGCGGGCGCGGCGGCCTCGATGGTCTCGATCGGGAGGGCGAAACCGATGAGACCCGTCGAGCAGACGAGCACCTCCTCGACGCCGGCGCCGAGCGGGCCGGCGACGGCGGTGGCCATGCGCTCCGCGGCCACCAGTCCGGCGGCCCCGGTCGCGGCATTGGCACAGCCGCTGTTGAGGATGACGGCCGCGGCCCTACCCGCGGTCGCCGCGAGATGGGCGCGGCTCACCACGACCGGCGCGGCGCAGGACTTGTTCGTCGTAAAGGTCGCCGCCGCCGGGACCGCACCGGACACGGCGGCAACGAGCGCGAGGTCGGCGAGACCGCCGGGCTTGATCCCGGCCGCCGCGCCGTTCGCGACGAAGCCCCGAGCCCAGGTCACGCTCACGGCGTCACCGCCACCCGGGGCAGGCCCGAAGTCTCGTCGAGGCCGAGCGCGATGTTCGCCGCCTGGATCGCCTGCCCGGCGCCGCCCTTGGTGAGGTTGTCGATCGCAACAAGGACAATGACGTGATCGGTGCGGGCATCGGCACGCGCGGTCAGTCGCGCCACGTTCGAGGCGTAGGTCTCCCGGGTCGAGGGCGGGTGCGCCACGACCTCGACGAAGGGCTCGCCCGCGTAGCGGGCGGCGAGCGCCGCAAGGAGGTCGTCGGTCGTGACCGGCTGCACCGGCCGCGCGTAGCAGGTGGCGAGGATGCCCCGGGTCATCGGAGCGAGGTGCGGCGTGAAGAGCACCTCGGCCCCGATTGCCTGGGCCATCTCCGGGGTGTGCCGGTGGTCGAGCAACCCGTAGGCAACGAAGTTCTCGTTCACCGCAGCGTGGTGGGTCGTCGCCGACGGCTGACGCCCGGCACCCGAGGTCCCGCTCGCCGCGTCGACGATCAGCCCGTCCGGCTCGATCACGCCTGCCGCGAGGAGGGGCTGCAGTCCGAGGGCGGCGGCCGTCACGTAGCAACCCGGCGCGGCGATGAGCCGCGCGCCCGCGAGCTCGGTGCGGTGCAGCTCCGGCAGGCCGTAGACGGCGCGGCCGAGGAGCTCGGGAGCCGTGTGGGTGAACCCGTACCAACGTCTGTAGGCCGCGGGATCGCGCAGTCGGAAGTCAGCGCCGAGATCAACGACCACGGGGACCGACTCCATGAGCGGCGGCACGATCATCTGCGATCGCCCCGACGGCACGGCGACGAAGACAACGTCGCATCCCGCGCAGGCCACGGGGTCGGTCGGCGTCGTCGTGAGGCCGACATACGCCCCGCCAATGCCCGGGAAGAGCTCGGCGATCGCCATGCCAGCCGACGCGTCGGCTTGGGCCGTCACGACCTCGAGATCGGGATGGGACGCGAGCAGCCGCAAGAGCTCCGCACCGAGATAGCCCGACGCCCCAATGACGGCCGCTTTCATGGCATGAACATACTGCACCTCGCATATAGATGCGAATAGTTGCGGTGTCGCGCGGACGCGAATGACCCGACTGGCGGAGGGGTTCAGCTCGGACCCGAGTTTGACGACCCGTTCGCGTAACTGCAGGTGAGACGGGGCGCGCGCCGCGTTGTACACCGGCCGGCCGCCCACACGACGACAACGACACCCCAGCTAGTGCCGTTGCCGACGACCTCACCAGCCCGTCCAGCTCACCCCCGGCCGCGGCCCGACGCGGCGTACGGCGCGACCCTCATCCCGCCCGCCGCCGCGGGCCGGACGGACGGATCGCGCGCGGCCTGTCACCACTCCTCTTGCCAGTCGTAGGGGCCGTCCGCAGCCGGCTCCGTGTCCTCGGGCAACGCGGCGCGGGCCTCCAGGATGAAGGCACGCACCTTTCGGGGGTCTTTGCGCGACCCCGTCTCCACGCCCGCCGAGACGTCCACCCCCCACGGTCGGAGGCGCTGGATGGCGTCGGCGACGTTGCCGGGGTCGAGCCCGCCGCCGAGGATCAGCCGGTGAGAGCGCGGCATCCGCTCGGCGAGCCGCCAGTCGAAGACCTTGCCCGGACCGGGGGCGGGGGCGTCGACGAGGATCGCGTCGGCGCGGTAGCCGGACACGTCGGCGGTCACCACCGCGTTGGCGGTGAAGGCCTTGATGACGAGCGGCACCTTCTCGGCGACGAAGGCGACGTCCTCGCTGGTCTCGTGGCCGTTCAGCTGGGCGGCGCGCAGCCCCGCCTGGTAGACGAGGTCGACGACGCGCTGCGGGAGGGCGTCGCAGAAGACCCCAACGGTGATGACATCGGCTGGCAGGCGTCGCGCGATGTCGCGGGCCGCGCCGATCGCGACCTGGCGCGGCGAGGGCGCGAGCACGAACCCGATCGCGTCGGCGCCCATCGCCACGGCGAGGAGGGCGTCCTCCTCGTTCGTCACCCCGCAGATCTTCACAAACACGCTGCACCCCGGGATCCCACGCGGTCCTCGACGCTGATCGGCGCGCCGCGCCTCGCCGGTTGCCGGACCATCGTCACAGCGTAACGGTGGCCGCGGCGCCGACCCGGGCACACCGGCGGGACGAGCGACCCGGCTTGACGCGCCCGTCCGCACGGCGCGCGCCATGCTTGTCGGGTGACTGAAGAGCGCGTTCCCCGGACCGACCACGGCACGGTCGTCATCGTCGAGGACGACCACAACATCGCGGACCTCGTCGACCTGTGGCTGCGCAACGCCGGCTTCCGCGTCCTCCAGGCGGCCGAGGCCACCCGCGGCCTCGCCCTCGTCTCAACCGAGCACCCGAGCCTTGTACTCCTCGACATCGGGTTGCCCGGGCCGGTCGACGGCATCGAGGTCTGCCGAGAGATCCGCCGCACGAGCCAGGTCCCCGTCGTCTTCCTCACGGCGCGCGACGACGAGGTCGACCGCGTCCTCGGTCTCGAGCTCGGCGCCGACGATTACATCGTGAAGCCGTTCTCGCCCCGGGAGCTCGTCGCCCGGGTGCGGGCGATCCTGCGGCGCACCGAGGGATCCCGCCGGCCGGCGGAGAGCCCGATCACCGTCGGCGGTGTCACCATCGACACGGTGCGGCGCGAGGTGACGACCGAGCAAGGTGCGGTACAGCTCACCGCCCGGGAATTCGACCTTCTCGCCCACTTCGCACAGAACACGAGGATCGTCTTCACCCGCCGGCAACTCCTCGACTCCGTTTGGAGTATGGGTTGGATCGGCGACGAGCGGACCGTCGACGTCCACGTGCGCCAGTTGCGCCGCAAGCTCGGCGATGCGCTGCCGCTGAAGACGATCTGGGGCGTCGGCTACCGGTGCGACTGAGGCGGAGGCCCGTCGATCCCGGCCCGCGCCACTGGCCGATGGGGGCGCGCATCACCCTCGCCTTCGTCGCCGTGCTCGCCCTCGCGCTCACCCTCGCCGGCGGGGTGAGCCTCTACCTCGTCCGCCACGCCGCCGCCGACGACACGAGGCGTCTCGTCCTGCAACAGACCTACGACCTCGCGCACCGCGAGCAGGCGATCTACCGCAACGACAAGGACGCCTCCCGGATCATCGCCGCGGCCCTCCCGCTCGTCGCCTCGGTCGCCGGGATCAAGCAGGCGGCGATCGTCACCACCTCGGCGAAGGGCACCTTCGTCAGTGCCGTGCCGAAGCTCGACTTCTCGCCGCGTTCGCTCGACTGCCGGGCGCTCTCCGAGGGGCTGGCGACCTCGGGCATCGACCGCGGCCTCGCCTTCGCGGCGGTGCCACTCATCTCGGCCGCCGGGGTCCACCTCTCGTTCCTCCTCGCCCGCACGGTCTCAACCTCGGGCGCGAGCGTCTGGTACTTCGTCCTCGCCGGCGGCATCTCGCTGCTCGTCGCGGCGGCGGCCGCCGCGGTCATCTCGCGGCGCGTCGCGCGGCGCGTCGTGGCGGCCGCAGGCGCCGCGGAGCGAATCGCCGGCGGCGACTTCTCGACGCGACTCGAGGCCGGCAGCCACGACTACGCCGAGCTCGCAACCCTCAGCACGTCGCTCAACCAGATGGCGGAGCACCTGGAGGACCTGCGCGACCTCGACCGACAGTTCCTCCTCTCGGTGTCGCACGACCTGCGCACGCCGCTCACCTCGATCCGCGGCTACGCCGAGGCGATCGCCGAGGGCGTGACGCCGGACACGGCGCAGGCCGCCTCGATCGTCGTCACCGAGGCGGTCCGGCTCGAGCGCCTGATCGGCGACCTCCTCGACCTCGCGCGCCTTGGCGCCCACCAGTTCTCGCTGCACACCGGACGCTTCGACGCCGGCCGGGTGGTCGCCGAAGCGGCCGACGCCCTGCGCTACGAGTTCGACGCCGCCGGGGTCGGGCTCCAGGTCTCGGCCATCGAGGGTGCGTTCGTCGAGGCCGACCCCGACCGGCTCGCCCAGGTCGTCACCAACCTCGTGGAGAACGCGCTCAAGTTCGCGGCGAGCGGCGTCGCCGTCTCGTGCGAGCTCGGCCGGTCGGCGGTCACCGTCGCCGTCAGCGACGACGGCCCCGGGATCGATCCCGCCGACCTGGGGCACGTCTTCGAACGCCACTTCAGCTCGAGCCGGTTCCCCGCCCGTGCCGCCGGGAGCGGGCTCGGCCTCGCGATCGTCGCCGAGCTCGTGGCGGCGATGCACGGCGGGCTCGAGGTCACCTCGCCCGCCGCGCCCGGCCACGGGACGTGCATCACCGTCTCGCTGAACCGCGCCGACTAAGCGCGCGGCGCCCCCTGGTCGTGCCACAGCGGCAGCTCGGCCGCCTGCGCGGCACAGGGCGAGCCGTCGTGGACGATCTCCACCACCGCCGGGGTCGCGACGCTGCGCCGCAGGTAGCCGAGGGCGACACAACCCCCGGTACGCGGCGAGTACGCCACGCTCGTCACCGAACCGACGACCCTACCCGCAACGACGACGGTGTCGCCGGTGGCGGGGATGCCGGAGGTGACGGTGAAGCCGACGAGGCGGCGGGCGACGCGGTTGCCCCGCGCGTCGAGGCGCGCGACGAGCTCCTGGCCCGTGTAGCAGCCCTTCGTCAAGCTGACGGCGCGGGGAACTAGTCCCGCCTCCTGGGGGATCGTCTTGCCGGTGAGCTCGCGCCCCATGACGGGCACGCCCGCCTCGATCCGCGCCGCCTCGTAGCCCGCGGCATCCCCCAGGGCCACGCCGGCGGGATTTCTCACCGCGGGGCCGACGAGGTCGCAGCCCGAGAATCCCGGATCGTCGACTTCGAGCGAGATCTCGGCGGCCACCTCCGACGCGGCCGGCCGTGCCGCGGGGCCGCGCAGCAAAAGCGCCCGCCACGAAACCAGCTCGAGGTCCGCGTCCACTCGCACCTTGTAGCGGCGAAGGCGCTCGAGCATCGCTTCGCCGAGACCGCCATCGACGACGAGGCACACCGTCGTGTCGTCGGTGCGGGCAACCCGGCCGTAGCCGTCGAGCTTGCCCTGCGGCGAGAGCACGAGGGTCTCGGCACTGTCCCCGGGGGCCAGTGCGCCCAGATCCTGGGAAACCTGGCCCTGCAGGTAGCTCAGGGCGTCGGGGCCGGTGACGCGGACCACGTCGGCGGGGACGACGAGCCCGACCACGCCCTCGTGGAGAGCTGCGTAGGTCTCCGCGGCGCTCAGTCGGCCCACGGGGAGGTCTTGCCTATCAGACCTCGAGGCGGCGCAGGAAACAGGTGCGCGCGCCGGTGTGGCAGGCGCCCGAGCCCTCCTGGTCGACCTCGATGACGAGCGCGTCGCCGTCGCAGTCGACGAGCACGCCGCGCACCCACTGGCGGTTGCCCGAGGTCTCGCCCTTCGGCCACAGCTCACGGCGGCTCCGGGAGTAGAACCACGTCCTTTTCGTCTCGAGCGTGCGCCGCAGCGACTCGGCGTTCATGTAGGCGACCATCAGGACCTCGTGGGAGGTCGCGTCCTGGACGACCGCCGGGACGAGCCCGTCGGGCCCGAAGGCCACGACGTCGGACCCCGCCGGCTCGGCCTCCGGCCGGGGGCCGGTGGCGTCCCCCGCTGCCCGCCCGCTCACAGGTACAGGCCGGTCCCGCCGTCGAGGCGTTCGGTCGCGAGGGCCTGGACGTCGCGCTCGCGAAGGATGAGGTAGTCCTCGCCCTGCACCTCGACCTCGAAGCAGTCGTCCCGGTTGAAAAGCACCTTGTCGCCGACCTTAACCGTGCGCACATTCGGCCCCGTCGCCGCCACCTCGGCCCAGGTGAGCCGCCTCGTCAGCTGCGCCGTGGCGGGGATGAGGATGCCGGCGCGGCTTCGCCGCTCGCCCTCGGGGTCCGGAACCTGGACGAGGACGCGGTCGTTCACCATCGTGATCGGCTGCTTCACCCCGCCCGGCGATTTGTCGCCACGATGGGAAGAGGGAGCGACGGCCATGGCTACGACGGTAGTGCGCGATTCCCCGTACCGGTCGGGCCTAGCCTCCGGGCGGCCGGACGACGACGCCGTGCGCCGCGAGGTAGCGCTTCGCCTCGGCGATCGTCGTCGCCTCGTAGTGGAACACCGACGCCGCGAGCACGCCGTCGGCCCCGGCGGCGGCCCCCTCCACAAGGTGCCCGAGGTTGCCGACCCCGCCCGAGGCGATGACCGGGATGCCGACGCTCGCCGCGACCAGCCCGGTGAGCTCGGCGTCGTAGCCGGTCTCGGTGCCGTCGCGGTCCATCGAGGTGAGCAGGATCTCGCCGGCGCCGAGCCGTTCCGCCTCGCCCGCCCACGCGACGGCGTCGAGACCCGTCGGGTGGCGACCGCCGTGGGAGTAGACCTCATAGCCCTCCTCGCGCCGGCGGCCATCGATCGCCACGACAACGCACTGGTTGCCGAAGGTCGCCGCGATCTCGCTGATGAGCCCGGGGCGGGCGATGGCAGCGGAGTTAATGGCGATCTTGTCCGCCCCGGCGCGCAGGATCTGCCGGGCGTCGTCCAGGCTGCGGATCCCGCCGCCGACGGTGAGTGGGATGAAGACCACGTCGGCCGTGCGCGCGACGACGTCGATGAGGATGGCGCGATCGTCCGACGACGCAGTGATGTCCAAAAAGATCAGCTCGTCGGCGCCCGCGGCGTCGTACCGGCGGGCCAGCTCGACGGGGTCACCGGCGTCACGCAGGCCGACGAAGTTCACGCCTTTCACGACGCGACCGTGGTCGACGTCGAGGCAGGGGATGATCCTCAGGCTTCGCATGCCGCGACGGCGTCGGCGACGGCGAGCTCGCCCGAGGCGAACGCCCGCCCCACGATCACGCCGGCAAGCCCGCGCTCGAGGACGCGCAGCCCGGCGAGCGCCGAGAGGTCCGCGACGCTCGCGACGCCGCCGGCGGCGACGACCGGGAGGTGCGTCGCGCCGAGCACGTAGCGGCAACCGTCGAGATCAGGACCCTCGAGGGTCCCGTCACGAGTGATGTCGGTGACGACGACGCCCGCCAGCGGCAGCCCTTCGAGCGCGCGCAGCGCGGCGCCGAGGTCGACCCCGGTCGACTCCTCCCAGCCCCGCACGGCGAGCTCACGGACCGTCCGGTCCCCCACCGTGGTGCGCCGGTGGTCGAGCCCGGCGAGCACCCGGCCCGGGTAGCGCGTGGCGAGACGGCGGAGGAACTCGGGGTCCTCGATGCCGGCCGTGCCAACTACGACGTGGCCGACGCCGGCGCCGAAGAGCGCGTCGGCCGACTCGATCGTGCGCACCCCGCCGCCGAACTCCACTGGGACTTGGACCTGGCGGACGAGCTCGCGCACGATCTCCCCGTTCACCGGGCGGCCGGTGCGCGCCGCGTCGAGGTCGACGAGGTGCAGTTGGCTCGCGCCGTCCGCCACGTAGGCGAGGGCCTGCTCGATCGGGTCGCCGTAGACGGTCTCCCGGGAGAACTCGCCGCGCACGAGCCGCACAGCCTGGCCCCCGCGGATGTCAATCGAAGGGATACATTCCATCTCGGTCACCCCCGCCTAGGTTCGCATAGTGGGGACGACGCCGCAGCGCGCCGCGAAAGCGGCGAGGACGGCGAGCCCCGATTTTCCTGACTTTTCTGGGTGGAACTGGGTCCCGAAGCAGTTGTCCCGCTCCACCATCGCGGTCACGACGCCCCCGTAATCACAGGTCGCGACGACCGCCGCGCGGCTCGGGCCGGTGGGCACGGGCGCGTAAGAGTGGACGAAGTAGAACCAGGGGTGCTCCTCGAGCCCGGCGAGCAGCGCCGAGTCGCGGCCCGGCACCCGGTCGAGAGCGTTCCACTGCATCTGTGGCAACTTCTCTGCGCCGGCGAGGCGCGCCACCGTGCCGTCGAAGACCCCGAGCCCGGCGACCCCCGGGCTCTCCTCGGAGTCCGCGAAGAGCAGCTGGAACCCGATGCAGACGCCGAGCATCGGCGTGCCCGCCGCGACGGCGTCGAGAACCGTGCGGTCGAGCCCCGACTCCCGCAACGCCACCGCACAGGCGCCGAAGTTTCCGACGCCCGGGAGCACCACCCCGGCGGCCCCCACCGCCTCGGCGGCCGACGTGACGAGCTGAGCGTCGGCCCCGACGTGGAGGAGCGCCTTCTGGGCCGAGCGCAGGTTGCCGATCCCGTAGTCGAGGACCGCGATCACGGCCTAGAGGACCCCCTTGGTGGAGGGCACCGCGGTGCCCTCGAGTCGCTTCGCGTCGCGCAGCGCCCGGGCGACCGCCTTGAACGAGGCCTCGAGCACGTGGTGCGTGTTCTTGCCGTGGCGCAGGGCGACGTGCAGCGTCACTGCCGAGGCGGTGACGAGGGCGCGCCAGAACTCCTCGGCGAGCTGCGGGTCGAAAGGCGGCGAGCCGAGCCCCGGCGTGTCCGGCGCGAAGTCGATCTCGTAGCTCAGGTACGCCCGTCCCGAGACGTCGAGCGCCGCCTCGACGAGCGCCTCGTCGAGGGGGACCGCGACCGAGGCGAAGCGGCGGATGCCCGCCTTGTCGCCGAACGCCTCCACGAGGGCCTCGCCGAGCGCGATCCCGGTGTCCTCGACGGTGTGGTGGGAGTCGACCTCGAGGTCGCCCGTCGCCCGGACGACGAGGTCCAGCCCGGCGTGCGTGCCGAGCTGGCTGAGCATGTGGTCGAAAAAAGGCAGCCCCGTCGTCACCTCGACCCGGCCGGCGCCGTCGAGGTCGACCTCCACGAGGACCTCGCTCTCCCTCGTCTTGCGGTGCCGCGTGGCGCGCCGTCCCGGGGCCATGACCGCGGGGACATCGGTCGCCGCCATGGCCACAGCCTCGCGCTTTCCCGGCCTTTGCCGGCGGTTCACCCGTCTCAGCTGATCACCTGGGCGAGGGCGGCGAGGAAGGCGTCGTTCTCGGCGGCGGTGCCGATCGTCACCCGCAGGTGGCCGGCCAGGCGCGGCCAGCCCGTCAGGTCGCGCACGAGCACGGAGCGCTGCACGAGGTCCTCCCACACGCGGTGGGCGTCATGGTCGCCCGTCGAGAAGAGGATGAAGTTCGACTCCGACGGGATGGCGGCGAATCCGAGGGCCCCGAGGCCCGCGAGCAACCGGTCTCGCTCGGCGACGATGCGGGCGACGCGCCCGTCCATCTCCTCGGTGAATCCCAGCGCGACGATCCCCGCCGCCTGCTTCACGGCGTCGAGGTGATACGGGAGCGCCGCCGAGAAGAGCGATTCGATCACGTCGGGCGCGCCGAGCGCGTAGCCGAGGCGGAGGGCGGCGAGCGACCAGGTCTTCGAGAACGTGCGCAGCACGACGAGGTGCGGATGGGTGGCGACGAGGCCGAGCACCGAGGAGCGGGCGAACTGGACGTAGGCCTCGTCGACGACGACGAGGCCGGGAGCGGCCGCGAGGACGGCCTCGATCGTCGACACCGGCTCGACGAGACCCGTCGGGTTGTTGGGCGAGCACAAGAACACGATGGCGGGCCCGGCGTCACCGTGCGCCGCCGCCGCCTCGAGCACCCGGTCGACCTCGGCGGGATCGATGAGGTAGCCGTCGTCGCGTTCCCCCGTGACGACGGCGGTCGAGGTGAGCCGGGCGATATGCGAGTGCAGGGCGTAGGTCGGCTCGAAGAGCGCGCAGCTCCGCCCCGGTCCGCCGTAGGCGAGGAAGAGCGACTGGATCACCTCGTTCGAGCCGTTGGCGCAGAAGACCTGCTCGGCCCCGAGGCCGTGCTGGGCGGCGATGGCGGCGCGCAGCGCGCTCGCCCGCCGGTCGGGGTAGCGGTTGAGGGCGATGTCCCCGACGGCCTTCCGGACGGCGGCGATGAACTCGGGGGGCGGCGGCTCCGGGGCCTCGTTCGTGTTGAGGCGGACCGCCACGTCGACCTGCGGGGAGTGGTAGCCGGACCACAGCGCCCCACCGGGGCGCGGTTCCGGACCGGGACGATCGGCGCCCGCCGGTGTCACCGCGCGCTCCAGGTCGGCCGGCCGGCGCGCAGCCGCGCCGACTCGGCGTGGGCGGGGAGCCCCTCGGCGTCGGCGATCGCGGCGACGTCGCCGGCCACGCGTCCCGCCGCGGCCTCGGTGAAGCGGATGACGTGCGAGCGCCGCAGGAAGTCCTCCGTGCCGAGGACCGAGGAGAAACGCGCCGTGCCGAACGTCGGCAGCACGTGGCTGGGGCCGGCCAGGTAGTCACCGAACGACGCCGGCGCGAACGCACCGACGAAGACCGCCCCGGCGTGCCGCACGAGCGGCACGAGGACCTCGGGCTGGGCCACCATCAGCTCGAGGTGCTCCGGGGCGATGGCGTTCACGACCGCCATCGCGTGCTCCGGCCCGTCGACGAGCACAGCGTAGCCCCCGGACCCGAGCGCCGCCCGGGTCTCGTCGCGGCGCGGCGAGGCCTCGACAAGGCGGCAGACCGCCTCGTCGACATCGGCGGCGACGGCGGCGGACCACGTCACGAGCCAGGCGAACCCGTCCGGACCGTGCTCGGCCTGCACGATGACGTCGATCGCGGCCCACTCGACGGGGGCCGACTCGTCGGCGACGACGACGACCTCCGAGGGGCCGGCGAAGGCGGCCGGCACGCCGACCGTACCCCGCACCTCGCGCTCAGCGATCGAGACCCACTTCGAGCCCGGTCCCACGACGACGTCGACCTTGCGGATCGACTCGGTCCCGTAGGCGAGCGCGCCGATCGCCTGGGCCCCGCCGACCCGGTAGACCTCGTCGACCCCGGCGATCGCCGCCGCGGCGAGGATCACCGCGGGCACCGAGCCATCGGGACCCGGCGGCGCGCAGCAGGCGATCGAACCGACGCCGGCGACACGCGCCGGGATCGCCGTCATTAGCACGCTGGAGGGGTAGGTCGCCCGCCCCCCCGGCGCGTAGACCCCGACGCGGTCGACCGGGATCAGCAGGTCGGAGATCTCGATCCCGTCGTCGACAAAGGTCTTCGGCTGGGCGCGGCCGTGCCGGTGGAAGGCCTCGATGGACCCTGCCGCGGCGCGCAACGAAGCGGCGAGGCCCGCGCCGACCCTGGCGGGGGCGTCGGCGACCTCAGAGGCGGGCACGCGCAGCTCGCCGAGCTCGATCCCGTCGAAACGCCGGGTCAGCTCGCGCAGGGCCTTGTCGCCGCCATCGCGCACGGCGGCGAGGATGGCCCGCACGGCGGCGACGGGTTCATCTCCCGCCTGGTCTGGGCGGGGCAGGTCCGCCGGCACGCCGGGCGACGTCCCGCGCAGGTCGAGCGTGGTGAGCACGACGCCGAGCGTAGCGAACGACCGGTCCAACCCCCGGTGGAGGCGGTAAGGATAGGGGGGATGCCGGTCAACTACTCGGAGCTCGCCTCGATGGCGGAATCGATCGAAGCTCTCGCGCGCCGCGTCGGGAAGATCGGCGACGCCGCCAAGGCGCAGATGGACGACGACACCGCCGCCGAGCTGTACGCCGTCGAACGAGCCCTCGCTGGCGCGACGCGGAAGCTCTCCCGCCTCGTCCGTGTCACGCGTCGCTGACCCCGACCGGGTACGGATACCAGCCGGCCCGCGCAAGGGACGCTGACGGCTCGCCGCACGGGCACCCGCACGGGCCCGTCACGGGCGCCCGCGGGTCCGGATCGTCACCCGCCCGACGGAGAGACCTGTCAGCCCCGACCCCAGGTCCCCTCAGGATCAGTCCTTCGCCCTCCGGGTCGGGCGCGCCGGCGGCGCCACAGAACCGACGCCGGCTCGCGGACAGACGTCGGCGAGTTGGCAGACGTCACAACGCGGCCTCCGAGCGTCACAGACGTTGCGCCCGTGGAGGATCAGCCGCACGCTCAGCGCGCCCCACTCGTCGGGCGGGACGAGCGCACACAGATCGCGCTCCACGACGACCGGGTCCTCGGCGACGCTCAGCCCGAGACGCCGTGCGAGCCGGCCGACGTGGGTGTCGACGGGCAGTCCGGGCAGTCCGAAAGCCACGGAGAGCACGACGTTCGCGGTCTTGCGACCGACGCCGGGCAGCGTCACGAGCCCGTCGATCGTCCGGGGCACCGCGCCGTCGAACCGTTCGACGAGCGCCTGGGCCACGCCGGTGAGGCTGCGCGCCTTGGCGTGGAAGAAGCCCGTTGGGCGGATGATGCTCTCGAGCTCGTCGAGGTCCGCGCCGGCGAGATCCTCGGGGGCGGGGAACGCCGCGAACAGCGCCGGAGTGACGGTGTTCACCCGCGCGTCGGTCGTCTGCGCCGAGAGGATCGTCGCCACGAGGAGCTGGAACGCCCCGTCGTGCGGGAGCGCGCACAGCTGCGCGGCATCGCCCGGGTACTGCGCGGCAAGGCGCTGCGCGACGACCCGGGCCCGGCCCGCGATGCTCCCCGGTTTGGCCACCGCTCTCGATCGTAGTGAGACGGTCCGTCCCCGCCCTCGGCGCCCGTGGGCCGGTACCCTCGGTGGGTGGACCGGATCGAGGCGGTGCGGCGGAACGGCACCGAGGAGGCGGCGGCGATCGCCGCGCTCGTCGCCTCGGCGGCGGAGGCCCGCGGTCACCTGCTCATCGACGACGACACGTGGCGCGAGCTCGAGGCCGGGCGGCCATCGGGCCGCGCCGCCTTTCTCGTGCGCGCCCCCGGCGCGACAGCGGTCGTCGGCTACGCGCAGCTCGACGCTGGGCCCGACGCCTGGCGACTCGCCTACGTGCTCGACCCCGACGCCGAGGAGGATCTCGCGATCGGACGTGAGCTCTGCCGGGCGGCACTCGGCGTCGTCGCGGCCGCAGGCGGCGGCCCCGTCCGCTGCTGGGTCCGGCTGCCTTCGGCGACGGACGACGAGATCGCCACCGCGGTCGGCATGGACCGCGAGCGCGACCTCCACCAGATGCGGCGCCCACTGCCGGTCGAGCCGGACCCGTCGCCGCAGATCGCGACACGCGCCTTCCGGGTCGGCCTCGACGAGCCCGCCCTGCTCGCGCTCAACAACCGCGCCTTCGCGGGGCATCCCGAGCAGGGGGCGTGGAGCACCGGGACGCTCCTCGAGGCCGAGCGCGAGCCGTGGTTCGACCCCGGGGGCCTCCTCGTCCACGAAAGCGACGGGCTGATGCTCGCCTTCTGCTGGACGAAGATCCACGACGGCGAGCCGCCCGTCGGCGAGATCTGGGTGCTCGGCGTCGAGCCGGACGCGCAGAAACGCGGCCTCGGCCAGGCGATGCTCCGTGCGGGCCTCGTCTCGCTCCAGTCGAGGGAACTCAGGACCGCGATGCTCTACGTCGACGCCGGGAACTTGAGGGCCGTCAAGTTCTACCGCGCCGCCGGCTTCAGCGTTGACCACGACGACCGGGCCTATCTCGTCCGGATCGAGCCGGCGCGGTGAGCCGCTACGACCTCGACCGCGACGGAATCGCCGCGCTCCTGGCCGACCTGCCCCGTTTCCGGACAGGTCAGCTGTGGGAGGGCCTCTACTCCCAGCTCGCCGACCCGGCCGAGCTGCAGGTTCTCCCGGCCTCACTGCGCGAGCGGCTCGCGACCGAACCCGCCCTCGCCGAGGCGCTCGGCGTCGAACGCGAACTCACCGCCGATGCCGGGACGACAATCAAGTGGCTCCTCTCGCTCGCCCGCGGCGGAAGGATCGAAGCGGTGCTCATGCACCACCCGCGCCGCTCGACGGTGTGCGTCTCGTCCCAGGCCGGGTGCGCGATGGCCTGCTCGTTCTGCGCGACCGGCGACGCGGGCTTCACCCGGCAGCTGTCCACCGGCGAGATCGTCGAGCAGGTTGTGCTGGCGGCGCGCGCCGCGAGGAGGGTGGCGCGGCGGCTCGACCACGTCGTGTTCATGGGGATGGGCGAGCCGTTCGCCAACTTCGACAACGTCTGGCGCGCGGTCGAGCGGATCATCGACGACCTCGGCATCGCCGCGCGCCACGTCACCCTCTCGACCGTCGGGGTCGTCCCCGGGATCCGACGCCTGGCGGAGTCGCCGCGCCAGGTCAACCTGGCCGTCTCGCTGCACGCCGCCAACGATGCGCTGCGCGACGAGCTCGTGCCCCTGAACCACCAGTACCCGCTCGGACAGCTCCTCGGGGCCTGCGCCGACTACGTCGCCGCGACCCACCGCCGGATCTCCTTTGAGTGGGCGCTCATCGCCGGCGTGAACGACTCCGATGACGACGCCGACGAGCTCGCGACCCTCGCCGCCGGGCTGCGCGCCCACGTCAACCTGATCCCGCTCAACCCGACTCCCGGCGGGATCGCGCGCCAGCTTGCCGGCTCGCCACGGACCCGCGTTCTCGCCTTCCAGGCCCGCCTCGGCCGACGCGGCGTCAACGCCACCGTCCGCCGGACGCGGGGCCGCGCGATCGCCGCCGCCTGCGGCCAGCTCGCCGTCGGGCCGACACCCTAGCGCGGGTCCGCACGGCGCACCCACAGGTTCGGCGGTTACGCTCGTCCTACCGCCAAGTGAAGGGACCCCCGTTGCGTCGCACCGTGGCTGTCGTCGTCCTAGTCGTTCTCCTCATCGCCGGCGCGACCATCGGTATCGTCGTGGGCATCGGCAATGGCGGCCCGACCGCGCGCGGCCCGCTGCCGGCCGTCTCGACGGCCTTTGGCCACACGCCGGTGATCACCTTCCCGTCGAACGCGCCACCGAACAAGCTCATGGCGAAGGTCCTCCACGAGGGGACCGGCCGCGTCATCGCCCGCGGAAACCTCGTCATCGCGAACTACGTCGGCCAGATCTGGCAAGGCAAGGTCTTCGACACGACGTTCGACGCGCGGGTCCCGGACGCCTTCCAGGTCGGCGAGAAGCGGGTCATAGCCGGCTGGGACAAGACCCTCGTCGGCATGAGGGTCGGCAGCCGCGTGCTCCTCGTCGTCCCACCCGTCGACGGCTACGGCAAGCTGGGCCTCTCGCAGGAAGGGATCACGGCGAGTACCACGATCATCTACGTCATGGACCTCCTCGGCACCTACGGTCCGAACATCGGCCTCGGCATCCACGCTGTCGTGCTGCGGCACGGGGCGGACGGCGTGCGCGTCATCGGGGCGCCCGGCGAGAAGCCCACGATCACCTTCGCCAAGAAGGCGGTCGCGCCGAAGACGACGCTGACCGTCCTGCTCGCCCGGGGAAACGGCCCGCTGCTGGAGCCCGGCTTCGTCGTCATCCAAGGCGTCGAGCAAGCCTGGGGCGGCGGGGTCATCGACTCGACCTGGGCGAACAAGACCCCGGCCGCCTCGCCTGTCGGGATCCCGGGCGATTCGAGCCTGCTCGACTCGCTGGTCGGAACGCCGCTCGGCAGCCGGGTGCTCATCATCTCCCCGCAGAAGACGAACGCGACCCCGGCGGAGGTGGGCGTCATCGACCTCGTCGCCGAACCGAAGGACACGGCCGCGCAGTCGAGGTGACTCCCCCGGGGCACAACCTCGCGGCGCGCAATGTGGGGCCGCGCCGATGACGGCGGCACGGAGCCGGACTGCCGGTCGCAACCCGTCGCTGACGGGTTAGCCGCCCGAACCGACCCGGCGCACGACCGCCCCTGGGGCGCTACCGCGCCGAGATGCCCAAGACCAGATGCTGGGGCGACCCGGCGCAGCCATTCCTCCGCCGAATCGGCCCGCGCGCCTTCTAAGAAGGCGGCGACCGCCACCCCAGCGCCCGAGGCGGGCGCGAGGGCCTCGAGCCTGTCGGCGTCGGCCGGCTCCTCGGCCGCCAAGGGCTCCACTCCCCGCCCGAGAGGAGCTCGCCGGAACTAGCCGCACGCAGATTGCGCACCCACACGGTCTCCCTGCGCACCGCAACAAGTAGCGCCGCCCTCCCGACGTGAGCAGGTTCACCGGCAAGCTCCGTCACTCCCCCGCACCCGCAGCACCCCCGCCCCCCGACGCTCAGCCCGCGCCTCGCGGCGAGC
The DNA here is from genome assembly GCA_003159795.1 of Acidimicrobiaceae bacterium. GTDB lineage: Bacteria > Actinomycetota > Acidimicrobiia > Acidimicrobiales > Bog-793 > Bog-793. Next base: position 21,801 of record PLPK01000059.1, on the reverse strand, counting down.
GCCACCAGGCGTTGAAGACGTGGACGGTGAACCAGTCGGGCTTGCGCCAGTGGGCCATCGCACCTCGTCGCTCCCCCACCGCCGGGGCGTCACCACCGGCCTTCCGCCCGGATCTGCTGGCAGACTGGGGAGATGGTGAACCGGGTTTCCGCCAGGCGGCACTGGTTCCCCGTCCGCCAGCCCCAGACGCTGCAGGTCGCGGGCCTGCTTCTCTACTGGAACGCCTTCCTCGGCGTCGCCTCCGGCCTGCTGGTCGGTGGTGCGGGGCGCTACGCGCTCGCACTTGGGGTCGCCGAGGCCGCCGGCGCCTACGGGATCGCCAACGAACGCCGCTGGGGCTACGTGGTGGCGCTCCTGGCCGCGATCATCCCGCTCGTCCTCGTCGTCGTCGTCGCGGGCTTCCTCGGCGCCGGGATCCTCTACCTGCTCTTCCAGGTCGCGCTCGTCGCGCTCCTCCTCCACCCGCAAAGCCGCGACTACTACAGGCTCTGGTACCGCTGACGCCCGACCCGCGCAACGACGAGGGATCCACCCGGCGGGGCGCGCCCGCGACCGGCGACGGGACGCTGCTGCGCGGCGAGGAGAAGGCCGCCGCCGTCGAGGCGATGTTCGACCGCATCGCCTCCCGCTACGACCTGATGAATCGGCTGATCTCGCTCGGCCTGGACCGCACCTGGCGGCGGCGTGCCGTCGCGGCGCTCGGACTCGCGCCGCCATCGGTCGTCGTCGATCTCGCTTGCGGGACCGGCGACCTGTGCCGCGAGCTCACGAGAGCTGACCACCGCGGCATCGGTGTGGACTTCACGGCGAACATGCTCGCCGCGGCGAGGGCCGGCCCCGTGCCGCTCGTCCGGGCCGACGGGGCGATGCTGCCGATCGCGACCGCCGCCGCCGACGGGCTTGTCTGCGGGTTCGCCCTGCGGAACTTCGCCGATCTCGCCGCCGTCCTCGCCGAGGCCGGGCGGGTCGTGCGCCCCGCGGGCCGGATCTCGCTCCTCGAGGTCGACGAGCCGCGCTCGCGGGTTCTCGGCGTCGGGCACCGAGTCTGGTTCCGCGGGGTAGTCCCCCGCCTCGGCGCCCTGTTCTCCGACGCCGCCGCCTACCGCTACCTGCCCCGCTCGGTCGCCTACCTGCCGTCGCCGAGCGAGATGGCAACCCTCGTCGAGGGTGCCGGCTTCGTCGCGGTACAGCGGATCCCGCTCCACGGCGGGATCGCCCAGATCATCACGGCGACCCGCGACGGCTTTCGGCCGCCCGCCCCGCGGCCGCGGCCCGCTCCGTCCGCCGGGGGACGCGCGTAACCGCCGGGGCCAGGCTCGCGACCCCCGACGGGCCGAGCTGGATCCGGGCGCGCTCAGCTAGCGCACGGCTCGCCTCGAACCCGGGCACGCCACGGACCGACGCGCCACGGTCGGCTCGTCCCCGGTGCCAGCCACCGGGAAGGGTTCTCGCCTTCCCCCTACTGCAGGTGGATACTGGATCCATGGCGTGGCGCGTGCGACCCGTGCATCTGCTCACCCTCCTCGGCGCGGCGACGGTGCTCGCCGCCTGCAGCACGACGCCGGCGCGCACTCCACCGGGGGTCGCGACGGCCACCGGGACGGCACTGATCGTCGGCGCGCCGGCCGGTTGGCACGACACCGGCTTCTATGTCCAGGCCTGCCCCGCCCCGGAGCCGTTCATCGTCGCCTGCCCGGGCGGCGCGACGGGGACACCGTCGGGATCGCACGTCGTCGACGGCGGCGACACGCTGTTCGGCGACTCCACGGTGACGGCCTTCTCCGGGAACCAGGACAGCTACACCGTGTTGCTGGCCACGTCCGGCCGATGGTGGATCGGGCTGTACTACTACACGGACTACGGCCAGATCGTCGAGGGCGCGCCGGTCTCGGTCACCACCCGGGGCCGCGGGGTGATCCACCGGGACCTCACCGAGACCTACACCAGGCCGGCCGTGGCCGGGCTCGTCGAGCTGACGGGCGCGCCCGCGGACTTCGCGCGCCAGGCCTACTTGGGCGTGCAGGCGTGCCCGGGCACCGGGGCCTTCGGGATCGGCTGCCGCAACGGTCGCCAGGACTTCGAGGGCGTCCTGCCGGGGCACGCCTACTCGATCGACCTGCCCCCCGGGCAATGGGCCGTCGCCGCCTACTACCGGCCCGACAACAACTCCGGCCTGGTGATCGGCACGCCGGTCGACCTCATCACGACGGACGGCCTCACTGCGACGAGGAACCTGACGGTCGGGTTCCGGGGCCTGTAGAGCTGGCAGGCGCGACCGGAACCGACCGGGCGCCCAACCGGTGTCGGGCCCCCGGAGAGGTTCCTCCTGCCCGCCGTGCGCCAGTCCCCGGCGAAAGACGGGCTCGGCGAACAGAACGGAGCCCCGAAGTCGCCCGCGGACCTGCGATGCTGGCCGCGTGGTAGCGGGCAGCCGACGGGTCGAGCGGTTCGAGTTCGTGCCCGAGGATGCGGCGATGGTCGTCGCCTGCATGGCGCAGCTCGCCGCGGCCCGGGACGGCTGGATCAACCTGCTGCCCGCGATCGTCGACGACGCGGATGCGCCGACGATGCCGACCGGGCTCACGGCCCTGTTCGGCGGGGCCAACCCCGGCGTCACGATGTGCTCGTGGGTCCCTGCCGGTCAGGACCGCCGGCAGCGTGAGCCCACCCGGCTCGGCATCATGCACGCCTGCGGCCGGCTCGCCGCCCAGCGACTGCGCTCCCAGGACGTCCCGGTTCCCGAGGGCTGGTTCGTCGAGCAGGACCACCCGCGGAGGGGACTGGTCCTGCGGGTGCCCGCCGGGGAGCCACCCGAGAAGGTCCTCGACTGGGCCCTGCGGGCCGGCCGGGCCCTGTGCAACGTGCGTCTCACCGGCAAATGGCAGGCGGAGGTGCACTTCCCGCGCCGTTGAGGACGTTCCGGCGCGCCTCCGGGGCTCGTCCGCGACCGGGCCCCGACGATCGAGGTGCGCCCCGCCGGGGCGCTCACCCTTCGACACCGCGGCGGGGACCGCGAGGGACCCGTCTTCCGGTCTTGGGGCCACCCCCGTGACCAGGGCTTCTCCCCGCCCTTCCCGGGATTCGAACCTCCCGGGCTCGCGGAGCGTCTATAGGTCGGCGAGATTGGCGTGCTGGTAAGGAGGCAGGACCTGTGAGACTACGCGCGGAACGTCCTCGGCTCGGGAGCGGGGTGGGCGTGGCGACGCTTCTGGCCGCAGTGGTACTGCTGGCCGCGGGCCCCAACGCCGGTGCTATCTCCCATCCGTCCTCGGCGAACGCCCGGTCGGCGACGACGCCGTCACTATGTGGCTCGATCGGCAGCCTCGACCGCCTGGTGGTGACCCGCACCAACTCGATCCCCCAGAACCACTTCCGCTTCGCCTTCCCCGCCTCGGTCACCGTCACGAAGGCCGCCGCGGTGCGCGACGCGGCCACGGCGCTGTGCGCGCTACCGGTGATGCCGAGAAAGGGCCTGCACTGCCCGGCCGACTGGGGCATCACCTACCACCTCGCGTTCTTCGCCAAGGGTCACGCCTTCCCGGCGGTCGATGTCGACGCGACGGGATGTCAGGGGGTCAAGGGCCTCGGAGCCGTCCGCTGGGTCGCGCGCTCGCCTGAGTTCTGGAAGGTCCTCGGCGCGGCGATGGGGCTCGCGCACCCCAATGCCGGTCTGTTCGCCGGAAGCCGATCGGGAGGCTGAACCCCCGGGCCCGTGCGGCCAGTGGTCAGCCCGTCGAGAGTGCGGCAAATAGGTGAGATGGCGGCGGGTGAAGGCGGGGGCCAATACACCCGGGGATGACACTAAAGCCATGCCCGGGCCTGACTCCGAGGACGTGCTCACCCGAGGGTCGTCTTCGTGCTCGACCCGACCCCGGCCCAAGAGCGGCTGTTGCGCTCCTATGCCGGGGCGGCGCGTCGGGCTCACAACTGGGCTCTCGACCAGGTCAGACAGAACCTGAGCACCAGATCAGCCGAGCGCGCAGCCGGGATCTCCGAGGACCAGCTCTCAGGCTCGTTGTCATGGTCGGCCTACTCGTTGTCGAGGCTCTGGAACGAGGTCAAGGAGACCGAGGCTCCCTGGTGGCGCGAGGTCTCCATGCACGCCTTCCGCTCTGGGATCCGCGACGCCGCGGCCGGGCTGGCCAACTTCTCGGACTCCAAGTTGGGCATCCGAGCCGGCAAGCCGGTGGGCTTCCCCCGGTTCAAGTCACGGAACCGTTCCACCCCCTCGGTGAGCTTCGTCGAGATCAACCATCAGCTCTCGTGGCTCAGCCCGTCGCGCCACGCGGTCCGCCTCATGTTGCCCCGGTCGCCGTCCGATCCCACAATCCGCCGCCGTCGTGACCAGCTGGCCTGGATCCACACCACCACCTCGACGCGGCGGCTCTACAACCTGGTCGCATCGGGCCGGGCCCGCATCCAAAAGGTCACCATCTCGTATCGCGGCGGCCGCTGGCAGGCCGCGTACTCCGTGCGCTACCTGGCGGGGTTGCCAGCGCGTAGAGCGATTGCCCGCTCCGCTCGCCTCGGCGGCACTGTGGGGGTCGACGTGGGTCTGGTTCATCTGGCCACGCTCGATCAATCCGTGCCAGGTCTCACCGACGAAGCTGGCCACATCGCCAATCCCCGGATCCTCGAGAACCAACTCGAGAGGCCAGCGAAGCTGAACCGGGCCTCGTCCCGGACGAAGCAGGGCTCGAAGAACCGGGCCAAGCTCCGCCGCCGGCGCGCCCGCCTGCTCGGCCGCATCGCCACGACCAGGGCCTTGTATCTCCACCACCTCACCAACGCCCTGGTCGACCGCTTCGACGCCGTGGCCATCGAGGACCTCAACCTGACCGGGATGGGGAACAAGAAGGGCCACCTGGGGCGCTCCGTCGCCGATGCCTCCCTCGGTGAGCTCCGGCGCCAGCTCGCCTACAAGTGCTCCGAGCGGGGCGCCACCCTCGTCGTGGTGGACCGGTTCTACCCATCGTCAAAGACCTGTTCGCAATGTGCGGACCGAGGTGTCGAGGCAGTGAGAGCCAAGCTGCCTCTGTCCTCCCGGGTCTTCGAGTGTGGGCGCTGCGCGATGTCCCTTGACCGGGACGTCAACGCCGCGCGCAACATCGCCCGGGAGGGAGCACGCCTCCTTGCCGAGAGAGCCAAAGAGCACGACGTCGCGGGGCTACGACCCGAGACGCAAAACGCTGACCTGAGGTCGCGTCAGACCGGTAGAGCTCAGTCTCCGCCGGCAGCGGCCGCCTGAGGGCAGAACCAAGCAGCACTGCGACCCGAAAGGAGGCAGTGCGTGAGACTTGGACGGGGCACCGGCAACGGCGCCCGGTTCGCAGTGGCTGAGATGGCGAGGCAGTAAGCCGCCGGGTTTGTCCCGGCCGTCTCACCCATTTGCCGAACCTAGGCCGTCGAGAACCGCAGCACCACCTGCTCGTGGGTGCGGGCCGACGGCGTTGCGCGTGTGCAGTCGACCGGTCCTGTCGCCGCCGACGCGACGACCGCCGGCCAGAAACGGGCTGCCTCCTCGTTCGCCACGTCGAAGGCGACCTCCCAGCGACCCGGCCGGCCACAGAAGAGGTCCCCCGCCGCTTGGCGCCCGACGCCGACGCGGCGGTGGGCGCGCAAGACGAAGAACTCGGCGACCTCTGCCCCGCAGTCCGGCATCGTCCGCGTCATCGCGAACCCGGCGAGCTTCCCCGCGTGGCGGATGAACCAGGCCTCCCGATCGGATTCCCGGAAGTACAGGTCGAGGAACCGATAGGCGAAGGTGCCGTCCTCGGCCAGTTCGTCATGACGGAACGCCGAGAAGTCGTGCCGGTAGAACTGGAGGAGCCTCGCCAGCACGGCCTTGTCGGGCTCGGTGACCCTCTCCAGCACGACCTCGCCCGGGTCCGCGGCCCCGCCGGTCCTGGCGTGGCCTGCCACGCCCGCCGGGGGGATCTCCCAGGCGAGCTCGATCTCGTCGTGGATCTCCAGGCCGCCGGAGCCGACCGTGGGGATGCCGGGCTTCAGGGCGCGGGCCCGGTCGACCGCCCCGGCGTGGAGGGCGGCGAGCCGGAACCCGCGCCGCTCGTAGAAGCGCAGGGCCCGCAGGTTGTCGTTCGTCGTAACGAGCCAGACCCGGCTGCAGTGGCGCTCTCCGGCGAGCGCCACCAGCCGTTCGACGAGCGCCGTACCGACTCCCTGGCGCTCGCCCAGGACGTCGAGGGTCACGATCTCGATCATCCCGTCGGTTTCCTCGTAGGTCGCGAGACCCACCGGTTCGCCGTCGATCTCGGCGATCAGCCCCGGCAGCTCCCCCGCGTCGACGAGCGCGTCGCGCCGGGCGATGAGGGTCGAGCCCCACCTTTCCGCCAACACGCCTGCCAGCCACGCCCGGTCGCCGGCGGTCGCGTCGCGCACCTCCATGCCGACATCCTGCCGCCGTGGCGCGCGGCGGGCATGATGGCGCGGTGATGCACGAACCCAGCTACGCGATCGACCTGCCCAACGTCGGTCTCTTCGCCGACCCGAGGCTGCTCTGCGAGTTCGCCGTCGCCGCAGAGCAGGCCGGTTGGGACGGCTTTTCCCTCTGGGATCACCTCCTGTACGCCGACGACTGGCCGGTCGTCGATCCCTGGGTGACCCTGGCCGCGATCGCGGCCCGGACCGAGAGCATCCGCCTCGGGCTCTGGGTGGCGCTGCTCGCGCGACAGCTCCCCTGGGAGGTCGCGAAGCGTGCGGCGACGATCGACCAGCTGTCCGGTGGCCGGTTCATCCTCGGTGTCGGCCTGGGGTCGCGCCTCGAGGAGTACACCGCTTTCGGGCAGTCACCCGACGATCGCTCGCGCGCCGAGCGGCTCGATGAAGCGCTCGACATCGTCACCGCCTCGTGGTCCGGCGAGTCCTTCACCCACGAGGGCAAGCACTTTCAGGTGACGGCGCCCCCGATGCGGCCGGTGCCGTTGCAACGCCCGCGCGTCCCGATCTGGGTCGGGGGCCGGTGGCCGCACCGCCCCCCGTTCCGCCGGGCGGCGCGTTTCGACGGCGTCTTCCCGATCCACACCTCCTACGGTTCCGGAGAGCGACGCCCTCGAGCGAGCTGCGCGCGGTCGTCGACTACGTCGCGGCACACCGGGACGGCGCTCCCTTCGACGTCGCCGTCGAGGGCGTGACGGCTGCGGGTGCTGACGAGACCGCACGGATCGGCGCCTACGTGGAGGCAGGGCTCACCTGGTGGGTCGAGGCGCTGGGCTGGTGGCACGGCGACGTACCGGGCGCGCGGGCGCGCATCGACGCCGGTCCGACGCGAAAACAACTTGCGCCCTGAGCCCGAACGCAGCCGGGCGGCCCTGGTCCGCGGCGGGCCGCTCGAGAAGCCACGCCCGAGCCGGGCAGGAGATGGCCCGCCCGCCGGCCTCGTCCCGCACCAGAGGCTCCCCGCGGCGGAGCGGGCCGGGAAGTCGCTCACCTTCGAGGTCGATCTCGCCAATCCCGGCGATCACGCGGCGCCGCTCTGCCTTGCCTCTCGTACCTCGAGTCGTCCACCACTCCCACCAAGCTCGAGCACAGGCTCAACCGCCGGAGCGTGCCCCCATCCCGGCCCGCGGTGAGGTCCGCTACCAGATGGAGATGGCGATACCGGTCGGCGCCTTCCCCGGGCCAACGAGAATCTGGTGGAGCCTCGTCGGCTTGGGGACTCACCAAGGGCGCGGTTGGTTCCGGATGCGGTAAGCGGCTGAACACCGCCGGGGGACGAGACGGGAGACCTGTCGGCCGCGGGTGCGATGAGCAAGAATGTGTCCCTTAAAGGAGGGCGATGAACGAGAACCCGCAGGTGAACGCCATTCCGGTACACCGCCTCGGCACCGACGGCCTCGTGCTCGGCGCGATGGGGCTCGGCTGCTGGGCCATTGGCGGACCGGTCACCCACGACGACGGCCACACCATCGGTTGGGGTGCCGTCGACGACGCCGAGTCGGTGCGCGCGATCCAAAGGGGCGTTGAGCTTGGCGTGACGCTTTTCGACACCGCCAACGTCTACGGCCGCGGCCATTCCGAGCAGCTCGTCGGAAGCACGCTGAAGGGCCACGACGAGACCCTCATCGCCACGAAGTTCGGCTTCAGCATGGGAGACGAGGGCGACGACAACGTCGATGGCATCCGCGTGACGCCGGGCGAGATCAGGTCGGCGTGCGAGGCGTCACTGCGACGGCTCGGCCGCGACCACATCGACCTCTACCAGCTCCACGTCGGCGGACTGCCCGACGCCGCGGCCGACGAGGCCGCCGGCGCGCTCGAGGTCCTGCAGCGCGAGGGGCTGATCCGGCACTTCGGGTGGAGCAGCGACGTGCCGGCCCAGGCGGCGCGCTGGGCCGCGCGCGGCACCTGCGCGGCCGTGCAGTTCGCCTGCAACGTCCTCGAGGACAAGCCGGAGTTCTTCGCGCTCTGCGAGGGGGCCTCGATGGCCGCCCTCATCCGCAGCCCGCTCGCCTCAGGGTTCCTCTCGGGCAAGTACGGCGTCGACTCGCGCCTCCCCGCCGACGACTGGCGGGCCCAGGCGACCTCGCTGGGCTGGGGGGACATGTTCCGGCCGGACGGGAGCGCCGAGCCGAAGTGGCTCTCCAAGCTCGACGCGCTGCGCGAGATCCTCACCGACGGCGGGCGCAGCCTCGTGCAGGGGGCGCTCGGCTGGCTGTGGGCCCGCAGCCCGACGGCCGTGCCGATCCCCGGGTTCAAGACCCCCGCCCAGGTCGAGGAGGACGTCGGCGCGGTCCGCTTCGGCCCCCTGCCGGCCGAACACCTGGGCCGCATCAACGAGATCCTCGGTCGCTGAGAGACTCGCCACGAGAACGCCGACGGCGAGCGCGTGAGATTCGGCCCTGATCGTCGAAGTAAGGACGGGCGCACCACGTCGGTGCGCGACATGCCCTCGACGATCGTCGGGCTCGACGTCGGGACGACCGGTGTCAAGGCCGTCGCCATCGACCTCGGCACGGCGCGGCGGCACGTCGCGATCCGTGGCTACCCGGTCGACCAGCCCGCGCCCAGATGGCAGACACAGGACCCGGACGTGATCGGCGCCGCGGCGCAGGCGGCGCTCGCCGAGTGTGTGGCGGCCGGGGGCGGCACCGAGGTGGCGGCGATCTCGCTGTCGGCCGCGATGCACGGACTGATGGCACTCGACGCCGACCTCCGACCTCTGACACCGCTCCTCACGTGGGCCGACACGCGCGCCGTCGACGAGGCGCGCGCGCTCCGTGACTCCGGCCAGGCAGCCGAGCTGCACAGCCTCACCGGGGTCCCGGTGCACCCGATGTCGCCGCTTACCAAGCTCATGTGGTTCGCCCGTCACGAGCCCGAGATCTGGACGGCGGCCCGGTGGTGGGTCGGCCTCAAGGACTACCTCATCTACCGGCTCACCGGCACGCTCGCGACCGAGCTGTCATCGGCCTCGGGAACGGGGCTGGTCGAAATGGCGACATGCACCTGGAGCCGGCAGGCACTCGACATCGCCGGGGTATCCATCGACCGGCTGCCGGAGATCCTCTCCCCCACGACCGTCCTCGAACTGACGCCGGGCGTTGCCTCCGAAGTCGGCCTTCCATCGGGAACGCCCGTCGTCGTCGGTGCAGCCGACGGCCCGCTCGGCAACCTCGGCACGGGGGCGATCACGCCGGGGGTCGCCGGGTTGACGCTCGGCTCGAGCGGCGCCCTGCGGCTCGCCTTCGACCGACCGCGCCTCGGTGCGGGACGCGCGCTTTTCTGCTACGCGCTGACCGAGACGCTCTGGGTCACCGGCGGGGCGATCAGCAACGGCGGCAACGTGGTCGGCTGGGCCGGGCGTGCCCTCGCCCCGGACCTCGTGGCGGCGAGCACCGACCCGGATGCCGCGCTCCTCGAACTCGCGGCGAGCGTCCCGGCGGGCGCCGACGGGCTTGCGATGGTGCCGTACCTCATCGCCGAGCGGGCGCCGCACTGGGACCCGGACCTTCCCGGCGCCTATCTCGGTCTGCGGGACCACCACACCCGGGCCCACCTGATCCGCGCCGCCGTCGAGGGGGTCTGCACCCAGATGCGGTTCATCCTCGACCGCCTCGACGCGATGGTCTTCGTCGAGTCCGTGCGGGCGACCGGCGGCGCTTTCCGGTCGCAGTTGTGGCGCGACGTGATGGCGGCCACCCTCGACCGCCCCTTCTACGTCGTCGACGAGGCCGAGGGCACGGCGCTCGGTGCCGCCGCCCTCGGGCTCATCGCACTGGGGACGGCCGCCTCGCCGGCCGAGGCGTTGGCGCAGCTCGCCGGGAACGGCGCCCCCGCGCCGGCTCCCGTCGCCGTGAGCCGTGACCTCGTCGCGACCTACGCGGGTCTCCGCAACTCGCTCGCCCCGCTCATCGACGACCTCGGTGCCGTCGCCGGTCTCCCCCGCCACAGCACGGCCCGCTGAGCCTGGGGCCCGACGCCGCCGTCTCCCCCGTTGGGTCCCCGTCCCGCCTGACCGCACGACACGGAACACACGGAGCCTCGTCCAGTCGCGCTTGGGGTCGGTGGTCCGCTCGAGACCGACTCCTCGCCGCCGGGGACCTTGGCGCCCACGAGCCGAAGCCGACGGCGCGGCCGGTGCCCTCAGCGGCGACGGCGAACGCGACGTTCGCGGCCAGATCGATACCCGGGCCGACGAGGACCACGACTACCACCAGGATTCCCCACCAACGCCCTCGCCTATGGCACGCGCGCCATAAGGCGCGCAATTCACCTCAGGTCCCGCCGAGGGCCCTTTCTTGGCCACAACATCCGGCGCAGCCCCCACCCCGTCACGAGAGTGAACGCCTCGGTGACGGTGAACGTCGACATCTTCGAAGTCCCTGCGACGCGGTCGACGAAGTGGATCGGCACCTCGACGATGCCCGCTCCCGCCTGGCGGGTGAGGTACGTCATCTCGATCTGGAAGCCGTAGCTGTCGGCGCGCACCCGGTCGAGGTCGAGCCGCCCCAGCAGGCTCGCGGCGTAGACGCGGTACCCCGCCGTCGAGTCCTCGACGCCAAGCCCGAGGAGGAGCTTGGCGTAGATGTTGCCGAAGCGGGAGATGAGCCGGCGCAGCAACGACCAGTTCGGGATGGAACCGCCCGGGATGTAGCGCGAGCCGATGACGAGCTCGACACCGTCACCGAGGGCGGCGAGGAGCTCTGGCAGCGCGCCGGGGTCGTGCGAGAAGTCCGAGTCCATCTCGACGAACGCCTCGTAGCCGCGCCCGAGGCCCCAGCGGAAGCCTTCGCGGTAGGCGGGGCCGAGCCCGTTCTTCGCCCCACGGCGCAGCACCTCGATCGAGCCGAGGTCCGCCGCCGCCTTCTCGGCGAGTTCGGCGGTCCCGTCCGGGCTCGAGTCGTCGACGACGAGAACGGAGGCCCCGGGCACCGAGGCGCGCACGGCGGCAAGGATCGCCCCGATGTTCTCCGCCTCGTTGTAGGTGGGGAGGACGACGAGGACGCGCATAGGTAGACCCTAACCTTCGGCCACCACTTCGCCCGGGCGCTCCGGCGCGCCCAGGCGCCCAGAAAGCAGCTCGCGCACCGCCACCTGAATCGATCCCGCCGCCGGGACGGCGAGGATCGCACCGGCGATCGCGCCGAAGGTCGCGCCGACGATGTTGCCGGTCTCGGCGCCGACGAGCACGGCGAGCAGCACCCACAACGGCGAGAGCCGGACCGAGCGCGAGACGATGAGCGGGTAGAGGGCGTGGTTCTCGATCTGCTGGTAGATGAGGAAGACGACGACCGTCACGATCCCCGCCACGGTCGAGTGGAGGAACGCCAACCCGACCGTCGGCACGCCGGCGAGCAGCCCGCCCACGAGCGGCAGGAAGTCGACGAGGCCGACCCACACGGCGAGCAGCGGCGCGAAGGGCACGTGGGTCACCTCGAGGGTCACGAACACGACGACGCCGGCGATCACCGAGGTGGCGAAGTCGCCGATCATGAAGCCGGTCACCTCGCGCGCCATCGCGTCGGTGATCCGGCGCAGGCGCGCCGCGTGCTCCTCGGTCATGAACCCGAGCGCCGCGCCATACGTGCGGGGTCCCTCGAGCAGTACGAAAAACGAGATGAAGGCGATCGTGACGAGGCCGACGATCCCCGAGACGACCGTCTTGCCGATGGCGAAGGCGGGCTTCGAGAACTTGGCGATGGCGGCTTCGAGGTTCGGCACGTTGCGGCGGACCCAGTTCTCGAGGTGGAGGCGCGCGACGAGGTGGCCGACCGTCCCCCGCCCGTGCTGGGCCTCGCGCACAATGCCCGGCAGGTCATGCGCGAAGCGGGTCGCCGACGACACGAGCGGATGGAAGAGCAGATACCCGAACGCCAGCGCCAGGACGACGAGCACGCCGTAGACGATGAAGACGGCGTTCACCCGCCGCATCCCCCGCCGGCACAGCATCCGCACGAACGGGTTCAACAGCACCGCGATGAAGATCGACACGGCGAGCAGCAATATCGTCGCCCGCAGGCGCCAGGCGAGCAGCGCGAGAACGAGCACGACGAGACCTGCCAGCAGCACGTAGACCGCGGACCGCACGACGAGCCACTCCGTCGCGCGCTCACGGGAGGCGACCGCTGCGTCCCTCGACCGCCCCGACCGCGTCCGGCCCACCGGTCTGGCCGGCTCGTCCATGGACCCCAGTCAAGCCGACCGGGGTGTCCGGGCCGTGCATTTCGATCCGGCGCCGGCCCGCAGGGATTGACGGGCCGCCTCGCCAACGTGGAAGCATGGTCGGATGCCTGCCGAGGGGAAGCTTCCCTTGCGATCGCGCTGGAAAGCGGTCGTCCCGGCGCCTTTGCGCCACGGGATCCTCATCTTCCTCATCGTCATCGTCGTCGAGTACCTCGTCGTGCCGGAGCTCGTCGGCGCGAGCAGGAACATCCACTACCTCGAGCGGCTGAACATCGGCTGGCTCGCCGCCGGCGTCGGGTTCGAGGCGGCATCGCTCTTCGCCTACGCCCTCCTCACCTGGACCGTGCTGCCGCACCATCGCCCGAGCATCTCGCGCCTCTTCCGGATCGACCTGTCGACGACGGCGGTCGCCCACACGATGCCGGGGGGGACGGCCGCCTCGGCCGGCCTCGGCTACCGCCTGCTCACCTCGAACGGCGTCACCGGCGCCGACGCCGGGTTCACCATGGCGACCCAGGGCATCGGCTCGGCGGTCGTGCTCAACGTGATGCTGTGGCTGGCGCTCGTGATCTCGATCCCGATCGCCGGCTTCCACACCATCTACATCGTCGTGGCGCTGCTCGGCATGATCGCGCTGGCTTTCTTCGCCATCCTCATCTACCTCCTCACCCGGGGCGAGGAACCGGCGACGCGTCTCGTGCGGCGGATCGGCCGGGTGCTGCCCCGCATGGACCCGGACCACCTGGAGGCCACCTTCCGCCACCTCGGCGACGCGCTGCGGACCCTCGCGACAAACTCCGACCGGCTGCGCTCCGCCCTCGGCTGGGCGGCGGGCAACTGGCTGCTCGACGCCGCCGCCCTGTGGTCGTTCCTCGCCGCCCTCGGTCGCTACGTCAACCCGATCGAGCTATTCGCCGCCTACGGCATCGCCAACGTGCTGGCCGCCATCCCGATCACCCCGGGCGGCCTCGGCTTCGTCGAGGCGTCCCTGCCACTTCTGCTCGCGAGCTTCGGCGTGACGAAGAACGTCGCGCTGCTGGGTGTGCTCGGCTGGCGGATCGTCAACTTTTGGCTGCCGATCCCGGTCGGCGCCGGCGCCTACCTGTCGCTGAAGCTGCACCGCGGGGAAGGCCTGCGGGCGAGCAGGCGTGCGCTCGCCGACCTGGCCGTCCGCCTCCCCCCGCCGGAACCGCCTGCGGCGACCTGACCCTCAGCCGAGTCCGGCGCCGAGCGGGCCGGCATCGGGGCCGGGACGCCCCGTCACCTCGGCGCGGAAGACGCACTCGACCCCGAAGGTCCGCTCTAGGAGCGCCTGCTTGCGCCGGACGGTCCACAGCTCGAGTTCGGGTTCGGCTCTCGCCGTGAGCACGAAGCTGAGCCGGCCCGCATCTCCCGGTGGTTCGGCCCGGATCGCCTGCACGAGCCCGCGGTGCGAGGAGTCGAGGCCCTCGGCGATCCGCAGGATCGAGGTCAGCGCGACGGCCCGCGAGCGGTCGCGCTTGCCCAGCTGGGCGAACGGCTCGAACGTGGCCCTCGGCGTCCCTTTCACGTGGTAGCGGCCCATCGTCGTGAGGATTCGCACCTCCTGGGGCGAGAAGCCGCGCAGGCCCCCGTTCTCGATGAGATAGGCGCTGTGACGGTCGTGGTTCTGCCGGCTGATGTGCCCGCCGATGTCGTGGAGCAGCGCCCCGAACTCAAGCAGGTCCCGCTCGGCCGGGCCCATTCTGTGGAGCCCGGCCGTGGCGTCGAACAGCCCGAGGGCGAGGGCCGCGACCTGCCGGGAGTGCGGCTGGCGCCAGTTCGACCGCCGGCACAGCGCCAGTACCGACCAGCGCCGCAGGGCCTGCGAATCGCCGAGCAGCTCCACGCGGTCGCGGGTTGCGATGGCGTCGAGCACGATCCCCTCGCGCAACGCCCAGTCGCTCACGGTCAGCTCCGCGAGGCGCGTCGCATCCATCAGGTACTCGAGCACGGCCATCCCCGCCGGCAGGTGGTCGGTGCGGCGCGGCTCGGCGCCCGGGAGCTTGCCCCGCTGCGCGGCGGGCAGGGAGTACAGGCGGTCGCGCAGCGCCTCCAGCTCGGCCCGCCCCACCGTCAGCTGGTTGACCGCCTCGTGGACGATGCCGTCGCGGCCCGCCGCCGCCATGCGCGCCAGCGCGACGAAGGTCCCCGACGAGCCGATCAGCTGGCGGGGCCGCAGTGCCAGGATCTCCCCGAGCACCGGCTCGATCGTCCCGGCGATCCGGGCGCGCAGCCTTTTCAGGTCCTTGTCGCTCGGGGGGTCGTTCGCCACGAGCTCGGTGGTCAAGCGCCCGACGCCGAGGTGGACGCTCGTCGCGAAGGCGAGCTCGGCGCGGTCGCCGACAGTGAGCTCGAGGCTCCCGCCGCCGAGATCAGCGGCCAGGGCCGGACCCGGGTCGATGACCACGCTCGAGCGGATCGCCCGGAAGATGAGCTCCGCCTCGCGCGTGCCGTCGACGACGGTGATCTTCACGCCGGTCTCGACACGGACCCGGTCGACGAGCAGGTTCCCGTCGAGCGCCTCGCGGATCGCCGAGGTGCCGAGGGCGATGATCTCGTCGGCCCCGTTCGCCTCGGCGATCGACCGGAAGCGGGCGATCACCGCGATCGCCTCGTCGGCCGCCCGGCGGCCGATGACGCGGTCGCGCGCGACCAGGTCGCCGAGGCGGAGCATCTCCCGCTCCCGCACGAGGGGGATGAAGCTGCCGTCGGGGCGCGCCTCGACGACGATCATGTGGAACGAGTTGCTGCCGAGGTCGAGGGCGGCGATCCGCACCGGGTGGCTAGGTCGCGCCGTCGCCGTCGCGCCGGCGACGCGTGCGGTCACGGGCGAGCTCCTCGAAACGCTGCTGGGCGCAGACGCCCACCTGCGGCACGACCCGCGAGTAGGTCCCGTCGCTTTTCAGGTCCCAGCTGGACTCGTCGTCGGCGAGGTCGAGGGTGAGAATGTCCTCGAGCCGGCCGCACAGCTCCGGGTCCGCGACCGGCACGACCTCCTCGATTCGGTGGTCGAGGTTCCGTTCCATGAGGTCGGCCGAGCCGATGAAGTAGGTCGCCGGGTTCCCGAGCGCGTCCAGCGGCTCCCGCCGCTCGAGCTTCGTCGCCGCCAAGACCTCGGGCGTCGGCACGCCGAAGCGGTAGATGCGCGAGTGCTCGAGAAAGCGGCCGACGATCGATTTCACCGTGATGTTCGCCGAGAGCCCGGGGATCCCGGGACGCAGGCAGCACAGTCCCCGGACCAGCAGCTCCACCTTCACCCCAGCCTGGGAGGCCTCGTAGAGGGCGTCGATGGTCACCGGGTCGGTCAGCCCGTTCACCTTGATGGCGATCCAGCCGGCGGGGCCGAGGTCGCGCTGGCGGGTGATTTCGCGGAGCGCCCAGGGGCGGAACTGGGTCGGCGCGACGATCAGCTGGCGGGTCTCGATGCCGCGCGAGAACCCCGTCAGGTGGTTGAAAAGCGAGGTGAGATCCTCGCCGAGGACCGGATTGGCGGTGAGCAGCCCCAGGTCCTCGTAGATGCGGGCGGTTTGGGAGTTGTAGTTGCCGGTCCCGATGTGGCAGTAGCGGCGGATCCCGTCGGACTCGCGGCGCACGACGAGCGCCGTCTTGGAGTGCGTCTTCAGGCCGACGACGCCGTAGACGACGTGGACGCCGGACTCCTCGAGCTGTCTCGCCCAGGTGATGTTGCGCTGCTCGTCGAAGCGCGCCTGCAGCTCCACGAGGACGGCGACCTGCTTGCCGGCCTCGGCCGCCTGGGCGAGCGCCGTCACAAAGGGCGTGTCCCCCGAGGTCCGGTACAGCGTCTGCTTGATGGCGAGCACGTCGGGGTCGGCGGCCGCCTGCGAGATGAACTCCTCGACGGAGGCGGAGAACGAGTCGTAGGGGTGGTGGACGAGGATGTCGCGCTCGCGCAGCAGGGCGAAAATGTCGACCGGGGTGCCCGCGTCGGTCATGAGCTGGTGGGGCGCGCGCGGCGAGAACGGCGGCATGGCGAGGTCGGGACGGTCGAGCCCGGCGATCGCCCAGAGCTGGCCGAGGTCGAGCGGCGCGGCCGAGCGGTAGACGTCGACCTCGCCGAGCTCGAGCTCCCGGCGCAAAAAGCCGATGATCTCGGTGGGCATGTCCGGCCCGACCTCAAGCCGGACGGCCCGGCCGAAGCGCCGCTGGTGCAGCTCGAACTCGATGGCGGCGAGCAGGTCATCGTCCTCGCTGTCGTCGAGGTCGATGTCGGCGTTGCGCGTGACCCGGAAGGCGTGGCACGAGCCGATCCGCATCTCCGGGAACAGATCGTTGAGGTTCGCGGCAATCACCTGCTCGAGGGGCACGAAGCGCTGGGTGTCGACCCGCACGAAGCGCGGCAGCGACGGCGGAACCTTCACCCGCGCGAAGCGGCCCTCACTCGTCACGGGGTCCTCGACCGAGACGGCGAGGTTGAGCGACAGGTTCGAGATGTACGGGAAGGGGTGGCCGGGGTCGACGGCGAGGGGCGTGAGGACCGGGAACATGTCGGTCTCGAACTGGCGCCGCAGCCTCAGCTGGTCGGCCCGATCGAGGTCGGCCCAGTCGACGATCCCGACGCCCGAGGCCGCCAGTCCCGGGCGGACGGTCTCGTTGAAGATCCGGGCCTCGTAGTCGAGGAGCGCCGTCACCTTCTCGCGCGCCGCGGCGAGGATCTCGAGGACGCTTCGGCCGTCGGCTGAGCGCCCGCGCCGGCCGGCGTCAGCCTTGTTCTTCAGCCCGGCCACCCGGACCTGGAAGTACTCGTCGAGCCCGGTCGAGAAGATCGCCAGGAACTTCGACCGCTCCAGCAGCGGCAGCGACGCGTCGTCGGCGAGCTCGAGGACCCGGCGGGCGAAGTCGAGCCACGACAGCTCCCGGTTGAGAAAACGCGCCGGCCCGAAGCTCTCGCGATCGGTGACGCCGGGTGCCGCAGGTGCGGCGGGAACCTCCGCCGGCTCGGACCGGGCGTCCTCGATGAGGGGCTCAGTTGCCATCGCACCAGGCTACCTGCCTGGTGCGGGGCGCCCTTTCAACTACCGTACGGGGCGTGACGCTCGCCGCCCTCCGGCGCCGCGCGAAGCCCCGTCGGCGGACCGAGATGGGGCTACTCGCGGTCGGTGCCATCGTCGTGCTCTCGGCCACCCTCATGGCGTCGCTCGCCACGACGGACGCGCTGCCGGACCACGTGATCGCGTTCCTCGCCGCCCTCGTCGTCATCGCCGTCGGCGTGCAGGTCGTCAACCGCTGGTGCGTGCCGCACGCCGACCCGGTGATCGTGCCGGTGGCCCTCTTCCTCAACGGCCTCGGCTACGTGATGATCGAGCGGGGCGACCCGACGCGGGCGGGCCAGCAGCTTGCCTGGACCGCGATCGGGCTGGGGCTCTACACGCTCGTCCTCGTCGTCATCAGGCGCAGCCGCGACCTCGAGCGCTACCGCTACCTCCTCGCCGGTTTCGCCTTCCTGCTCCTCATCTCGCCGCTTCTCCCGGGGATCGGCGAGAACATCAACGGGGCGAGGCTGTGGGTCCACTTCTCCACGATCGAGTTCCAGCCGGTCGAGATCGCCAAGCTGGCGCTGGTCATCTTCTTCGCGTCCTACTTCGTCGACAAGCGGGAACTGCTGACCATCGCGACGAGGCGCTTCGGCAACCGCCTCCTCCCGGACGTGCGCGCCCTTGGGCCGATCCTCGTCGCCGGGGCGATGGCGCTCCTCATCATCATCGCCGAGCACGACATCGGTTTCTCTTTGCTGTTGTTCGCCGTCTTCCTCGTCATGCTCTGGATGACGACCGGGCGCTGGTCCTACGTCGCGATCGGGGTCGTTGTCTTCGTCGTGGCGACCTTCGCCGCGAGCCACGTGCTCGGGCAGGTGAACGAGCGCATCACGGACTGGATCAACCCCTGGGCGCACGCCAGCGGGACCGGCTACCAGCCGATCCAGGGCGAGCTCGCCTTCGCGCGCGGCGGGCTCTGGGGCACGGGGATCGGCTTCGGGATCGCCGCCCGCGTGCTCCCCGTCTCCTCGAGCGACTTCGTCTTCGCCGTGATCGGCGAGGAGCTCGGGCTCGTCGGGGCGGCGGCGGTCGTCTGCTGCTACGGCATCATCGTCGGTGCGGGGCTGCGCGCCGCGCGCCGCGCGCGCTCCGAGTTCGCCCGCCTCGTCGCCGCCGGGCTGACCGCCACGCTCGGCATCCAGGCCTTCCTCATCATGGCGGGCAACACGCGCCTGCTGCCCCTAACGGGCGTGACCCTCCCGTTCGTCTCCTATGGCGGGTCCTCGCTCGTGGCCAACTGGGTGCTGCTGGCACTGCTGATGCGGATCTCCCACGAGGGGAATCAGCCGGTCGCCGTGCCCGCCGTGCCGAGCTGGTCGAGCAACGACGAGGCGACGACGACGGTCGCCCCCGTCCCCTGACGCAGCGCGAGGGCGATCGCGTCGGAGGGCCGGCACGCGACCACGTGCTGCTTGCTGGCGGCTCGCACGACGAGCTCGGCGAAGAAGGCGCCCTGGGCGTAGCGGGTGACGCGGGCGACGAGCACCCGTGCGCCGAGAACGCCGAGGACGTCGACGAAGAGCTCGTGGGTGAGCGGCTTGGGGGTTGGCCGGCCGCGCAGCACGAAGGCGATCGCCGTGCCCTCGGGGAGCCCGATCGGGATGGAGACCCGCCGGTAGGGCTGGTCGACCTCCTCGAGGATGAGGATCGGGTTCGGGCTCGGTAGCGCCATCGCCACGTCGAGCACTCGCACGGTCGTGTAGCCCTCCTCCACCGGCGCGGCGGGGACCGCGCGGCGGCGGGCGGGGGCCTTGGCGGGGGCCGCCTTCACGGGCGCCCCGGCGGGGGCGGCGCCCTCGACGCCTGCGGCAGCGGGCTCGGCCGGCTTGGCGGCCTTGGCGGTGGACTTGCGGGGTCTGGGTGTCATCGTGGGCGGCTCCGGTGCAGTTCGACGTTGAGTACGAGGCCCATCGCGATGAAGAAGGCGACGAGCGCTGAGCCCCCGTAGGAGATGAGCGGGAGCGGGATCCCCGTGATCGGCATGATCCCCGTCGTCATGCCGATGTTCTCGAAGACCGAAACAACCAGGAACGCCAGCACGCCCGCGCCGAGCAGGCGCCCGAGGGAGTCGCGGGCGGTCTGGATGGCCCGCACGACCCGGAACGCGACGACACTGTACAGGCCGATGACGAGCGCCGAGCCGACGAAGCCGAGCTGCTCGCCGACGGCCGAGAAGATGAAGTCGGCGTACTGGATCGGTACGTAGGCGAGGTTCGTCTCCAGCCCGTTGAACATCCCCGTGCCCCGCAGCCCCCCGGCGCCGATCGCCGTCTTGGACTGGATGACGTTGTAGTTGAGCGTCTGGCTCCCGCCCGAGTCCTGGTGCAAAAAAGCGGTCAGCCGGTCGAGCTGGTAGCGGTTGAGGACGTGGAGCACGACCGCGCAGGCGAAGCCGGCGATCGCCAGCACGACGAGCCCCGCCAGGAAGCGCAGGCGGACCCCGCCGACGAAGAGCATGACGAAAAGCACCGCGGCGAGCAGGATCGCCGTGCCGAGGTCCGGCTGCACCACGACGAGCAGCATCGGCAGTCCCGCCATGCCGACGAGGATCGCGACCGACCGCGCGTTCAGCACCCGCTCGTGGCCCGCGAGATACACCCCCACGGCGATGACGACGGCGAGCACGGCGAACTCCGACGGCTGGAACTGGATCCCGGCGAACGAGATCCAGCGCTCTGCCCCGTTCTGCGAGCGCCCGATGCCCTTCACGGCGACGAGGGCGACCATGACGATCCCGTAGATGACGTAGGCCCACTCCTCGAGCCGGCGGTAATCGACGAGGGCGCACGCCACCATCGCCCCCATGCCCACCAGGTCGTAGGCGATCTGACGCTTCAGGAAGTAGGTCGGCTCGAGCGGGTAGATCGAGCGCGAGGCGGAGTAGACCATCACGATCCCCAACGCCGCCAGCGCGAAGATCGACCCGACCAGCACGAGATCGACGTGGCGCAGGATGGCGACGACGGCGCTGTCACCCCGCCGGGATGCGGCGCGCGCGCGTCGCTCGAACAGGTGGACCGCCACGACCCGCAAGGTTACCGGGGCCGCACCGAGAACGGCCCCAGCCCCCGCGGCCCCGCCCGCCCGTCGCGATCGCCCGCGATCAGGTCGTCGGTGCGATCCCGAGAGCGGCGAACATCACCTCGACCGGCGGCGTTCGACCCGTGAAGAGCGCCACCTGGTGGGCCGCCTGGTGGACGAGCATGCCGAGGCCGTTGCGCACCCGGGCGCCCTGCGCGCCCGCCAGGGCGAGGAACTCGGTCACGGGGGGGGCGTAGACGACGTCAACGGCGAGGTGCGCGGCGCCGAGGTGGTGGGTGACCGCCTCCCAGCCGCCCTCGAACCCCCCCGACTCGCCCGCGAAGCCGACCGAGGTCGCCTGGACGACGAGCGCCGCCGAGGCGACCTCACGGGGTGCTGCGACCCGGCCGGCCGCCCCGGCGAGCGTCGCGGCGGCCTCGGCGTGGGCCGGGGTGCGGTCGATGACGAGGACCTCCCGGGCCCCGGCGTCGCCGAGGGCGGCGACGATCGCGCGGGCCGTCGAGCCGGCGCCCACGACGGCGCAGACCTGGCCCGCCGGGCGGAAGGACCACTTGGCGGCCAGGTCGTCGAGCAGGCCCGGCCCGTCGGTGTTCTCGGCCCGGGTGCGCCCGCCGGCCAGCACGACGGTGTTCGCCGCGCCAATCCGCGCGACCGCCGCCGAGCGCTCGTCGCAGGCGGCCGCGGCGGCGACCTTGTGCGGCGTCGTCACCGAGAGCCCCCGCATGCCCCGGGCGGCCGCCGAGGCGAGGGCGCGGGTCACGTCGCCGTCGTGCACGAGGAACGCCTTGTAGCACCAGTCAAGTCCGAGCGCGGCGTAGGCCGCGTTGTGGATCACCGGCGAGAGCGAGTGCGCCACCGGGTCGCCGATCAGCCCGGCGGCGAGCGTCCTGCCGACGGGGATGGCCCCCTCGAGGCCGATCATCGCGATCGCTCCCCATCGACGTACGCCTGGAGGATCACCGTCGCCGCGCCGGCGTCCACGGGCGTGCGCCGGGCGCGGGCCCTCGGGCCGGGCCGCAGGCCCCGCCGCGCCGTCGCGGCG
>PLPK01000014.1 GCA_003159795.1 Acidimicrobiaceae bacterium | reverse complement strand
CGAGACGGTCGCTGCCGCGACGTCGGCGTCGCTCGCCCGGCACCCGATCGCCGTCTCGACGAAGGCGTGAAGGCGCGCGTCGGGCTTCAGGGTCTCGCCGCCGAGCCGCATGACGAGTCAGCTGCAGACGGCCGGCCCGAGCCCGTAGGTGCGACTCGCGGCGCAGTACCAGACCTGTCCGGGGAAGTCCCGTTTGAACTCGCTCACCTCCGCCCAGGCCCAGAGTCCCGCGAGATCGGTCACCCCTTCGTCGCGTAGGAACCGGACGAGGTCGCGTAGCAATCCGACCCGGGTCCAATCCGGTAGCCGAGCAGATCCTCGGCCAGCTCCTCGTTCCCGTGGTGCGTGTCGGGATAGCCGGCGAACAGCCCCTCGAAATCGTCGAGCGTCGACGCCCGGTGTGCCCTGTTGGCCTGGAAATGGTCGAGGGCGCGCTTGACCGCCGTCGCGTGCATTTGGAAGTCGACGACCGTCGTGACGAGGCACGTCCAGAGGTCGTCGTCGACGCGGGTGCCCGGAGCAAGGTGGACCTCCGCTGCAGCGCCCTCGACGAGCCGGAGTTCGGTGTCGGAGAACATGTCGAAGGATACGGGAGTCGGCCAGCACACGTGAATGCTCGACACGCCGATCCGTTCAGGAGCGCTCGCGCCCGAGGGGCTCGCCCGCGGGCGGGTGCTCAGGTCTTGACGAGCGAGCGTGCCGCCTCGGCGATGTGAGCAGCCGAGATGCCGGCCGCCTTGAGGAGCTCGGCCGACGTCCCCGACTGCGAAAGCCCGCGCACCGCGAGGTGCACGAAGCGCGGTACCACCCCCGCCGCGACGAGGGCCGAGAGAACAGCCTCACCGAGTCCGCCGGCGGGGTAGTGGTCCTCGGTGACGACGATCCGCCCGCCCGTGGCCGCGCACGAGGCGACGAGCGTCGCCGTGTCGATGGGCTTCACCGAGTAGCAGTCGACGACGCGGGCCGCGATGCCCTCTGTGGCGAGGAGCTCGGACGCGGCGAGGCTCTCGTGGAGTGTCACGCCGGCCCCGACGAGCGTCACCGCGTCGGTGTCGCTCTCGCGCACGACCTTGGCGCCGCCGATCGGGAACTCCTCGTCGGGCCCGTAGATGACGGGATAGGCGCCACGGGTCGTCCGGAGGTAGGAGATGCCCTCGCAGTCGGCCATCGCGATGGTGAGGGCGGCGGCCGAGGTCGCGTCGGCGGGGTAGAGGACGGTCGAGCCGTTGACCGCCCGCATGAAGGCGAGGTCCTCGAGCGCCATCTGCGAAGGCCCGTCAGAGCCGATCTCGACGCCGGCGTGTGACCCGGCGAGCCGGATCGATACCTCGGAGATCCCCGACATCCGCAGGAAGTCGGCGGCGCGCGACACGAAGGCGCCGAAGGTCGCGGCGTAGGTGACGTAGCCGCGCACAGCAAGGCCGGACGCGGCGGCGACCATCAGTTGTTCGGAGATGAAGGCTTGGAAGTACCGCTCGGGAGCGACCGCGAAGAACAGCTCCGAGTACGTCGAGTTGCCGACCTCGGCGTCGAGCACGACGACCTCGGGGCGCGCGGCGAGGGCGACGAGGCCGTCGCCCCAGGCTCTGCGGGTCGCGATCTTCTCGCCGAGGGCGTAGTGGGGGAGTGCGACACGAGCGTGCGGGTTCGGCGTGACGGCCGGGATCCCGGGCTTGGGAAGCGGCGAGGAGACGACGAGCGAGGACGGGCCGCCGAGAGCGGCGACGGCACGCTCGGCGAGGTCGGCGGGGAGCGCCAGGCCGTGCCAGCCGTTCTTGTCCTCGATCTCGGGCACCCCCTTGCCCTTCACCGTCCGGGCGAGGACGACCGCGGGCCGGTGGCTGTCGCGGGCCTCCGTGAGGGCGGCGTCGATCGCGGCGAGGTCGTGCCCGTCGACCTCGATCGGGTGGCAGCCGAAGGCGGCGACGCGGGCCGCGTAGGCGTCAAGGTCCCAGCCGAGCTCGGTCGGACCGCGTTGTCCCAGCCGGTTGACGTCGACGATCGCCGTGAAGTTGTCGAGCTCGTAGTAGCCGGCCTTGTCGAAGGCCTCCCAGACCGAGCCCTCGGCGAGCTCGCCGTCCCCGCAGAGCACCCACACCCGGTAGGGGAGCTCGTCGAGGAACTTCCCGGCGAGGGCGACACCCACGGCGGCGGCGACGCCCAGCCCGAGTGACCCCGTGGCGAGGTCGACCCAGGGCAGCGCCGGCGTCGGGTGGCCCTGCAGGCGCGCGCCGATGCGGCGGTATGTCGAGATGAGCTCGCCCTCGTCGATGACGCCGACGGCCCGGAAGACCGAGTACAGGAGCGGTGAGGCGTGGCCCTTCGAGAAGATGAGGTGGTCGTTCTCGGGGCGCTTTGGCGCCGCCCAGTCGTAGCGGAGGTGGCGGGTGACGAGCACGGCGAGCAGATCGGCGGCCGAGAGTGACGAGGTCGGGTGGCCCGAGCCGGCCGCCGTCGAGCAACGGATCGAGTCGACGCGGAGCTGTTTCGCGAGATCGGCGATCACTTGCAGGTCATCTGTTGGCATGGTGGACCTCGACGAACTCGACACGACGGCCGGTAGAGCCCTCGTAGGCTATCGCCGAGCGCGGCCGGGAATCCGTTGTTCCGGGCTCAGTCCGCGGCGAGGTCCTTCCCCATGCAGATGCTGACCAGGGAATCGACGTAGGGACCGAACTTCTCGATCTCCTCGTACCCCGCGTGCCGGTAGAGGGCGAGCCCGTCCGGCGAGTGGATCCCCGTCTCGAGCACGATCCGGGTCGCGCGTAGCGCGCGCGCCTCGGATTCGAGGAAGGCGAGCACGGCCGAGGCGATTCCCCGCTGACGGCAAGCGGGCGTGACATACAGGCGCTTTAGCTCGGCGAGCCCCTCTCCGATCAGCCGGACGGCCCCGCAGCCGACGTCTACGCCCCCCCCGGACGCGACCACGAACGTGCCGCGCCCGGGCGTCACCTCCTCCGCGGTGAGATCGAAGTGGCAGTCGAGCGGATTGGGGTAGCGGTCGCGCAGTTCCGTGTTGAGGGCGGAGATGAGCCCGATTGCCGCGGGGTTCGACAACTGCTCGCGGCGGATGTCGGTCGGCACCGCCCGGGCCCGGATGCTCGGGGCCGACGCCCGGTCAGGGTGTCGCGCGAACCGGGGGTTGGCTCGACGCGCCCTGCCTCGGCCCGTTCGTCGACGCCGCTCCCCGGTCCTGGTTGGAGAGCAGTGACTTGAGGGACGCGACCATCACCCGTGTCGCCGCCGCCGGGGACCGGCCGAGCGAGGCGCGCAGATACTCCCAGGTCGGCCACGAAGTGACGAGGTCGACCGCGTCGGTCACGACACGCATCCCATCCCCCGAGCGCCGCAGCTCGGGCGCGAAGGTGCCGATCACGTGATCCCGACGGGTGCGGGTGCAGAAGGCGATGCCCTCGGCCATCTCGGGCGAGCTCTGCTCGTCGAACATCGTCGCCCGCCGGATAGGCGTGAGGGCCTCGAAGAGCCTGCGGCACTGGTTGGCGATCACCTCGATGCGCTCGGCGAGGTCACCGCCGGTGTCGATCGGCTTGAGAATCTCGGCGTGCCGGCGCATCTGCAGGTCGAGCGCGAGGCGACGTAGGGCCTCGACATCCTCGAAGTGGTGGTAGACGGTGCGGAGCGCGACCCCGGCGCGCGTCGCGACCTCCTGCGCGGTCGGGCGCACTGTGCCCTCGTCGACGAGATCGAGCAGCGCCTCGATGACCTTGAGACGTGTCCGCTCGCCGCGCGCTCGTCGCCCGTCAACCGGGCAGGCCTCGACGTTCCCCATCACCATGGTCTCGCCACCCCTCGGACCGGAAAACACGGCAACCCGAAAGATATTGGCACAGGCCCGCGAGAAATACGAACCGGGCCAGGCGCACTTTCGGGCGGCACCGCGGGCCGTCAACTGGTCCGTCCCGGGTGCGTCGTTCCGGGTGACGGGCCCGGGCTCCACCCAACCGGATGGGCTCTCCATGACGGTGAGAGAGATCGCATCGGTATGTGTGCTCACCCGTCCGACGAATTCCAGTATCTCCTTCGAGGGTGTCCCGGCTGCTTTGACACGTGCTGGAGCGCTGATGAGGTGTGTCATGGGCGGTGATATTGCGAGACGCCTCCCTTCGCTTCCGCGGTGCCGCGGGGAAGGCGCGTCAGGCCGAGTCAGCGTGAGTCGCGCCCCCACCCGGGGCGCGGTCAGGGAATGCGCAGATCTCGGTGCTCGCCGGCGAGTTGCCTCTCCGCCTCCGTCAGGTGTGAGACCTTGGCCGGGGTGACGAGGCTCCAGTGTTTGCCCACTGGGCAACGCTGGACTCTCCACCAGCCCAGGCGGATCGACTTCAGCGAACCGCCGGGAATCCAGAGGGTTGTGAAGAGGTGCCCGTCCCGGCAACGCACCACGGTGTTCGCGCCGAGCACGAAACCGCGGCGGCGCACGAGCACCGCGATCTCGGCACAGAGCAGCGTGATGACCGCGATCTTCGTGATCCGGCGGCGCATCATCCCACGGTAGGCGACGAAGTTGCCGAGTGCATCGCGCGAGCGGTCGGCTGGCGGGCGCGCGACTCGGCAGCGGAGCCCGCGACACTGCCAGAGATCGCGTCGCCCGGGGACGGCGCGCCGTGTGGCGATTAGGTGTTCGTCGCCCGCAGCTTGAAGTGCGCCCCCACGGGGTCGCTCAGCGTGGCGAGGCGCCCGTAGGGGGTGTCCTTTGGGGCCGCGACGACCGATCCGCCGAGGGCCTCCGCCCGGGCGGCGACGGCGTCGGCGTCGTCGACCGCCCAGTAGACCGACCAGTGGGAGCCCACGCCCTCGGGAAGGAACGACGCCGCGTCCATGATCCCGGCGAGCTCTCCCTCGCCGTCGGGGTTGCGCATGATCGTGTAGCGGAACTCATCGCTGTCCGCGATGTCGGCCGTGTCCCACCCGAAGACGTCGCGGTAGAAAGCGACGGCGCCAGCGTGGTCCCGGGTGAGGAGCTCGAACCAATCGGGCGTGCCGTGTTCGTTGAGGACCGTGAAGCCAGAGAACGTGCCGGGCTGCCAGGCGCCGAGCGTCGCGCCGGTCGGGTCGACGAGCACGGTCTGCTTGCCGAGATCCGCCACCGGCATCGGGGGAAACACGTTCCGCGCGCCCGCCGAAGCGGCTGCCTCGGCCGTCCTCGCGATGTCGTCGACGCAGAGGTACACCTTCCAGGTGTTGTCGGCGCGCATCTCGTCCATGTCACCCATTCCCCCGGCGACTGGGGCGCCGTTGCGGGTGAACATGAAGTAGCCGCCGAACTCCGGGCTCGGCTCCTGGGTCTCCCAGCCGAGAAGCTCGCTGTAGAACCTGCGGCTGCCTTCGACGTCCGAGGTCCACAGATCGGTCCAGCAGGGTGACCCGAGAGGGGCGTGGTCACGGGTGGGCATGTTCGCTCCGTTCTCTCCCGCCTCCTGTCGCGTGGCGGGGGTGCGGGAGGTGAATTGTCGTGGCTGCTGGGGATCCGTCTGCGGCGGACGTCGTCGTGCACCCGCCCGTTCGCCGCCTGCCGGGATACCCGTACGCTAACGGCGGCGGATCAGTTGAACGTCATCGCCCTCGGCGCGTGGCGCCGCTCTCTCGACACGGACGCGGGGAACGACACGGATTCGGGACCGGTCGGCAAGGGTCCCCCGCAGACCGGCTCGTTGCGGGCAGAATCGGTCCATGCCGGGCACCCCAATCGTGAGAGCGGGGCCCCGACGATGGCGACGACCTTCGCCACTCTGACCACCATCACGGGCTCGTCGTGCCAGACAGGAAGGGAGGAGAGGGATCCTCATGTCGATTCTGCACGCCATCGGCAACTGGTTGTACTCGTTCTTCGGTATTGGCGGCACCGGCTCCCACTACGGCTTCTGGTCGGGGACCGGTTCCGATATTGGGGAGCTCACCATCGTCGGCGCCGTCATCGTGGGGCTGCGGCACATGAACTGCCACGACACGGGTTGCTGGCGGATCGGCCTGCACAAGGTGGATGGCACGCCCTACAAGGCCTGCCGCAAGCACCACCCCGTGCTGTCGAAACAGCCCCGTATCACGGCCGAGATCATGGCCAAGGCCCACGAGGAGGTCCAGGCGCAGCGCCGCGCCGACTCGGCCAGGATCCAGGAAATCCACCAGCAGGTCACCGGGCAGCAGGTCACCGGGAGCACTCCGTCCAGCTGATGACCGCCCGCCGACGGGTGCTGGACTAGCGGGTCGGGGTCAACAGGGCGCGAGCCTCGCCCGGCGGGAGGGCCCCCTTGCGGGCGGTTCCCGCGCAACGAGAGCCAGAGGCGCCCGTCCAGGAGTTCCCGGGCCGAGTCAAGGTGGCCGGCGTGGCAGGCGGTGTCCGTGATCGCGTGGAGGACGATCTCCAGCAGGTCGTGCAGCCTCCAGCTGGGCCAGAGATCGTCGGGCCAGCCGGTGGGCGGGGCCCCGAGAGGGGTCGACGTGATGATCGCGTTCGCACGGTCGATCTCATGCCGGTAGCGCTCGAAGACGGCCTCGGCAGGCGCGTCGGTGAGGACGGCACAGGCCGCTGCGGCGTTCAGGGGGGATTGCCGTGGTCGAACAGCTCGCCGGCGACGATCTCGCGGAACCAGAACCGTTCGACGTGGAGAGCGAGGTGCCGCACCATCCCGGCGCAGGTCCAGCCGGAGGGCAGCACCTCGCGGTGCAGCATCCAGCCAGGCGGGCCCTCCAGGATGCTGAGCACGTGACGGCGCTGGTCGCCGAGCGACGAGAGCAGTGCAGGGGTCTCCGCTTCCGTCTCCGCTGTCTTTCAGGATCGCCGCCGCATCGATGACGGCGCGTGAACCCGCCCGAGTTACCGGCTGGCATCGGCCGTCGCTCGGCACCGGTCGCGGGCGTGCGGAGTCCGGGGCATGATTCCTGGCAATCCTGCTGTGTGGCTCCCGGGCGGGCCGGCCTCGTGCCGACACCGCCCGGGAGCCCCAGGGCTTCTGTCTTCTAGGTCGGGGGGTGGTCGCGCCCGCTACTCGGCGTGACCGAACGACCTCAACTCCGCGGCCTCCTCTGGGGTGAGCTCGCGTGGCTGGTCGCCCCGCTTCACCTTCTCGCTCTGGACGTGGTGGCGGATCTCGTCGACGATCTCCGGGTTGGCGAGCGTGCTCACGTCGCCGACGTCGCCGAAGTTCGAGATGGCCGCGATCACCCGGCGCATGATCTTCCCGGAACGGGTCTTCGGCATGTCCTGCACGATCCAGACGCTCCGAGGCCGCGCGATCTTGCCGATCAGGCGGTCAACGGCCTCCTTCACCTTGTTCTCGATCGCCTTGCTCGGGGCGGTACCGGGCTTCAGGGCGACATAGATCTCGACCGCGCGCCCGCGCACCTCGTCGACGACCGGGACCGCCGCCGCCTCGGAGACCTCGTCCACCGTCAGGGCGGCGGACTCGATCTCCTTGGTGCCCAGCCGGTGCCCGGCGACGTTGATCACGTCGTCAACCCGGCCGAGGATCCGGAAGTAGCCGTCGGCGGCCTGGACCGCGCCGTCACCGGCGAGGTACGGCCAGTCGTGCCAGTCCTTGGAGCTGCGGTCCTTGCAGAACTTCCCGTAGTAGATGTCGACGAAACGCTCGGGTTGGCCCCACACCGTCTGGCAGAGACCCGGCCACGGGTTGCGGATGCAGATGTTGCCCGCCCGGCCGCTGCCGGCGGGGACCTCCTTGCCATCCTCGTCGTAGATCACGGGGTAGATACCCAGCACGGCCGGTCCGCAGCTGCCGGGCTTCATCGGGTGCACCGCCGGCAGCGTGCTACCGAGGAACCCGCCGTTCTCGGTCTGCCACCACGTGTCGACGATCACGGCCTCCCCCTTGCCGATCACCTCGTGGTACCAGCGCCACACCTCCGGCTCGATTGGCTCGCCGACGGTCGTCAAGTGCTTGAAGTGGTAGTCGTACTTCGCCGGCTCGTCCGGTCCGAGCTTGCGGAGCATCCGGATCATCGTGGGGGCGGTGTGGAAGATATTCACGCCCAGCTTCTCGGCGATCCGCCAGGCACGCCCGGCGTCAGGGTACGTGGGCACGCCCTCGTAGATGACGGTCGTCGTGCCGAGCATCAGCGGGCCGTAGACGATATAGGAGTGTCCCGTGATCCAGCCGATGTCCGCCGTGCACCAGTAGATGTCCTCCGGGTGGATGTCCTCGTAGTACTTCGCCGTTCCCGCCACGTACGCGAGGTAGCCACCGGTCGAGTGCTGGCAGCCCTTCGGCCGGCCGGTCGTCCCGCTCGTGTACATGAGGAAGAGCGGCGCCTCCGCCGGCATGGAGACCGGGGTGACGACCTCGTCGCGGTATTTGCCGATGATCTCGTCGACGAAGAAGTCACGTCCCTCGACCATCGGGCTCTTTGAGGCGTACTGTCCGGGGTGGCGGCGCCACACGAGCACCTTGTCGACCGTCTGGCCGAGCTTGGCGGCCGCGTCGAGGGCCTCGTCGGCCCGGGCCTTGTGGTCCTGGAGCTCGCCAGAGCGGTAGTAGCCGTCGACGGTCACGAGGATGTGGCTGCCGGAGTCGGCGATACGGTCGCCGCAGGCGGCGCCGGAGAACCCGCCGAAGACCTCGGAGTGGATGACCCCGATCCGGGCGCAGGCGAGCATCGACACCGGGAGCTCCGGGATCATGGGGAGGTAGAAGGTGACCCGATCGCCGGTCTTCAGCTCGCAGAAGTCCTGCAGCAGGGCAGCGAACTCGTTCACGCGCCGGTGGAGGTCGGAATAGGTGATGAACTGGGTCTCCTCGGACTCCGGCTCGGGCACCCAGATGATCGCCGCCTTGTCCCCGTACTTCTCGAGGTGGCGGTCAAGGCAGTTGTAGCTGGCGTTGAGGCGACCGCCGACGAACCACCTCCAGAAGGGCGGGTTGCTCGAGTCGAGCATCTGGTTCCACGGCTCGTCCCACGCCAGGAGATCGGAGTACTCCTGGAAGCACTCCGGGAAGTGTTCTTCGCTGAACCGCTCGAGGATCGCGGGATCGGCGGCGTTCGCCTGCTCGACGAAGGCTTCGGAAGGGTAGTAGTACTCCTCCTCCTTCCAGTGGACGGCAATCTCGGCCTCCGAGACCTTCTCTTGCTCGGACACCTCGGTCGGGAGCTCTTCCGCCATCGTTCTTCTCCGATCTCGGCAACGTTCGATGTCAGCCCATTATCGCGGGCGCCAGAGGGACACGCGACAGACCTTCCGGCCCTGGCGCGGCGTCCCGTGACGGGGGCGCCCGCTCAGACTAGTTTCGGCGTCGCCGCGTGGGCGGAACCCAGCAACGAGACCAGACGTAAGGAGAGCCATGACCATGCATCCCGGGGAGACACAGGGAGCCTCAGCCGGAGGCGGAGGGGTCGCTGCGGTGGTCCAGCGCGTCGCCGATCCGGCGCCCCTCGGGTTGGCGGCCTTCGCCATGACGACTTTCGCGCTGAGCATCGGGAACACCAACGTCTGGGGCCCCGGGGCCAAGGCCGCCCTCGCGCTCGCCCTCGTCTACGGCGGTGGCGCCCAGCTGTTGGCGGGCATGTGGGAGTTCGTCCGCAAGAACACCTTCGGCGCCGTCGCCTTCACCTCGTTCGGGGCGTTCTGGATCTCCTACTACGTGTTCGTGAAGTTCGTCGCCCCCGGGATCAGCGCCGCCGATCTGCCGGTGGCGGTCGGTGTGTTCCTGCTCGGCTGGACGATCTTCACCGCCTACATGACGGTGGCGTCGTTCCGGGTGAGCGGCGCCGTGGTCGCCGTCTTCGTCCTGCTCACGGCCACGTTCGTCCTGCTCACGATCGGCGCTTTCCAGTCGAGCGTCAACCTCACGAAGGCGGGCGGTTGGGTCGGGATCGCGACGGCCGCGGCGGCGTGGTACGCGTCGTTCGCCGGTGTCGTGAACGAGACGTTCCGCAAGCCGGTCATCCCGGTGATGCCGCTCGCGCCCCGGTAGGACGGCCGCCCCGGGCGGCTCGTGACAAATGGCACTAGTTCACATCTGCCACAGGGACCTAGTCTTTGCTCATGAGCGTCCACAACCTCAAGAGCCTGTTCAACCCCAGCCGGGTGGCTGTTGTCGGCGCGGGCCGGGAGCCGTCCCAGCTCGGTCACATCGTCCTGCGCAACCTGGTCGACGGGGGTTTCGACGGGGTCGTCTACCCGATCAACCCGGGGCGGGAGTCCATTAGCGGCATCCAGGCCTACCCGAGCATCGCCGAGACACCGGCCCGGCCGGACCTGGCGATCGTCTGCACGCCCGCCGCCACGGTGCCCGACGTCATCCGCCTCTGCGGCGAGCAGGGGGTGCCGGCCGTCGCGGTCCTTTCGGCCGGGTTCCGCGAGGCCGGGGCCGAGGGGGCCGCCCTCGAGCAACTCGTCCGGGAGGAACAGGCGCGCCACGAGGGCATGCGGATCCTTGGCCCGAACTGTCTCGGGCTCATCGTGCCGCGCATCAGGCTCAACGCCAGTTTCGCCAAGACGATGCCGATCGACGGGCACATCGCCTTCGCCTCGCAGTCCGGGGCGCTCGCGACCTCGGTCATCGACTGGGCTGCGGCCCAGAAGATTGGCTTCTCCCAGGTCGTCTCCGTCGGCAACATGCTCGACGTCGACCTCGGCGACCTGATCGACTATCTCGCCCAGGACGCTCACACGCGGGCGATTTTCCTCTACATCGAGGCGGTGACCCAGCCGCGCAAGTTCATGTCGGCGGCGCGGGCGTTTTCGCGCACGAAGCCGATCATCGTCTACAAGGCGGGCCGTTTCACCGCCTCGGCCCAGGCCGCCGTCTCCCACACCGGCGCGATGGTGGGGGAGGACGCCGTCTACGACGCCGCACTGCGCCGCGCCGGGGCGGTGCGGGTCGGACGGATCGAGGAGGTCTTCGCGACGGCCGAGCTGCTCGCGAAGGAGCACCCGATCTTCCGCGCGCGCCTTGCCGTCGTGACGAACGCCGGCGGGCCCGGGGTGATGGCGGCCGACGCCCTCCTCGCCCGCGACGGCGAGCTCGCTGAACTCGAGCCGGCGACGATCAAGGTGCTCGACGAGACGCTCCCGGCGGCGTGGTCGCACGGCAACCCGGTCGACGTGCTCGGCGACGCGCCCGCCAAGCGCTACGGCGAGGCAGTGAAGGTGGTGCTGGCGGACGAACAGGTCGACGCGGTGCTCACCATCCTCACGCCGCAGGCCATGACCGACGCGACGGCGACCGCCGAGGCCGTGCTCGCGGCGCGGCGCGGCTCGACCAAGCCAGTGCTCGGCGCCTGGATGGGCGGGCTCACGGTGAGCGAGGGGCTCGAGCGCTTGAGCGTCGGTGGCATAGCCGCCTACTCCTACCCGGAGCAGGCGGTCGGCGCGCTCATGGACCTCGTCTCGTACGGGCGCAACCTCGAGATCCTCCACGAGACGCCGCGCAGCCTGCCGGTCGGGTTCGCCATCGACCGCGCCCGCGCGAAGGAGCTCATGACCGCCGTGCTCGCCGAGGGGAGCGGGGTCCTCTCGGAGACCTCCTCGAAGGCCCTCCTCGACGCCTACGAGATCCCGTTCACGAGGCCCTTCCCGGCGCCGACGGTCGCCGACGCCGTGGCGGTCGCCGAGCAGATCGGCTACCCGGTCGTGCTGAAGATCCGCTCGCCGGACATCACCCACAAGACCGACGTCGGTGGGGTCGAGCTCGGGCTAGGTGATGCCGCCGCCGTCCGCAAGGGGTTCGAGCGCCTCGTGGCGCGGGTGCACGAGAAGCGGCCGGAGGCGGAGATCCAGGGCGTGACCGTCCAGCAGATGGCGCGCAAGTCCGGCTACGAGCTCGTCCTCGGCGCCCGCAAGGACGCGATTTTCGGCGCTGTGATCCTGCTCGGCTCGGGCGGGGTGGCGACCGAGGTGATGCGCGACCAGGCGCTCGAACTGCCGCCGCTCAACGAGCGCCTCGCCCTCAACATGCTGCAGTCGCTGCGGATCTGGCCGCTGCTCGACGGGCACCGCGGTCGTCCCGCCGTCAACCTCGACGCCCTGCTCGAGGTCGTGATGCGCTTCTCGTACCTGGTCGCCGACTACCCCGAGCTCAGCGAGATCGAGATCAACCCGCTGCTCGTCAGCACCGAGGGGGCGATCGCGCTCGACGCGCGGGCCGTCGTCGACCAGTCGATGGTCGGGCGCCAGGTGCCGGCGTTCTCGCACCTCGCCATCCGCCCGTACCCCGAGGAGTACACCCGCGAGGCGACGACGACGGGTGGGCTGCAGGTGACGCTGCGTCCCATCCGGCCGGAGGACGAACCCGAGTGGCATGACATGCTCGACGCCTGCTCTGCCGAGACGATCTCGTTGCGGTTCAGCGCGATGGTGCGCCACACCCACGAGTTCGCGTCGCGCTTCTGCTTCATCGATTACGACCGCGAGCTCGCGATCGTCGCCGAGATCGAGTCCGAGGACGGCACGACGAAGCTCGCCGGCATCGGCCGGCTCGTGGCCGACGCGGCCCGGGGG
Organism: Acidimicrobiaceae bacterium; assembly: GCA_003159795.1. Classification (GTDB taxonomy): domain Bacteria; phylum Actinomycetota; class Acidimicrobiia; order Acidimicrobiales; family Bog-793; genus Bog-793. The sequence continues at coordinate 16,431 of PLPK01000014.1, read as the reverse complement.
CGGGCCGAGTACGCCGTCCTCGTCGCCGATCCCTGGCAGCACAGCGGGCTCGGTAACCTACTCACCGCCTACTGCCTCGAGGTCGCGCCCCAGTGGGGAGCCTCCTGGGGCCTCCACCAGGTATGCGGCGAGACGGCCACCGAGAACGCGAACATGATCGCCACGTTCGAGGGCGCGGGCTTCAAGCTCACGCGCCGGACCGACGAGGGGATCGTCTTCGCCGAACGCGAGCTGAAAAAGAGCTGACCCGGCGACGCCTGGCGGGCGCCGCCTACAGTCTCGCCGTGGCACCGGAGGTGACGGCGTGAACACGCTGCTCAACCCGCTCCTCGGGCTCGGCGGCTGGGAGGCGTACGCGCTCGTCGGGGCACTGTGTTTCGGCGAGGCGGCCCTCTTCGTCGGCTTCGTCCTCCCGGGCGAGACGGCGGTCGTCTTCGGCGGCGTCCTCGCCTCAGAGCACCATGTCAGCCTGTGGTGGATCTGCGCGCTCGTCGTGCTCTGCGCGATCGTCGGCGACAGCGTGGGTTACGAGGTCGGCCGGCGCTTCGGGCCGGTGCTGCTCTCCCACCGACCGCTGAAGGGCCATCCCGGGGTCGAAAGGACCCGTGACTTCCTGCAGCGGCGCGGGGCCTACGCCGTCTTCATCGGTCGGTTCGCGGCGGTGTTTCGCGCCCTCGTCCCCGGTGTCGCCGGGGCCTCCGAGGTGCGCTACCGGACCTTCCTCGCCGCCAACGCCGCCGGAGGGCTGATCTGGGGGGTCGCCTACACGCTCGCCGGCTACGCCGTCGGCAAGTCTTACCAGAAGGTGCTGACCTGGGGCGGCAGGACCTCGGCGGCGATTATCGTCGTCGTCGTCGTGGCCGTCGTCGCGGCCCTCGTCGTCCGCCGCCGACATCGCCATGTTGCCGATTCATTACAGGAAAAGAACAGGGACTGAACCGATTGGCGCTTCGTCTGCCCCGTTAGGCTGACCCAGCCGACACCCGAGATCGAGCGGGGACACCGCCCGCGTCAGCAAGTGGGGGAGAGAACATGACACTGCGCCTCGGCGACTACGCGCCCGATTTCACCGCCAACTCCACCGAGGGGTGGATCGCCTTCCACGACTACCTCGGTGACGGCTGGGGGATCCTCTTGTCTCACCCGGGGGACTTCACGCCGGTGTCCACGACCGAGCTCGGGGAGGTCTCGCGTCTCATCGGCGAGTTCGAGCGGCGCGACACGAAGGTCGTGGGCGTCTCGGTCGACTCGGTCACCTCGCACCCCGACTGGGCGGACGACATCAAGGAGGCGACCGGGCACTCGCTCAACTTCCCCCTGGTCGGCGACCCCGATCGCGTCATCGCCAGCCTCTACGGGGCGATCCACCCCTTCGCCGACGACTCGGCCACGGTGCGCTCGGTCGTCGTCGTCGGGCCGGACAAGCGCGTCGAGCTGCTGATGAGCTACCCCGCCTCGACCGGTCGGGACTTCACCGAGGTGCTCCGCGCCCTCGACTCGCTCCAGCTCGCCGCCCGCCACCCCGTCGTGACGCCGGCGAACTGGCAAGAGGGCGACGACGTGATCGTCGCGCCGGCGATCCCGGACGAAGATGCGAAGGTGCGCTTCCCACTGGGGTTCCGGACCGTCACCGACTACCTCCGCTACACCCCGCCGCCGGGGCGGGTGGCGGGATCCGGGCGCGGCGAAGAGAGCCGATCGACATAGTTGGGTTTTCCGGCGATACCGTTAGGCTCGCGACCGCACATGACCGATACCGTGGCGGGCGCCGTGGGCGCCGCCGGAATGGACGAGGAAGAAGAGATGGCACTGCAGCTGGGCGACACCGCCCCGAACTTCACCGCCGACTCGACCGAGGGCGAGATCAACCTGTACGAATATCTCGGTGACAGCTGGGGGATCCTGTTCTCGCACCCGAAGGACTTCACGCCGGTGTGCACGACCGAGCTCGGCGAGGTCGCCCACCTTAAGGGCGACTTCGACAGGCGCAACACGAAGGTCCTCGGCGTCTCGGTCGACCCCGTCTCGTCGCACACAGAGTGGGCCGGCGACATCAAGGAGGCGACAGGCCACGCGCTCAACTACCCGCTGCTCGGCGACCCCGACCGCAAGGTGGCTGGCCTGTACGGGATGATCCACCCGAACGCCGACAACACCCTCACGGCCCGGTCGGTCTTCATCATCGGCCCCGACAAGAAGGTCAAGTTGATGATCACCTACCCGGCCTCGACGGGGCGGAACTTCCAGGAGATTCTTCGCGTCCTCGACTCGCTCCAGCTCACGGCGAACTACTCGGTCTCGACGCCGGTGAACTGGAAAGACGGAGAGGAAGTCATCATCGCCCCGGCGATCTCCGACGAGGATGCCAAGGTGAAGTTCCCCAAGGGCTTCCGGACCGTCAAGAAGTACCTGCGGTACACGCCGCAACCGAACCGCTGAGCGGATCCGCCCGACCGCTCATGGCGCCCGGTCCCGCCTCCGGTTCCCGGAGGCGGGACGGTGCGCGCTCTGTTCGAGGTGCCCCCGATCGCCAGAAGCGGGCGTACCCTTCGTGATCCAGAGCAGCACGACCGAACGGACTATCGCGCTGCCCACCAACGTGAGCGACTGCCTGCCGGCGGCTACAGCCCGGTGCGCCCGTCGATGCGCTCCCGCAAGAGGTCCGCGTGGCCGCAGTGCCGGGCATACTCCTCGACCATGTGTACGAGCACTGAGCGCAAAGGGACCGTCGAGCCGTCACTGTGGCGCCCGACGGTGCCGAGATCGTTCACCCCGTCGACAAACCGCTCCGCGAACGCGACCTCGTCGCGCCATGCATCCCACGCCTCGGCGATGACGCCCGGATCGGCGACCGCACCATTCCAGTCATCGTCGGGATCTTCTTCGCTGCGAAAGCATGGTGGGGCATGCTCGCCGGCCATCACTCGGCGAAACCAGTACCGCTCCACCTCGGCCATATGGCGGATCAACCCGAGGAGCGACATCGTGGAGGGCGGCACCGAGCGGGTGGCGAGCTGCCCGGGATCGAGATCCGCGCACTTCATCTCCATCGTGAGCCGGTAGGCACGGAGATAACTGAGCACGGTGCTTCGCTCGCCAGCGGGCTCAGGTCCTCCTTCTCGGGGATCCGCGTCGGGGTCGACCCACATCTTGGGGTGGACGACCGACGCCGTCCAGCGCTCAGGCACGTCTGCATCGGGGCGGTTCGTAGCGGTCATAGGTCCATGGTGGTCGCTGGGAAAGGCGCTGGCAACGGCTTCCTGCGCTGGCTCCCGCGGCCGGACACGACCGCGCCACCGCAGCGGAGCGCCGTCAGCGTTCAGTAGCGAACTCGCGCATCACGCCAGTAAGTGCGAGGGGTCTGGTGCAGTGAGGAGCGTGTCCGATGGCCGTGCCAATTTCCCCGGGAACCGGCCCAGATGGGAGTTGCAGAGACTGCTCCGACGCTGGCGCGCCAGAATCACGGCTGGCTGCTGAACCCTCCGGCGGTGGGCCACTTGCCGACAAGATCAGCGCCCGGAGAGGTTCCTTGGCCCGTTGCAGCCGGTTCTTCGACGGGGCGCACCAGCGATCGCCAACCCAGGACTGCCGTCACGAAGAGAGCGACACCTGCCAACCCGAAGCCCTCCCGGGGACCCACGGTATCGATAACCCATCCGACCATGGGCGCGGTGAACAGCGAGGTCCCGGGTAGAGCCATGTTCCAGATGCCCATCACCCGACCCCGCATCGCCGGATCGATCTCCATCTGGACGAGCGTGTTCGCCCGCGCGATGAACCAAATCGACATGCATCCCGTGAGGACTAGTCCGACGATCTCGAGGTCGACCCCGACTGCGCTCGCGGTCATGAGCACGCACACCCCCGTCGCCGCGGCGAGAAACGCGACGCTCCTCCCGGTCGGATGGCGCCTGGTTGAGGCCGCGAGCAACGCCCCCGGGAGCGCGCCAACCCCGAAAGCCGCCATCATCAACCCGTAACCACCGCTGCCGAGGTGGAACACCCTCGTCGTGAGGAGCGGCAAGGTGACACCGAGGCCAAAGAGCATGCCGGAGGCGGCAGCCAGGAAAAGGCAGGTGCGAATGGCGCGGAAATTCCACACGTAGCGCAGGCCAGCACGAAACTCGCTCCTGCGGCCAGGAGCTTCAAGACCCTTGTACGTCGGACTGACCGTGCGATAAACGAGCAGCACGGCGAGCGGCGCGAGGAACGAGACCGCGTTGAACTCGAAGCAGGGGGCCACCCCCACGGTCGCGAGCAGCACGCCGGCGGCAGCCGGTCCAAGAACGCGGGAGGCATTGAGCACCACCTCGTACAGGCTCACCGCGCTCGCGAGCCGATCCCTGCCGACCAGCTCGACCACGTACACCTGTCGTGCCGCGGCGTCGGGCGCGTTCACCGTGCCGGAGATGGCGGCGAGAACGAACAGCATCCAGAGTCGGATCGCCCCCGTCGCGGTGAGCACGGCGAGCAGGCTCGCCAGCCCGACGAAGATGCTCTGGGTCACGATCAGCAGGCGACGCCGATCGACCCGATCGACCAGGGCGCCCGCCCAAGGTCCTCCGACGAGGACGGGCAAGAGCGCGCAGGAACTCAGCAGACCGAGGTCGACTCCCTTCCCAGTGAGCTTCAGGACGAGCCAGGCCTGAGCGACCATCTGGGTCGTCGATCCTGACGCCGAGAAGATCTGGCTTAGGAACCACCACCGGAACACTGGCTCTTTGAGCGATCTGAATGCGTGGAACAGGCTCATCCGACGCAGGGTGTCTTCTGGTCCGTCTGGTCCCGTCGGCGAGTCTGCGCGGCGGAAACCGCGCGTCGCTACGTCGTCGGGCGCGTGACGGGAGTTCCGTCGGCGATGGAGTACGCGCATCTCAGTATCCCGATCGTAAGGGGAAGTGACGAGCGGCTACACCTTCTGGCGCCGAGCGGATTGCGACGGCAGCTGTCGAACGGCTGCATTCTGCAGGACGATCGCGATCACCAGGTACTCATAGAGCGACCCGAGGTGCCTCGGGCGCATGCCGCGCCAGCGGCGAAGGACGGGTGCGAGGTCCGGTCGCGGCGGGCACGGTGCTCGAAGTCGGCCAGGTCGAGCCGGAGGTTCGTTCGCCACGGTCGGAAGCGAAATGGGCGGCAGGGCCGAAACGACGACGACCGTTCGATTGCCACGCACCCGGTCGTAGGCCGTCCGGAGTATGGCAGGCCCGATTGTGACACTCGGATGTCACAGGGTCGTTGACCCAACCCTGTCCAGGCACCGTTGCACACTGGGGCTCATTGGCCCCGAGAGTACGATTCCGTCGATGCGGAGCGCTGTCCTCTTGGCGTATCGACGCGTCATGTCATGGGCTCCGATCGAGAAGGACGCCTTCCTCTACCTCTGCGCCACGGCCTTCGCCGTCGCGAACGCTGGTGCCGCCATCGCAGCCGACTACCGCGAGTGGGGCCAGATGGCCGGCGTCACCTACGGGGTCGGCGCCGTGATCTGCGGCGCCGTGGCGCTTCTCGCCCGCCGGGGAACGATCCGGGCTTCGACGGTCAGCCTCGTGCGTCGCATCGTCGTCGCGGCCGTCATCTTGGGCGCGGTCGTCACGCCGCTCGTCGCCGAGATCATCTGGCGGGCCGACGCTCGCCCCGGGGCGAACGCGCAGTCCGAGGTCGCCGTCATCGAGCGGGCCGGTGACCGGCTCGCCAAGGGCGAGAGCCCGTACCTCGCCCACCCGACGACCGTGGGCGTCTCGCCGCGCACCGACGCGAAGTCGATCGACGCCAATTCGTTCTACCCGTACCTGCCGGGGATGGCGCCCTTCGGGCTCGCCAACGCCGCGGCGGGACCGCCGGAGCTGATCGACGCGCGTGTGACGCTCGCGGGGTTCACCCTCGTCGTCGCGGCGATGGCGCTGCTCGTCCGCGGCGCGACGGTCGGGCGGCGGGGCCGCGCGCTCCAGTTCCTCGTGGCGCTCCCGTCGGGGGCGCTGCCGATGGTGACCGGCGGCGACGACATGCCCGTTCTCGTCCTCATGCTGGCGGGCCTCGTGCTCGTGGCGAAACGACGACCGGTGGCGGCGGGTTTGGTGCTCGGTTGCGCGGCGACGCTGAAGTTCACCGCCTGGCCGGTTCTTATACTCATGCTGATCGCCATCCGGGATCGCGACGACCGCCCGGCCCCCTGGCGCTACGCGATCTCGGCGGCGCTCGTCGCCGTCCCGGTGATCGCCGTCGGCTTCGTGACGAGCCCTGGGGCCTTCGTCGAGAACGTGATCCGCTTCCCGCTGGGGCTCACGTCGGTGACGTCCCCGGCGGCGAGCCCGCTGCTCGGCGAGGTCCTTGTCCGGACCTTCCCCGACCATCGCCGGCTCATCATCGCCGTGCTCGTCCTTTTCGGGCTGGCGCTCGTCGCTTACGGCCTGAAGCGCTGGACGCCGCGCACGCCCGCCCAGGTCGTGCGCTTCACGGCCTGGGCGATGCTGCTGGCGACGCTCCTCGCCCCGGCGACCCGTTTCGGCTACCTCATGTACCCGGCGAACCTGTTCGTCTGGGCCTACCTGCTCGACGGGTACGCCGAGGCCCGGGCGGCCGCCGCTGGCCGCGTCGCGGCCCGCGGGCCGGCCCTCCTCACCGGCCCGGTGGGAGCGCTCGCGCCGGGCTGAGCCGGGGTCCGGGGGCCGGGAAACGACCAGCTAGGGGCCGATTCGTGCCCCCGTGAACTGGTCGGCGACGGTAGCCTGTGTCATGGCCACGGTGAGCCCGCTCGACAGGGAGCACCTCACCACGCCGATGCTTCTCGTCGGTTTCGACGAGAAGCCGGAGCCGGTCAGCTCGATCGAACCGCTGATCTCGACCTTCGCCCTGCGCCACCCGGAGACCGACACGGGGATCATCCGCCGGGGCTTCGCGATGGCGAGCCGCGCCCACGAGGGCCAGCGGCGCCTCTCGGGCGAGCCGTACGTCACCCACTCGATCGCCGTCGCCCAGATCGTCGCCGACCTCGGGCTCGACGCGACGAGCGTTGTCGCCGCCCTCCTCCACGACGTGGTCGAGGACACGCCGGTTCAGGTCGAGGAGATCGAGCGCGAGTTCGGCACCGTGATCGCCGGGATCGTCGACGGCGTCACCAAGCTCGACCGGCTGAAGTTCTCCTCGCGCGAGGCCCAGCAGGCGGCGACGGTGCGCAAGATGCTCGTCGCGATGGCGAAGGACTGGCGGGTGCTCGTCATCAAGCTCGCCGACCGGCTCCACAACATGCGCACCCTTGCGGTCATGCCCGAGTGGAAGCAGCGCCGCATCGCCCAGCAGACGCTCGACATCTACGCGCCGCTCGCGCACCGCCTCGGCATCCAGGAGGTGAAGTGGCAGCTCGAGGACCTCTCGTTCTTCACCCTTCACCCGAAGCGCTACGAGGAGATCGCCCAGATGGTGGCGACCCGGGCACCGAGCCGCGAGCTCGAGGTCGCCGAGGTCGTCGAGATCCTGAAGACCGGCCTGGCGGCGTTGGGCATCGAGGCCATCGTCACCGGGCGGCCGAAGCACCTCTGGAGCATCTACGAAAAGATGGTCGTGCGAGGCAAGGAGTTCGAGGAGATCAACGACCTCGTCGGGATCCGGATCATCGTCGACTCCGAGAAGGACTGCTGGGAGGCCCTCGGCACGGTGCACGCCCTGTGGCCGCCGGTGCAGGGCCGCTTCAAGGACTACATCAACTCGCCGAAGTTCAACCTCTACCAGTCGCTCCACACCACCGTCCTCGGCCCGCACGGCAAGCCCCTCGAGGTGCAGATCCGCACGATGGCGATGCACCAGCGCGCCGAGCACGGCATCGCCGCCCACTGGGGCTATAAGGAGGACGCCGCGCACCCCGGGGAGGCGTCGTCGGCCGACGAGATGCAGTGGTTGCAGCGCATCGTCGACTGGGAGCGCGAGACCCCCGACCCGATGGAGTTCCTCGAGACCCTGAAGCTCGACCTCGAGCAGGACGAGGTCTACGTCTTCACCCCGAAAGGCGAGATCATCACCCTGCCGACGGGGGCGACCCCGATCGACTTCGCCTACACGATCCACACCGACGTCGGCCACCGCTGCATCGGGGCGCGGGTCAACGAGAAGCTCGTGCCGATCGAGACGAAGCTGCAGTCCGGCGACCGGGTCGAGATCATCACCTCGAAATTCGCCACGGCGGGGCCGTCGATCGACTGGCTGAAGCTGGTCGTCTCGCCCAAGGCGCGCAACAAGATCCGCCAGTGGTTCAGCCGGGAGCGCCGCGAGGACGCGATCGACAACGGCCGCGACGACCTCGCGAAGGAGCTCCGTCGCGAGGGCCTCCCGGTGCGGCGGCTCTTCGATTCGACGGCCCTCGAGCGCCTGGCGAGCGTGCTCGGCTACGCCGATCTCGACGGGCTGTACATCGCGATCGGCGAAGGCCACCTCTCGGGGCGCAGCGTCGTGCAGCGGCTGCGGCGCGAGATCCTCGGCGAGGGCAACGAGCAGCTGCCGACCACGGTGCTCCAGCCGCGGCGCGCGACCGTGGGCGAGCCGATCTCGGCCGGCGTCTTCGTCGAGGGGCTCGACGACATGCTCGTGCGGCTCTCGACCTGCTGCACCCCGGTGCCGGGCGATCCGATCGTCGGGTTCGTCACGCGGGGCCGCGGCGTGACGGTCCACCGCGCGGACTGCGTGAACGCCCTCTCGCTCGCCGGCCAGCACCGGGAGCGGCTCGTCGAGGTCGAGTGGGACGCCGCGCAGGTCGGCCTCCACACGGCGGGCGTCGGGGTGAAGGCGCTCGACCGCTCAGAGCTACTCGCGGACGTGGCCCACGTGCTCGCCGAGCACCACGTCGGCATCGTCTCAGTTTCCGGCGAGACCGCACCGGATAGGGTGACGAGCATGCGTTTTGAGTGCGAGCTCGCCGACAGCGCGCACCTCGACTCGGTCCTCGCCTCGTTGCGGGGCCTCGAGGGCGTCTACGAGGCCTTCCGGCTCCTGCCAGGCAAGGCCAGGTCTTTCCGCACCCCGAACCGGTGAGCGCCTTCCAGGCGCCGACCGGGACGCGTGACGTCCTGCCACCCGAGAGCGCGCGCTTCTCGGCCGTCGTCGCCCGTTTCGCCGAGCTGGCGGGCCGCTTCGGCTACGGGCTGCTGGTCTCGCCGATGTTCGAGGACGCCCAGGTCTTCCGCCGCAGCGCGGGCGATTCGACGGACATCGTGCAAAAAGAGATGTACGAGTTCGAGGACAAGGGCGGAAGAACGCTCGCGCTGCGCCCCGAGGGGACGGCGTCGGTTGTGCGCGCCTTTCTTCAGCACCACCCGCAGGTCCCCTGGAAGGTCTGGTATGCGACGCCGGCCTTCCGCTACGAGCGGCCCCAGGCCGGCCGGTACCGCCAGCACCACCAGCTCGGCACGGAGGCGATCGGCACCGCCGATCCGGACCTCGACGTCGAGGTGATCTCGCTCGGCGCCTCGTTCCTCGCCTCGCTCGGGCTCACGGGGATCACGCTGCAGGTGAACTCGATGGGCGACGACGCGTGCCTGCCCGGCTATCGCGCGGCCCTCACCGGTTACCTCGCCGCGCACGAGTCCGGGCTCTGCGCCGAGCACGCCAAGCGCTGGTCGGCGAACCCGTTGCGGGTCCTCGACTGCAAGGACCCGGCCTGCGTGGCGCTCCACGCCGGCGCGCCGCTCCTGTCCGAGGCGCTGTGCGAGTCCTGCCGCGCCCACTTCGCCCGCGTCACCGAGGGTCTCGACGCCGCGGGGTTGGTGTGGACCCGCGACGAGTTCCTCGTGCGGGGCTTCGACTACTACAACCGCACGACGTTCGAGTTCGCGGCACCGGCGCTCGCCGGCGCGCAGGACGTCGTGCTGGGCGGCGGCCGCTACGACAAGCTCGTCGCCGCCCTCGGCGGCGACCCGACGCCTGGGATCGGGTTCGGCTGCGGGATCGAACGCGTGCTCCTCGCCGCGGACGCCGAGGGGGCGCTTTTGTCGCCGGGCGGCGGGGTCGACGTGTTCGTCGTCGATCTCGTCGGAGGTGCCGCGGCGAGAGACCTCGCCGAGAGGCTCCGCCGGTCGGGCATCGCCACCGACCGGGCCTTCGACGGTCGCTCGCTGAAGGCGCAGCTCCGGGTGGCCGACCGCAGCCACGCCCGGCTCGCCGCCATCGTCGGGGCCGCGGAGCTCGCCGCCGGCGACGTCACGCTGCGCGTGCTGCGCGGCGAGGGCGCGGGGAGTCAGGAGACGGTGGAGACCGCCGCCCTAGAGGGCGCTATTCAGAGGTGGATCACGTGACAGGAGTCGATGGCGCGTCGGGCGAATCCGGCATGCGCACGCACTACTGCGGCGTGCTGCGGGCCGCCGACGCCGGTTCGCGGGTCTCGGTCTGTGGCTGGGTGGCACGCCGGCGCGAGCACGGCGAGCACCTGGCGTTCCTCGACGTGCGCGACCACACCGGCATCGTCCAGTGCGTCGTCGAGCGCGCGCACGAGATCCGGCCCGAGTACGTCGTGCGCGTGACGGGGACGGTGCGGATCCGCCCCGACGGGACCGCGAACCAGCAGCTCGCGACCGGCGAGATCGAGATCGGCGACTGCGACGTCGAGACGCTGGCGACGTGCGAGCCGGTGCCGTTCTCGCTCGACGAGCGGGCCGAGACCGAGGAGCCGTTGCGGCTGCGCTACCGGTACGTCGACATGCGGACCGAGCGGATGCAGGCGAACCTGCGGTTGCGCGCCGTCGTGAACTCGGCGATCCGCCGCTCGATGGAGCGCCAGGGTTTCGTCGAAATCGAGACGCCGCTGCTGTGGACCCCGACGCCGGAGGGCGCCCGCGAGTTCGTCGTGCCGTCACGGCTCCAGCACGGCCGCTTCTACGCGCTGCCCCAGAGCCCCCAGATCGCCAAGCAGCTGACGATGATCGGCGGCTTCGACCGCTACTACCAGATCGCCAGGTGCCTGCGGGACGAGGACCTGCGGGCGGACCGGCAGTTCGAGTTCACCCAGCTCGACGTGGAGGCGAGCTTCGTCGGTCAGGACGAGATCCTCGGGTTCGTCACCGAGGCGATGGTCGATGCGGCCGACGCCGCCACCGGCGTTAGGCCCGGTGGGTTCGCCCGGATGACCTGGGCCGAGGCGCTCGACTCGTACGGGACGGACAAGCCGGACCTGCGCTTCGGGATGGAGCTCGCCGATCTCACCGCCGTCCTCGCCGGGACCGGGTTCAACGCCCTCCACGCGCCGACCGTGAAGGCGATCGTGCTCGCCGGCGGGGCGTCGCTGCCGCGCGCCCGCCTCGACGGGCTCGTCGAGCGGGCGAAGGCGCTCGGCGCCAAGGGCCTCGTCTGGATGCGGGCCGCGGGGGACCCGGTCACGCTCGACAGCCCGGTCACCAAGTTTCTGTCCGAGGCCGAGCTCACCGGGATCGTCAGGGCCGCCAGGGTGGCGGCGGGCGACCTCGTGCTGATCGTCGCCGACGAGCACCGCCGCGCCTGCGAGGTGCTGGGCCAGTTGCGGCTCGACCTCGGCCGGCCGCCGAGCGTCGGCGGGGCGCTGCGCTTCTGCTGGCTCGTCGACTTCCCGCTCTTTGACGGGACAGACGAGGAGGGCAACCCGCAGGCCGCCCACCACCCGTTCACGATGCCGTACCCCGAGGACCTGGAGAGGCTCGACACCGACCCGTTCAGCGTGCGGGCCCAGAGCTACGACCTGGTGCTGAACGGCTGGGAGCTCGGCTCGGGGTCGATCCGGATCCACCGGCCCGAGCTGCAGCGGCGGATCTTCGCCGCCCTCGGCATTTCGGAGGCCGACGCCGAGTCCCGCTTCGGGTTCCTGCTCGACGCCTACCGCTACGGCGGGCCGCCGCACGGCGGCTTCGCCGTCGGCCTCGACCGGTTCGTCGCCATCCTCGCCGGTGAGGAGAACATCCGCGAGGTGATCGCCTTCCCGAAGACCCAGTCCGGCTCCGACCCGATGACTGGCGGGCCGCTCCCGCTCGACCCCAAGCGTCTCGCCGAGCTCGGCGTGCGCGTCGTCGAGACCGCGCCCGCCGTGCCCCCGCCGCCGCCCAGGTCCACGGGAGCGGGCTAGGGGCGGGAGCTATGGCGCAGCGACCCGGTGAGGACCTCTTCGACGCCGCGGCCGCCGAGGAGCTCGCCCGGACGGCGCCGCTTGCGACCAGGATGCGGCCCCGGTCGCTCGAGGAGTTCGTCGGCCAGCGGCACCTCGTCGGAGCCGGCGCGACCCTGCGGGCGCTCATCGAGGCGGACCGGCTCTCCTCGGCGGTCTTTTTCGGCCCGGCGGGCTCGGGCAAGACGACGCTCGCCCGCATCGTGGCGGCGCGCTCGGCCAAGGTCTTCGCGCCCCTCTCGGCCACCTCGGCCGGGGTGAAGGACATCCGCGAGACGCTGGAGGGAGCGCGGCGCGAGCTCGGCACGACTGGGCGGGGGACGATCCTTTTCCTCGACGAGATCCACCGCTTCTCGCGCTCCCAGCAGGACGCGCTCCTGCCCGGGGTCGAGGAGGGCGTCGTCGTGCTGATCGGTGCGACGACGGAGAACCCGTTCTTTTCGCTGACCTCGCCGTTGCTGTCGCGCTCGACGCTGTGGCGATTCGAGGTGATCGGCCGCGAGGACCTCGCCGAGCTCGGCCGCCGCGCGGTCGGCCTCGAGCACGCCTCAATCGACGACGACGCCCTCGAGGCGTGCTGCGACCTGGCCGACGGCGACGCCAGGGCGATGCTGACGACGATCGAGATCGCGCTCGCCGTCGCCCACGCACGGGGGCAGGACGAGGTGCGGATCGGGCGGGACGACGTCGAGGCGGCGCGGACGACCCGTGCCATTCGCCACGGGCGCGACGCCCACTACGACATGATCAGCGCTTTCATCAAGTCGCTGCGCGGCTCGGACCCCGACGCCGCTGTCTACTGGCTCGCCCGTCTGCTCGCCGCGGGGGAGGATCCGCGCTTCGTCGCGCGCCGGCTCGTGATCCTCGCGAGCGAGGACGTGGGGATGGCCGACCCGCTCGGTCTCGTCGTGGCCGAGGCCGCGGCGGCGGCCCTCGACCGGGTCGGGCTGCCGGAGGCGGCGCTCAACCTCGCCGAGGCGTCCGTCTACCTCGCCACGGCGCCGAAGTCGAACCGGTCGGCCGCGGCGTTGTGGGCTGCGCAGTCCGATGTCGAGAACGGCGCCCTCGGCGACGTGCCCCCGCGCCTCAGGGGTTCGAACTACCCGGGCGCCGAGGCGCTCGGGCACGGCGTCGGCTACGAGTATCCTCACGATGACCCGCGTGGCTGGGTCGAAGCCGACTACCTCCCGGCCGAGCTCGCAGGGCGGCGCTACTACGAGCCTTCCGAGCACGGAGCCGAGGCCGAGATCGCCCGGCGGCTCGCGGCCCTGCGAGGCGAACGGCACGACGCCGCTTCCGGGGACGAGGGACCCCAGGAGAACCGGACACGGTGAGGACATGACGATCTCGAGCGACCAGCTGCGGGAGACCTTCACCCGCTTCTTCGTCGAGCGCGGGCACGCCGCGCTCCCGCCGGCGAGCCTCGTGCCCATCGACGCGTCGGTGATGTTCACGATCGCCGGCATGGTGCAGTTCAAGCCGTATTTCACGGGCGAGGAGCGGCCGCCGGTCGACCGGGCGACGACGATCCAGCCGTGCTTCCGGATGTCGGACATCGACATCGTCGGGACGACGGCGCGCCACGAGACACTGTTCGAGATGCTCGGCAACTTCAGCTTCGGCGACTACTTCAAGGAGCTGGCGATCCCCTACGCCTGGGAGCTCGTCACCGAGGTGCTCGGCTTCGAGCCCGACCGGCTCTGGGTGACGATCCACGAGACCGACACCGACTCGGCCGGGATCTGGCAGGAGGCGGCGGGCCTGCCCGCCGAGCGCATCCAGAAGATGGGCGAGGACAACTTCTGGAAGATGGGCGACACCGGCCCGTGCGGGCCGTGCTCCGAGATCTACTACGACCGCGGCGAGCGCTTCGGGCCGGGGGGCGGCCCCGCCGCGGGGGACACCGAGCGCTACACCGAGATCTGGAACCTCGTCTTCATGCAGTTCGAGCGCGCCGCCGACGGGACGCTCACCGAGCTGCCGAAGAAGAACATCGACACCGGGGCCGGGTTCGAGCGGATCCTCACGCTCCTGCAGGGGGTCGGGTCGCTTTTCGAGACGGACCTGTTGGCGCCGGTCGTCGACGCCGCGGCGGCGTTGACGAAATCCCCCGTCGGCCGGGACGAGCCGACCGACGTCGCCCTCCGCATCCTCGCCGACCACGCGAGGGCGGCGACGTTCCTCATCTCCGACGGCGTCTTCCCGTCGAACGAGGGGCGCGGCTACGTGCTGCGGCGCGTCATGCGCCGTGCCGCGCTGCGCGCCCACCAGCTCGGTGTGGCGGGAATCGTGCTCCCGGACCTCACCGACGCCGTCGTCGCCACCATGGGCCGCGCCTACCCGAAGCTCGTCCGGGACGCCTCGCTCGTGCGGACCGTCGTCGGCCACGAGGAGGAGGCCTTCCGCCGGACGCTGCGCGCCGGGTCGCAGCTCATCGAGTCCGAGCTCGCCAAGAGCGGCCGCGTGCTCGACGGTGCCGCCGCCTTCAAGCTCCACGACACCTACGGCTTCCCGATCGACCTGACCGTCGAGGTCGCCGGGTCCCGCGGCGTCGCAGTCGACCGGGAGGGCTTCGAGACGGCGATGGCGGAGCAGCGCAGCCGCGGCCGGGAGGCCGCGCGCAACGCGACGGATGATGAGCAACGGGAGGGCGTGCGCGAGGTGCTCGAGGCCTTCGGGCCGACCAAGTTCCTCGGCTACACCGAGACGACGGCCCCGGCCCGCGTGCTGGGGACCGAGTTCCGGCCCGGGGCGGGGTTCCAGAACATCGACGGCGAGGCGGCGCCCGAGGGCGCCGAGCTCGTCGACGTCTTCCTCGACCGGACGCCTTTCTACGCCGAATCCGGCGGCCAGGTCGGCGACACGGGGACGATTTCCGCGCCGACTGGCGTGTTCCGCGTCCTCGACACGACGTCGGCCGACGGAATCACCTGCCACACCGGCTACGTCGTCGAGGGCGTCGTCGCCTCCGGGGCCGAGGTGACGGCCACGATCGACGTGGCGCGCCGGGAGTCGATCCGTCGCAACCACACGGCGACGCACCTTCTGCACTGGGCGTTGCGCACGGTCCTCGGCGAGCACGTGAGACAGCAGGGGTCGTTCGTCGCGCCGGACCGGTTGCGGTTCGACTTCAGTCACTTCGCGGCGGTCACCGGAGCCGAGCTCGAGGCGGTGGAGGACCTGGTCTCGACGGCGATCCTCACCGACTCGCCGGTGCGCGTCGATGAGACCTCGCGGGTCGAGGCGGAGAAGGCGGGCGCGATCGCTTTCTTCGGCGAGAAGTACGGCGAGCGGGTCCGGGTGGTCCATGCCGGGCCGGATTCGGTCGAGCTGTGCGGCGGCACCCACGTCGCGGCTCTCGGCACGATCGGGCCGTTCCGCATCGTCTCGGAGAGCTCGATCGGGGCGAACACGCGCCGCATCGAGGCGACGACGGGCACCGGCTCGTACGCGCAGATCCGCAGGCTCTCGACGGTCGCCTCGCGGGCGGCCGCCGCGCTCCACACCACGCCCGACGAGCTCGCCGGGGCGGTCGAGAGGCTCCTCGAGCGGGAGCGCACGCTGGCCGACGAGCTGCGGCGGCTGCAGTCCCAGTCGCTCGCCGCGCAGGCGCGCGAGCTCGCCGCCGGGGCCGTCGCGGGGCGCGTCGTCGCCCGGCGTGACGGCGTCGACCCGGGGACGCTGCGCGAGCTCGCCCTGGCGGTGCGCCGCGAGACGGGCGTCGACGGCGTCGGGCTCGTCGGCGCGACCGAGGACGGGCGGATCGCCATCGTCGTCGCCGTGACCGAGGAGTCGGGCGTCGACGCGCGCCCGGTCGCCTCGGCGGCCGCGGCGGCCGTCGGGGGGGGCGGGGGAGGCTCGCCCCAGCTCGCCACGGCAGGAGGACGGGACGTCGGCGCCATCGACGAGACGCTGGCGACGCTGCGCACGCTCCTCGGGTCCTCTTGAGCGCCCCGGCGGGCACGCCACCGGTGGCGCAACCGGGACCGTGCCTCGGCCTCGACCTCGGCGAGGCGCGCATCGGCGTCGCCCTGACCGACTCCGCCCGGTCCATCGCCGTGCCGCGGGGTGTGCTGGCGCGCCGTGGTGCCGAGGGCGCGGACCACGAGGCCGTCGCGCGGCTCGTGGCCGAGACCGGCGCGACCCTCGTCGTCGTCGGCGTGCCGCTCAGCCTCGACGGGGGGACCGGCCCGGCCGCGGTGCGCATCGGCGCCGAGGTGGAACGGCTGCGGGGTGTGCTCGCCGTGCCGGTGGCGACGATCGACGAGCGGTTCTCGACGGTCGAGGCGAGCCGCCGGCGGCGCGAGGGGGACGGCGCC
>PLPK01000036.1:387-11747 GCA_003159795.1 Acidimicrobiaceae bacterium | reverse complement strand
ATCAATTCCGCGGCGAGCGCTTACTTGCCAATTCTGACAACGAGGCTCCGCTTCGCAATGTAATGATGCGGAATGGTCATGGCGGGGTCATAGCCAACTGTGATCGTAAAGCGACCCCGATTGGAAAAGTCGATGTCACAATAATTGAACTTCCCCGCTGGTTCGAAGATTCCGCAGAGGCGCCGTTCCTTAGGATCGCTGCTAGTCAAGCCGACGAAGCCACTCTTGGCAGACTGGCCTCCGACGTGCACGTTTACGGTCAGCAGAAGTTCGTCGTAGGCACGAAATGCCCCCGGCTTCGTCAGATCCTTGATGGACATCTGAATCGAAACCTTCTTGCTCGCTGTTGCCCCCGCGACGAGCGGGATGCTCATGCTGATGAGCGCGGCAAGAATTGCGACCACCGCGAGGAAGCGTTTCATGGCTTCAAAAGGGGGAGTCCGCAAGACAGGAATGTGCTAGTCATCGAGTTCTTTTCACTTCCTCTGGCGGACTTCGGTAGATAGTGCTTATTGCGCTACAGTCGTCAAAATGACTGGCCTATCCTAGTGGTCTGTCGCCGATTTGACCAGACTTTGGCAGGACTTGACCCTTTCAGCCGGCTGCCGACCTCGCGGCCAGGATGTTCGCTCCCAAGACGGGCATTTCTAACGGCAGTGTAGGGGAAAACAATCTCCGGGCACCCTCATCGAGCTGGGGTTACGCGAAAGTACGGTCGAAGTCGGGTCAGATTGGCTATGGCGAGCACCTCCGGAACAACCGCTCGTCTCCACGGGCGAAGATAGCAATTGCCTATCACTCTTTATCCGGCCCTGAAGATTGCGTCCCGCGTGATGGTGTAAAGAGGTCCACACCTGACAACAACGCCCCGGCGCGGGCGAACTGGAGGTGGCTCGATGAGCTGGTTACCCGACCATCGAAGGGCCATGTCCCTCAGGTCGTCTTGATAAGTGGTTGTAGATTACAACGCCTCACGTCGATGGTCGATGTCAAATCAGCGGCAGCACAGCTCAAGTCCGAGGTGCAACATGGTTCGGGGGACCTCCTTGGTGATTGGCTCCAGAGTGGACAAACTCTGCTCTCACCGGGGAGGTTCTAACTCATGGCATTCAGTTCCAGGGTGACCTGGTGATGGGGATGTATTCAGGCGTGAAGGGCTTGGTGGCTGCCGGATAACGGGCTCGGCCGGCCTGCACAAGTGCATACTGCGCATTTCGAGGCGGATTCAGTATGGTGAAGCTCACATTTCCCCGACCGCTGGTATCCTTCGTGGCGATGACTTTCTCCCGGCGGGGCGTCAGCGGATAACCCTGAACCCCCTGCACCAGTGTGATCGGGACGTGGCTCTCGGGACCGCATTCATTGCTCAGATTGGCGGTCACGTGCAACTGTGCTATCGGAGTCGTTTCCTCGCCCGTCAAGACGAAGTATGGATTGGAGCATGCTGCGGACGCGACCAACTCGAATAGATCCTGTCCATTGAGATCACCTCCGCCAATCAGCTTGCGGAACTGGCTGTAGTCCCGGCCGACCCTCAAGAAGAGAGTGGAATCGGTGCTGACGTGTCCGAGGACGACGAATCGGAAGTGGTCGTCGAACATCCGTCCAGCCAACAGCTGGGCACTGTTGAAGGCGCCGAGTCGCACGAGGACGTGCTGAAGATCTTGGCCGACGAGGGGATAGGTGTACTCGGGCTCGTCATTGCCCACATAGACAATCGTGTCACCCTTGGGAATGAGGCGGTCAAGCGGTGCGAACTGGGCCCACGGCTCGAGGTTGTCCGCGGGGTCCGATGCGGTGATGACGGACTCCAGCTGGGAAGCCGTGGCGTAAGTCTGATTCGCGTTGGCGAGCTGAAAGTAGGTGGGCGTTGTGGCCCACCACATGCCCAGAGCGGTCAACGCCACGAACATGTCCGCCAGCAGCGCTGGAGCGAGTTTGGCGATTCGCCATCCGAAGTGCCGGCGGCGGAGTTGCTCGAGGCAGTAGGCGAAGCAGACGAGACCGACTCCCGCCAGGCCGATGTCGTACCGCGCGTACCAAGCGGCACCGGTTGCAAAGACGACCACGAGTACGGGGAGAACCAAACCGAATAGGTATTCGCGCTTCTTGCGTGCGAATGAGATAGCTGCGGCGAGGAGTGCGGGCACTCCGAATACCAGCCATTGCGGACCGAGGCCGCCCGGCCGCTGGTCGTAGGAGTAGGAATGTCGATGGAGGTCGAAGGCCCACGAGACCGCCATCTGTCCGAGGGGCCCCAATGGCAAGTTGTGAAGAATAGTCGGCTCGTTGGCTCCGATGACGATCTGACTCACCGGTCCCCATCCGCCGAATCCGAGGAGGGAGATCGGGTAGAAGGGATTGCTGTACGTGAACCATGTGCGTAGATACCAGAATGCCGCTAGTCCGAAGATCGGTACCACAAGCACGCCGAGGCTCTTTGCCAGGTCTGCCGCTCGGATGCGGCGCCAGACGCGCCCTGACTGAATGAGAGCGACTACCACGATGAGGAAGGCGGCCAACAAGTTGACGCTCTGCGTTCCAGCAGCCAGGCCGGCGGCGCATCCTGCCACCAGCAGCACGCTCACAAGTCCGGTGACCCCGTCGCCTTCCATCTTGGCGAACGCCCGGGACATGACGGCGAAGCCGAACCCGGCGATGACCGTCGATCCAGCCGCGATGTCGACGTATGCGGTGCTCGCCTGCAGGAATACGACAGGAAGTGCAACGAACCCCAGGCCGGCGACAACGGCGAGACTCCGCCTAGCCCCTAGGGATCGGCTGATCATTATCACGGCGCTGGCCCCCAGGGCCACGAACGGAAGCGTGCAGAGGCCGACAAAGCGCAACGTGCCGAGATACACGCCAATCCAACCCGAAAGCAGCTCTTGATCGGCCGGGAAGGTATCGCTGAAGATTTCCTGGCGGCTGTGAACGATGGCCCCATGCTGGATCCAGGTCGCCGGCCCGATCAGGTGGTACGAGAGGCTGTCGTATGAGACCTGGGGCAGACGGAAGATCTCGGCCAGCTGCCAGAGATACTGCGCGAGCACTAGTGACGCAAGCAGCAACACGACCGGATGCGCGAGGAGCCGCGACACTGGGCGCTGCAAGGCCGAGCCGATCTGAACCAGCATCGTCCTTATCGCGCTGGGTGCTTGTCGGCGAACCAACAACACCTCGACGATGGCCACCGTCAGAGCAGCTGCGGTCAACGACCATGGTCGGAAGAGCCTGAGGAGCCCACCCATCAGCAGCCCCTCGAGAACCACCTGAGTCACCAAGAGGACCCAGAAGGCGGTGAATGTGACCGACGCACGGGGAAGACGCAGGGCGGCGGTGACAGCCCCGGCTCCCACGATGGTGGTGACGAGAGAAATGAGGAGCAGGGTCATCGATCCGACCCTCCGTATTTGAGAAGCTGTCGGGGCGTAAGGTTATTGGGGCTCGGCGGGCTTGTACGGTTCGATCCAGCGCGCGAATGTACTCGCTCGGCTAAGCCGCCCGTGGGTCGTGGGATGGCGCTCGCGCCACGCCAGCTCCTTGCCAAGATCGTCATCACCTACGCCGAAGACTCCCTACATATCGCCACCTGTTACACGGCACGATACCTGCGGCGGCTCCTCGCGCTCGGGCTCAGCTTCGACAGGACGTGGACGATCTCGAGCGCGTAGCGGGCCCTCGGGGGTGACAAGGAGGGAACGTCACCTCTGGTGCCAAGCACCATCCAGCGCGACCGGCTTTCACCCTCTTCATGCCGGCACTTCGGTCGGTCAATCGCCCCGAGGACCCGACGGACCGCCACGCCCGTCGAGACTCAACCTGAAAGGGCTTTGTCCAACGCCCACCTAGCGGGGCATCCATCGTGGCTGTTTGTCGAGGCGACTGGCTGTCCCACGGCACTCGTTGTGCCGCAGGCCGAGGCGTAAACACGAAGCACGTCGCAAACGGCTTCGAGCACCAGGGTTCTGGGTATCGGGTCCAGGACCCCGCTGGCCACACGTGGATACAGCCTCGGGAGGAATTGACTGATCAGCGGATCTGGGATGGCTGTTCCCGTGAGGCTGTCGATGAGCCTTCGGACCGCTTCCTGTGGCGCCGGTGATGCCCAGTAGTAGCGAATACGGTCGCTGTAGCTGAAATGCCGGAGTACACGTTGGTCATCCGGATCACCCCGGTAGTAGGACTGCCAATAGCCGGGGTTGGCCAGCATCTCCCTTTCCATCTTTTTCATGAGTGAGTGCTCGCACCAGCTGGGATCCAGGGTCCCCGCGATCCGGTCGAGCCCATAAAGGGCCTCGCGTAGAGCGAAGGTGAGACCCGGCCCGACCTTCAAGATCGCAAAGCCGTCTGTCACTAGCCTCGCGAGGCTCTCCGGGGGCTGATAGTCGGTGGAATGCGCTTCGAACACAAGCCCTGGCATCTCTTTCAGAGCGTCACTGAGCTCGTGGGCGCGCTCGGGCTGGTAAACCACTACGTTCCGGTCATCGAACTCGACTCCAGGCTGCGCCACCAAGGCGATCACCGCTTCGAAGGCCGCCTCAGCTCCGGCAGCGGCAAAGGCCTGCCGATGTGCCTCGAAGGTGGCCGCGATGGCATCGGGTCGGGTTACCTCGAGGTGCTCGATCTCTGCTACGGCGCCACCGGGAATCGGTACCTCGGTGCCGATGACGTAGCGAGGTCTAGTGGCAGCGTCGGTTGCAGCAGCTTCGGCGACCACGGCGAGGCGAGCGGCGCGCTCGGCCGTCACGGCGTCGGGCAAGTGCTCTGGCTCACCCTGGCAGCCCATGCTGGTGTCGATGTGGATCTTCTCGTACCCGGCGGCGACATAGGCGGTCACCATCGCCTCAGCCCTTGCCAGTGCAGTTTCAGCCGGCATGTGTCGCCACGGATTCGGGCCAAGGTGATCGCCGCCCAGGATTATCTGCTGACGCGGGAACCCCACCTGTTCAGCAATACCGTGCACCCGGTCGCGGAAAGCAGCGGGGGTCAAACCCGTGTAGCCACCTTCCTGGTTGACCTGGTTGCAGGTCGCTTCGATGAGCACCGCCGCCCCGCAATCAGCGGCCTCGCGCATGGCCGCTTCGACCACCATCGGATGTGCCGAGCACACCGAGGTGACGCCTGCCGGCCAGACGCCAACGCCTTTGCTGTGGGGCGAGACGAGGGCTCTGAGGCGCACGGCACGGCTCGTCCGAGCGCCCGATCTCAAGGCGTCGAGCTGGGCGAAACTTGAGGTGCCTTCCATCGGACCCCTGATGGTCACCGCGCGGGCGCCGCTGGCGTTCGCATAATCAAGGCTCTCTTCCACGGTGCGGCCCTGAAGGCGACAGGTGATGAAGGTGGCCCCAAAACAGTCGCCGGCGCCCGTCGGATCCAACTCTTCTACCCGGTATCCCGGCGCGTTCTGGCTGCCATTTGCATCGTGGTAGGTCGCCCCTTGTGCCCCGTTCTTCACCACGATGGCGGTGACTCCCATTCCCAGGATCTCTGCGACCGCTGCTTCTGGAACGGTGGCCTTGGTCAGCAGAGTCAGCTCCTCGCCACTGGGCAAGAACGTGTCGCAGCTCGCCAGCACGGCCTTGAGAGCTGCGCGCACTTCCGGGTCACGGACCACTTCTCTGCGGATGTTCGGGTCGAAGGAAACTGAGCTGCCGTTGCTCTTCACCAACTTGATTGCTTTCGTCACCATCTCGACCATCTGCGGCGAGGAAAGCGACGCGCCCGAGACATGCAGGTGGTCGCAGTGCCCGAGCAGCTCTAACCCCGCATCTGTTAACCGCAACTGACCACAAGCGCTGTTCCTAATGTTGAACACGAAGTCACGGTCTCCGTCATCGCGGTAGCGGACGAACGCGCTTCCGGTTACGTACGTCGGATGAACCTCGACTGCGCTGACGTCGACGCCGTCGTTCTCGAGCCGTTCCAGGTTCACCCGGCCGAAGTCGTCGTCTCCTACGCAGGCGATGATGCCGCAAGGTTGTCCGAGCTTCGCTACTTGGTCGATGAAGATCGCCGAAGCACCGCTCGGGAAAGGACCGACCAGTCTCAGAGGCTCACGAAACCCGTTGCCGCGCTCGTCCGCCATGATCTCGACAAGGATCTCACCGAGAGTTACAACCTCGAGCACCTATTCCTCCGCCTCTTCGCTCGACTCCCGCTTGCGGCCGGTCCCGTACCCATCGCAACGGAACCCGCCCCTGCGACATCTCAACCTTCTGCCGTTGGGCAATCGAGATGAAACACTAGCCTTACAAGACACCCATTGGGTCTGTCAGAGAGAGCGTCCTCCTGTAGACCGACGCCGACTTCCGCGACGGTTCACGGACGTCGGGGGATGGGTGTCGTGTCGTGTGGCGACTGTTCGCCGCCCGGAGAGGCTTCCCGGTGAATCATCCACCCGTCCGGAACTGACCGACGCGAAGGAGCGAGGTCAGGACGAGTACGTGTAGATGGGGAAGTAACTGCTCATACCCGTCCCGGGTGTGGTGACGGTGACAAAGTACGTTCCCGCCGACGCCACGGCCGGCGAAGAGACCGTGATCGTGGAGGACCCGACCACCGTCACCCCGGTCGCCGCGATCGCGCTGCCGACAGGGCTATAGCCGGATTCCTGAGTGAAGCTAACGGTGTCGCCGCTCACGAACCCGGTCCCGCTGATCGTCACCGCCGTACCGCCCGCGATCGGGCCTGACGCTGGGCTGAGGGAGGAAACGATGGGCACCAGCAGTGAATAGGTGAAGACGTCGCTGGCTCCGGTGGCGGTCGTGCCGGCTGGCGTCGTGACGGTGACGAAGTACGTTCCGGGCGAGATCACCGCCGGCGAGACGGCGGTGATCGTGGTGGACCCCGTCACCGACACGTAGGCAGCGCCGGCGGTCACTCCACCGATCACTGGAGAACCACCGGATTCCTGGACGAAGCTGACAGTTGCGCCGCTGTAGAACCCGGTCCCCGTGATCGTCACGGAACTGCCGCCTGCGATCCCGCCCGAAGCGGGACTGACTCCCGTGATGGTCGGCGCGACCAGGGAGTACGTGAAGACGTCATTGCCAGTGGTGCTGTACGCACTGTTCCCTGTCGCCGTCGTGACGGTGACGAAGTAGGTGGTTCCCTCTGTCGCAGCAGGCGCGGCAACTGTCAGCGACGTCGGCCCATTCACCGTCACGCCCGTGGCAGGGAGGACCACATTGTCGGTGACCGGGGTGCCGCCCGATTCCTCGATGAAGCTGACGGTTGTGCCGGTCACGAAGCCTGTCCCAGTGATCGTCACCGATGCGCCACCGGTGATCGGACCTGACGAGGGACTAATGGCGGAGACCGTCGGGACCACCGGATTCCACACCCAGCTGTCCACGGCCATAGTCGTGCCGCAGAAGACGACACACTCCGCCGTCGACGGCGAGCTCACGCCTGCGGGGTAGTCATCGAAGGAGACCACCGCCTGGAGCGACGGCTGCGCCGCGCATTGCGTTGCCGTCTTAGAGCCCGGGCAAGTCGAGAAGGTCACCGTCCGGGTATCGGCGCTCGTCGGCGTCCACGCCGTGCTGCACCAGACGGCCATCGCGGGCACGCCGTCGATGTTGTTGAGCTCGGAAACCGGGCCGTTCCCCCAGCAGTAGCTTGGCGGGCTCGCATTCAGGGTCTCCGACGTCGTCAGCAGGGGGGTGTAGCGGATCATCTGGATCGCCAGATCGGTTGTGCTCCTCTCCGCGTACTGGAGCGAGCGGACCGACTTGAACGTATTGGAGTTGTTGAGGTCGTTCATGATCCCGCTGGCGAGGGAACCGACGATGATGATTGTGACGAGCAGAAAGACGAGCGCCAGGACGAGGATCGCACCCGCTTCGCCGCGCTTATCCCCCGCCCGGACGGGCCCGGTTACTTGAGGCCGACACCCGATGGCGTGCGACGGCTCTTCTGGCATGCCTCTCACGGCCTTGCCCTTCGTGCTTCCAATATCGCTGCTATCAATGCTCCGCCGCGAGGAACTCTACGTCAAGCGTCGAGCTGTCAGGCGAATGGCGTCGAGTATCCCGATGATCGGTGAGCCGTCGAGCACATGTCGTTTCCCGATAGGCATGACGCATTTTGGTGATGGAGATGGCTCGGTCTCGCCGGTGCCTGACCCGGATGAATCATCCGTCAGGTTGTGGCGCCAATTGTGCCGAAGAGTTTCATGGCACCGAGGTAGAATCGGCGACTGAGAAAACGTGAAGTTCGACCTATAGCTTGAGGTGGCCGCCATGTTTTGCGGTTCTGAGCCCGCTGAGCGCGCGAAGGAACTTGCGAGCCCGGCTGAGTTGACAACCTCGATGCCCCCGCTGGGGGTGCTCCCGTGTCGGTCGTCGCAGAATTCAACAGTCCCACCGTGTCGCTCGAGCGGCATCAGATGAGGGAACCGTGAGGGGTCATCGGACTGGAGGGGTGGCCCGTGTGCTGCGGTGCGGGCGCGCCACCGTTCTTCCCGCGCGGGACGGGGATGGCTTCACGCTGATCGAAATGATCATTGTCTCCGCGATCGTCCCGATGATCGTCGGAGGACTTGCGCTGGCGCTGGTCGCGCTCCTCTCGCTCCAGCACTCCGTCGCGAGCAGGGTCTCGGACGCGGCGGACGCCCAGACCGTTTCCGCCTATTACGAGCAGGACGTCGAGAGCGCGTCCGACCTCACCACGAGCGCCACCGTGACACAGTGCGGAACGGGGACCCAGCTGCTGGGGCTGGAATGGAACCTGAATCAGCAAACCGGTCAGTACCAATCCGTCGTTTCCTACATCGAGACCGCGGACGGCACGGGCTTCTCACTGGTGCGCCGGTACTGCGCCGCAGGAGCGTCCACCACCCCGACGACCTCTGTCACCGTCTCCGACGACATCCCTTCGGGTCAACCACCCCCTTCGATCACCCCGACGGGCAAGGCCACCGCCGCGTCAGTCGGCTGGGTCTCCGCGGTGGGCGTAACGAGCGTCACCCTCGGGGTCACGGAACCGGGAAGCGCCTACAACTACACGTTGGTCGCGGTCCCTAGGGCGAGTTCGTCTTCGGGCCAGCTCTCCGGCGTGGCTGCCCCCACCACGACGAGCTGCGGATTCACCACACCCGGGACGGGCACCTACTCCTCGACACTCTGCTTCGTGGACTTCACCAAGTTCCTCTTCAGCGAGTACAACAACGCGACGGCCGGCCAACAAGCGCAGTACGGCACGTGCCAGAACATGACGGCGGCCGTCGCCAACACTCCGTACACGTTGTCCTTCTGCCTCAGAACGACGACGACGCCGGCCACCGGCTCGGTCATCGTGTGCCCCGGCGGGAACGCGGCGACGGCGCCGACCGTCCCGGCGGTCGCCGCGTGCCCCATCCCGACCTACTTCGACCCCCCCACGAGTGAGGCCTTTCTCGGCAACAACGGTTTCTACACGGGCATCTCTGGCAACCCGGCGCTCTACCAGAACGAGGAAGGTTCCACCTCATACGTCTATATCACGAACATCGAGCTGACGGACTCGAACGGCAACGCGGCGACGGGCTGGGAGCTCGTGACCGGAGACGCCGAGTCCACGGACGCCGGCGAGTCGCTGACCTGGACGACGGACTCTGGCAAGGCGTTCAGCCTGCTCCCCGACAGCTCGTCCTCCGAGATCGGCAACGCCTGCGCCGACCCGGGTCCCGGAGCCGGATTGACCGGGGTCGGTACGAACTCGGTCGAGTGTGCGGCATCGGTCAATTCGGACAAAACGGGCACCGTCATGTTGGAGGTGCCGTCGCCGAAGACGCTGACCGCGGAGATGGTCGGGGCCGGGCTCGAAGCGATATTCGTGGGTGTGCTTCTGCCGTGACGCGCGAGACGATCCTCTCATCCGCCCTCGGGGCCCGCGGCTGCGTCGGGGTCGAGTGCCTGTATGACGATTCTTCGTCTGACGAAACACCTCGGATGGTCCGGGCGTCCGTTTCTGGGTTCGGGCCGGCTCGTCCGCCCGTCACCGCAGCACCTGAAGGCCGAGTCTCATGAGGCGGCACCTTCACCCTCCAGTTGAGCGTGAGGCTCGCCCAGACGACCGTGAATGCTCTCGGAGGTCGACAGCCGGCGACACGCTCATCGAGGTCATCGTCGCGGTGCTCGTGCTCGGGTTGGCGTCGACCTCGCTCATGCTCGGGTTCGGCACGTCGATCTGGGGTTCGTCCGACTACCGGAACGTGGCGACGGTCGACACCGTGCTGAGAAGCGCGGCCGAGGAGGTGACCACCTGGCTTCAGCAGCAACCGAGCACGTTCTGGGGCACCTGTCCCGGCGCCGTGATGCCACCGTTGGCATTCACTCTTCCGAATGGCTACACAGCGCAGGTCTCCACGGCGGACTATTGGAACGGCACCACGTTCAGCCCCACGTGCGTCCCCAACGCGGCCCAGCTGGACATCATCTCGGTCACGTACAGCGGGGCCGTCTACCAGATCAGCGTCGTCGTCGACGATCCTCTGGCCCACCCAATCCCGGTCGCGGGCGCGGCGACGAAGCTGGTCTTCATCGGGCAGCCCGGTAGCGTGAGCGCTGGCTCGGCCCTCTCGCCGCCGCCGGTGGTCGCCGTCGAGGACGCTGCAGGCAACATCGTGACGACCGACCTATCCCCCGTCAGCCTGACGGTTACCGCGGGGACGGGGACGAGCGGGGCAACCCTATCGACCACCTGTGCCGGGAACGAGTTCTACGGCGTCGTCACCTTCTCGAGCTGCAGCCTCACGACAGCAGGGACGGGCTACACGCTCACGGCGACCGATGGCACGCTCACCACGGCCACGAGCGCCACGTTCAGCGTCACCGCGGGCAGTCCATCCGGGCTCTCGTTCTCCACGCAACCCGCCTCGGGAGCGAACATCCAAGCCACCGGAACGGGCATCTTCTCGATCGCGGTGACGATCCAGGACGTCTATGGCAACACGGTGCTTGTCGACAGCAGCGACCAGGTCGCCCTCGCGATCAACAGCAACCCGNNGCGGCGGTGTGCTCAGCTGCACGGGCGGCCTGACGGCGACGGCATCCGCGGGCGTGGCGAGCTTCACCGGTTGCGCCATTACGCAGACCGGGACGGGCTACACGCTCACGGCTTCCAGCTCGAGCAGCCCGACGCTGACAGCGCCCACCAATGCCAATTCCTTCAACATCACCCCGGGCAGCCCGTCGGGACTCGTTTTCACGACCCAGCCCGCTCCGGGAGCGAACATCCAGGCCGCCGGGACCGGCAGTTTCGCGATCGCGGTGACGATCCAGGATGTCGATGGCAACACGGTGCTAGCAGACAACAGCGACCTGGTCACCCTCGCGATCAACAACAACCCGGGCGGCGGTGTGCTCAGCTGCACG
>PLPK01000036.1:0-373 GCA_003159795.1 Acidimicrobiaceae bacterium | reverse complement strand
TGACAGCGCCGGGCAACGGCGACCCCGTGAACATCACTCCGGGAGCGGCGGCGGCGTTGGCGGTGTCTGGCTACCCGACCTCGACGGTCGCCGGTGTGAGCCACAGTTTCACGGTGACGGCGCTCGACGCCGATGGCAACACGGCAACGGGGTACGCGGGAACGGTCAGTTTCACGGCGAGCAATGACGTGGCCGCCATTCTTCCGCCGAGCGCGGCGCTCACCTCGGGGACGGGCACCTTTAGCGCGACGTTCAAGACGGTGGCGGGTGGCGCGAAGACCCTGACCGCGACTGACACGGTGACTGGGACGATCACGGGCAGCGAGTCGGGCATCTCGGTCACGCCCGGTGCCGCGACCCAGCTCGCCTTCAC
>PLPK01000032.1 GCA_003159795.1 Acidimicrobiaceae bacterium | reverse complement strand
TCGGCAGCGAGGAGGTGGGTGAGCCGCCACCGGGACTGCGCTTCGCCGGCCTCCTCCTCGGTGAGGTAAGAGCCGTAGGTTGCCCGCCCACCGCCTTCGAGCGGCACGCGTAAACGCCAGCGCCCGCTAGGGAGCTGGTCGATCGCCCCCGCGCCGCGGAGGCTGCGCTGTCGTTTGCGGCGTGCCATCGGGCACCACGCTACTACCGATAAGGTCACGTAAGGTCACAGCGGGCCGGTCATGACCTCGTGACCTTATCGTGATTTTCACCACACCCACCCTGACCAGGGATAACAGCAGTGGAGGTGAGCGGACTCGAACCGCCGACTTCCACGTTGCGAACGTGGCGCTCTACCAGCTGAGCTACACCCCCAGGCGAGCGGTCAGGACGGACCCGCCGACCCGGAACCCGTCTGAGAATACTCGCTGCCCGCTGGTACCTGGCCGGAGACAAGAGACCTGAGCCCCCTGCCTATCAAGGCTCCTCGCGCGACGCGGATCCCGCGGAACGATCTCCGGAACGGAGGCCCAGTGCGCTAGTCGGGCCCATCCGGGCCAACAAGGTGGGGCCTGCTGAATTCGGCATCAGGCGCCACCACGACGTGCCCCCCACCGCCCGCGGCGATCACACGACGTTCCTGCTCGAACAGGGCATTGCGCGGACCCACCGACAACGCGACGACCTTTCGTGCACGCTCGGCCGCCGCCGATTCTGCCGCGGCACACCGGACGAGCAGCGCGAGGTACACACCGGTGATGGTCGCCAGCAGGACGGCCACCACCCAGAAGGCCCGGAGCTCGGGCACTTCTCCGATGAGGAGGGTCGAGCAGATCCCCGACCCCAGGAGGAGCAGCGTCTCGCGCCGTCGGGTGCGTTGCACTTCAATGCGTGCCCGGATCTCTCGCAGTGCTGTGAGCTGGGCTTCATCAAGCACCGGTGCCCTCGGCGGTGAGCCCGGCGCGCGAACACCCGCGCCGACGAACTTCACATGGGTGCGTCCGAGCATCTCCGTCTGATGCTGGAATCGCGCGACCGACGACATGAGCTGGAACTCAGAGAACTTGCGCACCGCGATCGGCAGGGTGACGACCAACCAGATCAGCACGAGGACGAGCAAGACCATCCCGTTGCTTTCCTTCACGTTGGCCTGTTCCTGCGGTCGCCTTGACGCTAACGGACGTCGGCCGCCAAAAGGTGGACCACCGGATCAACGGCACGGGTCGGGTGTCGCGCTTGCAGGATCAGACGGATGGGGCGGTGGCGCCGTCATCGGCCCGCCGCCAAGAACCGGACCGGCCACCACTCTTCTCCCAGAGCTGCAGCTCGCCGATTGACATCGACCGGTCCGAGGACTTGCACATGTCGTATACGGTGAGCGCGGCGATGGCGCAAGCGGCCATCGCCTCCATCTCGACTCCGGTGCGGTCGAACGCTTCGACGTTCGCCTCGACCTCCACGCAATCGTCACCGATCGTGAAGTTGATCGACACCTGACCGACGAGCACTGGGTAGCAGTACGGGAAGAGATCCGAGGTCCTCTTCGCCGCCTGGATCCCCGCGACACGAGCCGCGCCGAGCACGTCGCCCTTCGTGATGGCGTTCGTCGCGACCTTCGCCGTCGTCTCCGAAGCCATTGAGACCTTGCAGCGGGCCTGGGCCCGGCGATGCGTAGCGTCCCGCGGCGCGACGTCGGCCATCCTCGCCGGGCCGAGAGGGTCGAGATGTGCGAGGTTCCGTTCCGGCATTCCGCCGAGTGTAGGCAACCCGGGTCGTTCCCGTCGCACTGGGGCGCCGGGGCGC
The DNA here is from genome assembly GCA_003159795.1 of Acidimicrobiaceae bacterium. Classification (GTDB taxonomy): domain Bacteria; phylum Actinomycetota; class Acidimicrobiia; order Acidimicrobiales; family Bog-793; genus Bog-793. The sequence goes on along the minus strand of PLPK01000032.1, from coordinate 4,754 downwards.
CGAGCGCCGGTGCCCGTGCTGCGCCGGACGCCCGATATACTTGGCACTCGCTCCCCAGGAGTGCTAGCGCCGACATCACAGCGGACCGGCTGGCGGAGGAACGCGATGCCGACCTACGAGTACGTCTGCAAGAGCTGCGGCGACGGCTTCGAGGTGACGCAGGCGTTCACCGACACGCCACTCACGATCTGCGACGAATGCGGCGGACCGCTGCGGAAGGTCTACGGCTCGATCGGGATTGTGTTCAAGGGCGGCGGTTTCTACCGGACCGAGAACCGCGTGAAACGCACATCGTCGTCGGGTGGTAACGGCTCGTCGGGTGGCAACGGCTCGTCAGCCAGCAAGGCTGTGGAGAGTGCGCCCGATTCCATCTCCCCCTCGAAAAAGGACACCGCGGCGGAGGGTTCCGCCGGCTCCGGATCGACCGGCGAAGCGAAGACCGCGTCCTCAAAACCCTTAGCGAAGCCCTAACCGGACGATCCGGCCTTCAGCTCCCGCTCATCGCGACGTCGCCGATCGCGATCGTCAGTCCGGCCGCGGCGCTCGGCAGCCACTCGATATCACCACCCACGACCTCGATGCCCTGCAGCAGGCTCTGGATCGTCGACGCGATCGTGATCTCGCGGACCGGTTGGGCGAGTTCGCCCCGCCGGATGAGGAGTCCCTCCGCCCCGACCGAGAAGTCTCCGCTCACCGGGTTCACACCCGAATGGATCCCCGAGACGTCCTGGATGAACAGCCCCTCGCCGACGGCCCTGATCACCCCGGCCTGGTCGAGATCACCCGGCGTGAGGCTGAGCGCGAGGGCACCCACTCCCGGCGTCGACTTGAACCCCGCACGCACCGCTGACGCCGTCGACCGCGCGCCGGCGAGACGCGCCGAGTAGGTGTCGTACAGGTAAGCGACGAGCCGGCCCTTGTCGATGAGCGGGACACGACGACAGGCGAGGCCCTCGGCGTCGTAGCGGGAGGCGCCGAAGGCGAACCCGTTCGTCGGGTCCTCGACGAACGTGACCGCCTCCGAGGCGACCTGCTCACCGAGGCGTCCAGCGAACAGCGACCGGCCCTTGGCGACCTCCTCGCCCGAGAGCGTCCCCGCGAGCACCGAGAGCAGCGCCGCCGTGACCTCCCGGTCGAAAACCGCCGTCACGCGGCCGCTTGGCGGCTTGGTCGCCCCGAGCATCCGGGTCGCCCGCTCGACGGCATCGCGTGAGGCCTTCTCGATCTCGAGCTCGCCCGGCGCCCGACACACGCTGTACCCGCCACCGGTCTGGGTGTCATCGCCCTCACCGGCGACTGCGTAGACGACGAGATAGCAGGTCGTCGAGCGGGACGCGGCGCTGATCCCCATCGAGCTCGCGATCGCCACCTCGCTCTGGTCGTCCCCGTAGTCCGCGCTCACGACCTCACGGATTCGCGGATCGCCGGCGCGGACCTGGCTCTCGAGCTCGAGCGCCAACGCGACCTTCTCCTCCGTCGCCATGGCACCGAGTGAGTCGTCCCACAGCTCGAGGCTGGTCGGCGCGATACCGTCCGGGCTCGCCAGGCCGACGTTGGCGTCCGGCGTTGCGAACGAGGCGTTGTCGCGGGCCTCGGCGAGCGCCTCCCGGGCGAGGGACTCGTCGAGGTTGCCGACGTAGGCGAACCCCTGGCGCGCTTGCGCGACGACACGGACACCGACCCCGGCGGACTCCGCCGACGACAGCGATTCCACCTCACCGCCGTAGGCCCGCACCTCGGTCTCGCGCTGCCAGGAGGCGAATGCCTCGACCTCTTCGCCGGGCCGTGCCCAAGAGGCGATCTTCTGGGCCAGATCGAGCAGCTCAGTCACCGGCCGTCCCTCCGATCGTCACGGAAGAGATCCGCAGAGTGGGCTGGCCGCTGCCGACCGGGACCGACTGGCCGTCTTTGCCGCAGGTCCCCGGGCTCATGTCGAAGTCGCTCGCGATGGCATCGACCTTCATGAGCACGTCCGGCCCGTTGCCGATCAGGTTGGCGTCCCGCAACGGTTCGGTGATCCGGCCGCCCTCGATGAGGTAGGCCTCGACCATGCCGAAGACGAAGTCCCCCGTCGCCGTGTTCACTTGGCCCCCACCCAGCTTGGCGAGGTACACGCCGAAAGGCGTCTGGGCAACGATCTCCTCGGGGTCCTCGCTCCCGGGCAGGATGAAGGTGTTCGTCATCCGGACCATCGGGAGGTCCTGGTAGCTCTGCCGGCGTCCGTTGCCCGACGACTCCCGTCCGTCCTGGCGCGCCCGCAGATAGTCCCACATGTACTCCGTGAGCACGCCGTTCTCGATCAGCACGTTGCGCTGCGCGGCGTGCCCCTCGTCATCGATCGTCGAGGTCCCCCAGCTCTCGGTGACCGTGCCGTCGTCGACGAGGGTGACGAGCGAGCTCGCCACACTCGTGCCGAGTCGACCGCGGAAGGCCGAGGCGTCCTTCATGATGTGGTCGGCCTCGAGTCCGTGCCCACAGGCCTCGTGGAAGATGTAGCCCCCGGTCCCGCCCTTGATCACGACCGGATACGGCCCCGAGGGCGCCGGGCGGGCGGAGAGCTTCCGCACGGCACGCCGAGCGGCCTCCTGTGCGGCCTCCTCGATGCTGAAGCGGTCGAACAGCTCGAAGCCGATCGTGCGCGCGAGCACCTCGTAGCCGGTCTGGAGGCCGGTGTCCCCCGCCGCGACGCAGGAGACCGCGAACCGCGTCCGAACCTGGTCGTCCGTCACGTACAGCCCGTCCGAGTTGGCGATGACGATCCGGCGCCGGCTGTCGCCGTAGCCGGCGGACACCTGGACGATCGAGCCGCTCGTCGCGCGCGCCTCGTCGTCGGCGCGGGCGAGGAGCTCGACCTTCGTCGCCTTGTCGACGTCCTCAGGGTAGATGCCGACCGTGCCGACCGGGTCGTCCCGGCGCTCGGTCAGCGCGGCGGTGCGGACACCGCCCGCGCCGGAGTGCGCGACCGCCGCCGCGGCCTCGGCCGCCTGGTTCAGGCCGCGGACCGAGAGGTCGGCGGTGTGCGCGAAGCCCGTCGTCTCGCCGACGACGACGCGGATCCCGGCGCCGCGGTCCCGGCCCGAGGAAAGCTCCTCGATGCGACGGTCGTCGAAAGAGATCCCCGTGGAGTGGCGATCCTCGACGAAGACCTCGGCGAACTCACCCCCGCGGGCGAGCGCCGTGCCGAGCGTCGCCTCGATCGCGTCGCGCTCCACGAGCACGGCGTCCTTGTCACCCATCGGTTCTCGCTCCCTCCCGGCCTCCTTCCGACCCGCCGGCTGGCCGGAACGGCTGCAGCGAGCAACAAAAGGAGCACGTCAGTCCCCACAGCGTACCGACGGCTCGGTGCTCTTCTGGCCGGGGCAGGGGGGACCGACTGGCGCGCCGAGCGATCCCGCTCCCCGCGCCGCAGACCACCCCCGGCGGTGGCGGATGGCGCGACGCGCCGGCCGGCCCGGGTTTCTTCATGTTCCTTGCCCGTGCCGGTCCCGCCTCAAGCAGAATCTCGGCCGTCCGGGTGGCAAAGTTCCGCCCCCGGCGCACAGCGGACCGGTACCATCGGGGCGGCAGGCGCACTGCTGCCCGGCCGGTTCCGGCGGGCGCGTCGAGAGGCGAGCGAAGCGCCGGGAGGCGCTGGGAGGCGAGCATGGAGGAGTCTCGAGCGTCGCAGATGGACGAGGCCACACCGATCTTCGGTGCGTATCGCCGGGGCTACGACCCTGAGCAGGTCGATCGCTACGTCGCCGCACAGCAACAACGGCTCGACGAGTCGTTGCACCGGACCGCGGAGGCCGAGCGCAAGCTCGCCGCCGCCGTGGGCCAACTTCGCGAGCTGCACCGCCGCGTCGGCGCGCTCGAGGACCAGCGCCGCCCCTCGCAGACGTTCACGCTCGACGGCGTCGGCGAGCACATCCAGCGGATCTTCGAAGAGGCCCGCGAGGGAGCGGACGCGCTCCGTGAGAGGACCGAAGTCGAGCTGGCGGAACTCCGGGAGAAGACGGCGAGAGAGGCCCAGACGATCCTCGCCTCGGCCCGCGGCAAGGCCCAGCAGATTGAGGCCGACATCGAGCAGCGTCGGCGCGAGCAGCTCGGCCGTCTCGAGGAGGACCGTTCCCGGGCAGTTAACCAGCTCACGTACCTGCAGGAGCAGCGCAAGAACGCGGTCACGGAGCTGAAACGCTTCCGCGACGTCATCGACTCGACGATCGCAGAGGTCGCCGCGGACGATGCGCCGGTGACCAACGCGCCGCCGAGTGGCTTCCAGGGGGACGAGCTGGACTTGACGCGACGCGGCGCGATCAGCGAGCGGCACCCGTCGATGTCGAATCGCTACCTCTCGGCCAGCCGTGTCACCCCGACTCCGGCCGCCGACACTCGCGTACCCACGCGGCCGCCGGTGCGCAACCTCAGGCCGCCTTCCGGCCGGGGAGGTTCCGAGGCGGCGCGGCTCGTACGCGAGCACCGGGCTGTAGCTGCGACGGAATCGGGCTTCCCGAGGGCTCGCGCCCTCGCGCCGCGCCCGGCCGAAACCCGCTCGGTGTCAACCGTCTTCGACTTCGAGGAGCACTAGAAGCGGGTTAATTTAGTCGACCTAGTCCTTATCGACAAAGCCTTGAACTGCGTGTTTGCATCTGAAATGGACGCACAAAGGGACTAAGTCAGCAATCCCTTAGCGGGAGGGGGGCAGGCCCCCCTCCCGGCTTCCTCCCGGCGCAGCCGATTCCGCGTTGAAGTCGTCGGGCCGGCAGAGCCGGCCC
>PLPK01000025.1 GCA_003159795.1 Acidimicrobiaceae bacterium | reverse complement strand
TTCAACACCAGGCACCTAGGAGCCTCCACCCGATGGCGACATCACGACGCCCCCTCGCCGACCGGATCGACGTGCACTGGCCCGGTCCCTCGGCCCGGGCCGCTCGACTCATCGGCGCCTCCCGCTCGACGAGGTCTCCCGCTGTTCGTTCGCGCGACGCACCCGCCTGCACCATCGGTCGCGTGACGGCGTGGACCATCTCGACGACTCGATCGTGCGGAGAACCGAACTCTCCCCCGGGCGCGTCGTGCGCCAGGTGAACGTGCCCGAACGCGACAGGACCTAAGGGCTCCGGTCCGCTAGGAGCAGCCGCTCGTCGCCCCGCAGCTCGGGCAGGCGTAGCAGGAACCGGCTCGCTGCATGGTGTTGCCGCACGAGTAGCAGAACGGCGCGTCGCGGTTCTCGAGCGACGTCTGGTGCACTGCGGCCAGGCTGTCGCCGCCCTCTCCGAAGCGCTCCTGCTCCCGCTTGGCGGCGTCGACGAGCTCGATGTCCTCGAGCCCCGGCAGCGTCGGCTGCTTGCGCTCGCCGGTCGAAAGGATCCCCATCTCGACCCGCTCGTCGTAGGGCAGGTAGTCGAGGGCGAGGCGCCGGAAGATGAAGTCGATGAGGCTCGAGGCGATCCGCAGGTCCGGGTCATCGGTGATCCCGGCGGGCTCAAAGCGCAGGTTCGTGTACTTCCGGACGAACGTGCCGAGTGGCACGCCGTGCTGGAGCCCGAGGCTGACTGCGATCGCGAAGGCGTCCATCACGCCGGACAGGGTCGAACCCTGCTTCGAAACCTTCAGGAAGACCTCACCGGGCCGGCCGTCCTCGTACTCCCCGACCGTCACGTACCCGTCGCAGTCGGCGACCCGGAAGGCGAATGTGTACGAACGGCGACGGCGCGGCAGGCGCGTTCTCGTCGTCGCGACGGGTAGCGTGACACGGCCGGCGACCGCGTTCTCCAGCTCGGCGATGCGGGCGTGCAGCTCGCCCAGACTGGCCCTTTCGTCGGAGCCGAGTGCCTCGGCGGCCTTCGTCGTCGAGATGGGCTGCGCGACCTTGCAGTTGTCCCGGTAGATCGCGACCGCCTTGACGCCCATCTTCCAGGCGTCGATGTGGACCTGCTCGACATCGGCGACCGTCACGTCCTCCGGCATGTTCACCGTCTTCGAGATCGCGCCCGAGATGAACGGCTGCACCGCCGCCATCATCTTGACGTGGCCGAGGTACTGGATGACGTTCTCCCCCATCGAGCAGGCGAACACCGGAAGGTGCTCGGCCTTCAGGTGCGGCGCGCCGAGGATCGACTTGTGCTCGTCGACGTAGGCGACGATCTCGATGGTCTCGGCATCGCTGTAGCCGAGCCGTCGCAGGGCGCGCGGCACGGTCTGGTTGACGATCGACATCGTGCCCCCGCCGACCAGCTTCTTCGTCTTCACGAGCCCGAGGTCCGGCTCGATGCCGGTCGTGTCGCAGTCCATGAGGAACGAGATCGTCCCCGTGGGCGCGAGCACGGTCGCCTGCGAGTTGCGGACCCCGTGGGCCTCACCGAGTTCCACGGCCTCGTTCCAGGCCTGGCGAGCCGCGCTCATCAGCGAGATGGGCACGAGCGAGGTATCGACGTCGTCGAGCGCGTCGCGGTGCATCAACAGGACGTTGCGCATCGGTTCGGCGTTCTCGTGAAAGCCCGCGAACGGCCCCATGCGGGCCGCGATCCTCGCCGAGGTCGCGTAGGCGTAGCCCGTCATGAGCGCCGTCACGGCCCCCGCCACGGCGCGGGCGTCGTCCGAGTCGTACGGCAGGCCGAGCGCCATCAGCATCGCGCCGAGGTTCGAGTAGCCGAGGCCGATCTCGCGGAACCGCCGTGTCGTCTCGGCGATCTTCTCCGTCGGGTAGTCGGCGTTGCCGACGAGGATCTCCTGCGCCGTGAAGACAACCTCGATTGCGGCCCGGAAGCCTGCCGCGTCGAAGGAGCCGTCTTCCGAAAGGAACTGCAGCAGGTTGATGCTCGCGAGGTTGCACGCCGAGTTGTCGAGGTGGACGTACTCGCTGCAGGGGTTCGAGGCGGAGATCCGGTCCGTGTTCGGTGCGGTGTGCCAGCGGTTGATCGTCGTGTCGAACTGCAATCCCGGGTCGGCGCATTCCCAGGCGGCCTCGGCGATCTCGTGGAACAGCTCCCGGGCCGGCACCGTCTCGATCGTCGCGTGGCTCGTGCGCGCGACGAGGTCCCATCCGCGGTCCTCGAGCACGGCCTGCATGAACTCGTCACTCAGGCGCACCGAGTTGTTGGCGTTCTGGTACTGGACTGAGTGGCTGTCCTCACCGTCGAGGTCCATGCTGAATCCGGCGGCCGCGAGGGCGCGGGCCTTGCGTTCCTCGCGGGCCTTGCACCAGATGAACTCGCGGATGTCGGGGTGGTCGACGTCGAGGATGACCATCTTGGCGGCGCGTCGCGTCTTGCCCCCGGACTTGATCGTCCCGGCTGAAGCGTCGGCACCACGCATGAAGCTCACGGGGCCCGAGGCGGTCCCTCCCCCGGCGAGGAGTTCACGGGAGCTCCGGATCTTCGAGAGGTTCACGCCAGAACCGGATCCCCCCTTGAAGATCGTCCCTTCCTCGACGTACCAGTTGAGGATCGAGGGCATCGAGTCCTCGACAGCGAGGATGAAGCAGGCCGAGGCCTGCTGCGGCACGCCCTGCACGCCGATGTTGAACCAGACCGGCGAGTTGAAGGCAGCCTTCTGCGTGACGATCAGGTGCTTCAGCTCGTCGCCGAACGCCGCCGCCTCGACGTCGTTGGCGAAGTACCCGTCGCGCGCCCCCCAGGCGGTGATCGTGTCGACGACACGGTCGACGACCTGGCGTAGCGAGTTCTCCCGCTCCGGCGAACTCAACGCGCCGCGGAAGTACTTCTGGGCGAGGATGTTCGTCGCGTTCATCGACCAGCTCTTCGGGACCTCCACCCCGAGCTGTTCGAAGGCGACTTCTCCGGTCCGGTAGTCCGAGATAAGCGAGTCCCGGCGCTCCCACTCGACGGTGTCGTAGGGGTGCCGACCCGGCTCCGTGAAGTGCCGCCGGATTCCGGCGACGACCCGCTCGCCAGCTACCGCCATCGTCCTTCTTCCCCTCTGCAATCCTGCGTCGCTTCGGTTGTCTACCCTGCCCACGACTTGGCTCAGCCGGAACCTGAAGCCTTTTATCCACAATATATAGTGGCTGATAGAGCCAGCACCACTAGATGAGGAGATAAGTACAGCACTGTAGTTACAGGGCTGTCAATGATTGATTCGGCCGGGGCGGCCGTGGGACAGGAGCCCATTGGGGATGGCGGGGTGAGGCCACCCGCTCCAAGCCCTGCGGTCACCCGCCGCCGACCACTCCGACGCTAACTGCGACGCGCCGCGGCCCCGGCACCGTCTCGCGGACGATACCCGGCCGCTGCTACGGCCCTGAGGCCTCACCAACCGAGCTCGATCCCGGCGGCACGCGCGGCGCGCACGATCGGCGCGACCGATCCCGGCCAGCCCACAACCGCCCAGGTCGCGCCGGCCTCGTTGAGCGAGCGGAACTGGGCGGCCGCCTCCTCGGCCCCCCGCCGGAGCACGCCGCCCCAGCTGACCGCGCCACTCCGCCCCAGCTCGACGACCCGGTCCGCTCCAGCGCCAAAGACGTTGACAGTCGCGCCCACCTCGCGGGCGATGGCGTTCGTCGCCTCCGAGCCGGCCCCGACCCACACCGCGATACCGGCTCGGACGAGATCCTCCGCGACGGAGCGGACGGCACGCCGTCGTGCCGTGGCCGTTCCCGGGACGATCCCGTAAGCGAGGTTCTCGGCGGCACTGCGATGGTCGCCCGTCCCGATCCCCGCGATCAGCCGGTGGCCACTCAGGGCGTCCAGCGTGCGGAACTCGCGGCACAGCACGTTCTCGGGCATGAGGCCGATCCGCGCGACGAGCGTGCCGAGCATGACACGTGAAGTCACCGCGGCGAGCATGCCCAGCAGCGGGAACGGCGCGAGCGCCGGGCGCCCGGGCTCCCCCGGTGGCCAGAGATGGTCGTAGGCGAAAACGCCGTGGATCCCCGCCTCCTCGGCGGCGGCGGCACACGATCGGGCCTCGGCCGCGTCGGCCTCGAACGAGGGCAGGATGACGCCGACCCGCATTGCAAGCGCCGACAAACCGCTCAGGAACCGCTTTCCACGCGAGTCTTCAGGTCACGGACGGCCGCGTGCAGGATGTGGCCCTCGGCCCGGCGCTTCACGAAGCCGGGGATCGGCACCCGCAGCTCGACCGAGAGTTCGTAGCGCACCTCGGTCGTCCCGTCCGGCCCGGCGTGAAACTCGTAACGCCCGTCCAGCCGGTTCGTGAGATCGCCGTCTTTCTGCATCCACGCCACGGCGAGGGGCGCGTCCCGGTAGTCGTAGGCGAGCACGTAGCTCGTGCTGCGACCGAACGCCCCGGCCCGGAAGCTCACGGTCGACGGCCTGCCCTCGGGATCGCGCGACAGGACGTGAACCTCCTTCACGTCGGCAACCCACTCCGGATACCGCTCGAAGTCGGTCACGACCGCGAAGCAGCGCTCCGGCGACCCCGCGATCGTCATCTCCTGGGCCGTGCGCTCCACGGTCCTCTCCTTTCGGCGGCGCCGAATGTGCTTCTCAGCCTCTCACGGCCGTCAACGCTTGTGTAGCAGGCCGAGGGGACCCGCGCGTCGATCCTCAGCCCTCGGCCGCCTGGAGTGCGGTATCGAGGCGGGTCGCGAGCTCGTCATAGTCGAACTCGGCGACGGCCCGCAGCCGCGCCGCCGCACCGAGTCGGCGCCGCAGCGCCTCGTCGTCGAGCAGCCTGGCCAGTGCCGCCGCGGCGACCATGACATCGCCGGGCCGGTCCACGACGAGCCCGGTCACACCGTCGACCACCGCCTCGTGCGAGCCGCCGCTGCGGCCGGCGACCTGCGGTACGCCGGCTGCGGCCGCCTCGAGGAACACGATGCCGAATCCCTCCTGTTCCAGCCCGCCCCACCGCGTGCGGCAGAGCACCGCCGCGACATCCGCCGCGCCGACGAGCCCCGGCAGGTCGGCTTCACTCACCCGGCCCAGGAACACGATCGGTGCCTCCAGGTCCTTTGCAAGCGACTCCAGCCGCCGGGCGTCGCGCCCGGTGCCGGCGACCGCGACGACGAGGTCCTGCCGTTCGCGGGCAAGCTCGGCCGTCGCCTCAATCAGCACGTCAAAGCCCTTGCGGGGCACAAGCCGGCTAACCGCGACGACGAGACGACCCTCCTCGGGCAGCCCGAACCGCGCTCTGACGGCGCGGATCTGCTCGGGCACGAGGGGCTGGAAGCGGTCGACGTCGACACCCGGGGGGACGATCACGACACTGGGCAGGTTCCCGCCGGCGAGCCGGCGCGCCTCGTCCGCCGGGTAACCGCCCGCCGCGATGACGAGATCGGCGCCGACGAGCACCCGCCGGAGCAGGCGTGAGGTCACGGGCAGCCGCGCCGCCACGGTCACCTCGGCCCCGTGGAGGACGACCGCGTAGGGCAGGCCGAGTCTTGGCCCGACGAGGCCGACCGGCAGCGCCGGATCGAGCACGACGAGCGAAGCGCCCCGCTCGCTTGCCGTGCGCTGGATTCTCGCTACGAGCCGCCGCGTCGGCAAGAGCATCCGGACCGGGAGTCGTTCGATCTCATGCGGCGCCGCGGCGTCGAATTCGGGGGCGCCAGGATGATCGATAGTCAGCACGGAGCTGCGTCCCGGCGGGAGCCTGCGCCAGAGTTCCCACAGATACGACTGGATGCCACCGATCTTGGGCGGGTAGTCGTTCGTTACGAGCAGGTGCGTCACCGGACGCCCGCCTGCGGCCCGGGCCTGGCCGACCCGGTAGAGCGCTCAGCCGGCTCGCTTCTCGTGCCGGAGCGCCGGCAGCAGACCGGCGCGCTCGAAGACCCGCACCGCACGGGCCTCGGCCGCGTCGATGATGATCGCATCGGTAGGGTCGCGGCCGAGCAGGAAGCTGACGACGCAGTCCTCACAAGCCGATGATCCCTCGTTGCTGCAGGTGTCGCAGCTGATCGTGAGTGTGCGTCCGGCCATCATCGCTCCCTGGGTCACCTTGGTACACCGCACCGATTCCCGTGGAGTTCATGATGGCCCCGGGGTGTATCAAACCCGTGCGGTCGTCTCCGCGCGCGGCCCCTCCGGCGCGCCGTCGACCGCCGCCGTCTCCGCGGTGACCTCGATCGAACTGGACTTCCCGCACCAGCGACACGTCACCGACTCGACCTCGTCGGCGAGGACCTCCTCCTCGTCAACCGAGTGCTCGCCGCCCAACGTGAAGTGCCAGAAGGCGCGGGTCCGGCGCGACGACAGGACATCGAAGCGGGTGCGGTTCCCACAGGCGGCACAGCGATAGCGCACGGACATGTGGCGAAGCTAGCGCGCCGGGCGGCGTGGACGGGAATCGACACGCCTAGGGTCGCTCGTTGTCCGGCAGGTACGCGGAGAGAAGTCCGGCGAGCTCGCGCAACGCCCTGCCCCGGTGAGAGATCTCGTGTTTCTCGTCGGCGCCCATCTCTGCGAGCGTCCGCCCGTCGCCCCCGTCGGGGAGGAACACCGCGTCATAGCCGAACCCACCTGCACCGCGCGGAGCTGTGGCAATCGTTCCCCTGAGCACCCCCGTCGCGACGAGTTCCGCATCGTCGACCATCGCCACCAGGGCGACTGTGCGGAACCGCGCTCGACGGTCGTCGCACCCCTCAAGCGCCCCGAGGATCTTCGCGATGTTGTTCGCGGCGTTCCCCTCGGGTCCGGCGTAGCGCGCGGAGCGCACGCCGGGCAGCCCGCCGAGCGAGTCGACCTCGAGGCCCGTGTCATCAGCCAGGGCGCTGAGCCCGGTGGCCGCGCGCACAGCGCGGGCCTTGAGCCGGGCGTTGTCTTCGAGGGTCTCGCCGTCCTCCTCGACGACCGGCGCCTCCGCCGGTCGCGCCACGAGCTCAACCCTGTCCCCGAGAACGGCGAGCAGGACCTCCTGCATCTCCCGCGCCTTATCGGGGTTCGCCGACGCGATGACGAGCCGCAGCCCGCCAGGAATCGAGTTCATCCCGCGATCCGCGGCCGTGGTGTGGTCGCGAGGAGCACCGCGTCACACGCGAGGAGGCTGCCGATGCCCCCGCGAGCCAGCTCGAGCAGCTCGTCGAGCGTCGCACGGGCGAACGGGTCCCCCTCTGCGGTCCCCTGCACCTCGACGAACAAGCCCGAACCCGTCATGACGACGTTCATGTCCACGTCGGCACGGGAGTCCTCCGAGTAGTCGAGATCCACCATCGCGACACCGTCGACGAGACCGACGGACACGGCACCCACCGAATCGCCCAGCGGAACGGCGGCGAGCTCCTCGTCGGCGACGAGCCGGACACAGGCATCGTGCAGGGCGACGAAGGCCCCCGTGACCGCCGCCGTCCGCGTTCCGCCGTCGGCCTGCAGCACGTCGCAGTCCAGGATGATCTGGCGCTCGCCGAGCGCCTCGAGGTCGCATACCGCGCGCAGCGACCTCCCGATGAGCCGCTGGATCTCCTGGGTCCGTCCCGACTGGCGACCCTTGGTCGCCTCGCGCGGCACGCGTTCGGCCGACGACCCGGGAAGCAGCGAGTACTCGGCCGTCACCCAGCCCCGGCCCGAGCCGCGCAACCAGCGCGGGACCTCCGCGTTGAGCGAGGCGGTGCACAGCACCTTCGTGCGACCCATCGTGACGAGAACCGACCCCGCCGCGAATTCGGTGAAGTCGCGGACGATCTCGAACGGCCGCAGTTCATCCGGCCTGCGCCCGTCGCGCCGTACGTCACTCGTCATCGACGACCCGTCCCCTCTCCCATCCCGGCCCCGCGCCAACGGCCCGCGCCGGTGTGCTCCCGACGACGGTAACCGGCCAGCAGCCGACCGGGTGACCGGAACTGCCGGGGCGGCGCCACCCGGCCGGATCAAGCACCAAAAGTGACCGCCTCCGCCGCGGCGAGCTCGGGCCCGAGCAGGCGACGACCCATCGTGGAGAACCACGATGTGTCGCCCGATGAGAGGAAACGGTGCGCCCTCTTGGCGGGGGTCCTGCGGCCCAGGCCGGTCGAATTGAGGATGGCCCGGACGTCGAACGCCGTCTCCTCCGCCGACGACACGAGGACGACCTCACGACCCATGACGTCGCCGATCGTCCGGGCGAGGAACGGGTAGTGCGTGCAGCCCAACAGCAACGTGTCGACGCCGGCCTCCCGGAGGGGCGACAGCAGTCGCTCGGCCAGGACGTGGACAGAGTCGCCGTCGAGCTCCCCGCGCTCGACGAATTCGACGAAGCCCGGGCAGGCGGTGAAGTGCACTCCAGTTGTCACGTGAAGTGCTGCCGCGGCCCGCTGGTAGGCACCCGACGCGATGGTTCCCGTCGTTCCGATCACACCGATCTCGCCGTTGCGCGTGGCGGCCGCGGCGGCCCGCACCCCCGGCTCGATCACGCCGACGACCGGGACCTCGAAGTCGTACCGCAGTTCGTCGAGGGCGACTGCGGCCGCCGTGTTGCAGGCGACGACGATCATCTTCACGTCCTCGACCCTGACCAGGTGCTCGGCGATCTCCCGGCTGAACCGCCGAACCTCCGCGGCCGGACGGGGCCCGTACGGATAGCGAGCGGTGTCGCCGACGTAGATGATCTCCTCATCGCCCAACAGGTCGATGAGTGCGCGCGCGACCGTGAGGCCGCCAAATCCGCTATCGAAAACGCCGATGGGTCGGTCGTTCATCTTCCCGACCCAGGTTACGCGTCGGCGAGCTGCCGCCCGTTCGGGGTTCTCGCGCTCTCAGAAGTAGACGGTTTGCTGCGCGCGACGACAGCCTCGAGATCGCCCGACCAGACATCGGAGGAGAGGTACCTCCATCCGCCGTCCGGCGACAGCACGACGATCACGCCGGAGGGGATCTGACTCGCGAACCGAATGTTGACCAAACAAGTCATATTCAAACGACGGGCCCACGAATCCCAGCCGCTTTGACCTGCGGAAACGCACCCTGGCGGGCTCAGCCGATGGCGACCGGCTCCTCGACGACGGCGGCGCCGGAGATGCGGAACGACCGCACCGACGGAGCCTCGGCGCGCAGCGAGACGACGACGTAGTGCCAGTCCGGGTCCGGGGCCTCCGCGATGTCGGTCGCCGACGGATAGGCGTCCGTGTGCGTGTGCGAGTGGAACACCCCGATGATCTCCAGGCCTTCGCTCTCCGCCTCCAGGCCCGCGCGCAGGTGGTCCCCAGGATCAACGACGTATAGCCGGGCCGACGCCGCCTGGTTGCGGGTCGGGAAGCAGCGAACTGCGCGGCCGCTCGAGCTCTCGCCGGCGAGCAGCCCACAGCCCTCGGCGGGGAACGCCCTCAGACAGTGCGCCGTCATCTCGGCGAGGAGCACCTCGTCCAGGACGAGTGCCGAGGGCACGCGGCGGTCGCGCGCGCCCGGAGTGGTCGCCGAGTCCATCGGCAGCGAGGCTACCGTCTCAGATCATGGCAACCAGGGCCGCGAGACCACGGCCGGCCAAGGCGCGGCCCGCGCCGGGTGGGCGCACAGCCGAACGCGAACCGATCCGTCGGGTCGCGCAGAATCGCCGCGCCCGGCACGAGTACGACATCCTCGACACCTACGAGGCCGGCCTCGAGCTGCGCGGCGCCGAGGTGAAGTCGGTCCGGGCCGGCCAGATCAGCTTGCAGGACGCCTACGCCCGCGTCGAGGACGGCGAGGCGTGGCTGCTCGGTGCTCGAGTGGCGCCCTACGTGTACTCCAGCGGCTTCGGGGCCGTCGAAGCCGACCGTCCGCGCAAGCTGCTCCTCCACCGCAAGCAGATCGACGAGCTCCAGGGTCGCGTCGCGCAGCAGTCGCTCACCCTCGTCCCCCTCTCGGTGTACTTCAAGGGGGGGCGCGCCAAGGTCGAGCTCGCGCTCGCCCGCGGGCGCCGCCTCTACGACAAGCGCCGCGCCATCGCCGAGCGCGAGGCCGAACGCGAGGCCGAACGCGCCCTGAAAGGCATTCGCGATTGACCCTCCACCCATTGCCTCCCCAACGTGGCCGAGGCCGCGAGCAACCCACAACCGGCCGTGTCCCAATCTCGTCTCGTCGTCACGACTAGCCGGTGCAACCCTCTAGGCGCAACGCGCTAGCCGGGGTCACGACGACATCCGGGGCTTCCACGCGACGCTCGCTGTGGGACGGGCCCAGCGGTCGCCCGTGGGTAGTGGCCTAGTTTGACCTTGACGACGCCGTAACTACGACAACCTGTTCGCGCCGCGAGGTCATCGAGCGCCACCTGAGGAATAAAGGCGAACTACTCAGCGTTAAGAAGATTAGTTAGGTAGCCAATGTCTGAGTTGTTGACAGAAGAGGATCTTTCAGGTGACGAAAATCAGTAGGACAGTTATGGCCATAGCGAAGTCAGTTGGCTATAGCCGATTCTTGGAAGAGCTTTCCGATCCCCACGGCGGGCAAGTCTCCGGATGGGCTGCACTCACGACGGCGCGATAATTCGAACTAGGAACCTGCTGAACAAGACGCCCTCGGCGTCGGCTCACGTTTTCATCGGGTCTTCGGGGAGGTGACCGACCGAAGAGCCGACATGAAAAGGGTGAGAGCCGGTCGCGCTGGATGCGCGCGTCGCGCGTCAGAGGTGCCGTTTCCTCTCTGTCACCCCCGAGGGCCCGCTACGCGCCCGAGAGCCTCCAGGCCCCGTCGAAGGCGAGGCCGAGACGCACGAGCCGGCGGAGGTTGAGGGCTGCGACTCGCGTCTTCAACCAGACGTCGTTGCGTTCGACGCCGCGATAGCGAAGCCGCCGGTTGTTGTTCGCGACGAGCCAGGCCATGCCCCGCTCGACCATCGGCCGGTAGGTGCGGTACTCGGCGAGGAAGGTCTTCTCCCGCCACTCACGTCTCGCCTCGACGAGCTCGGCATGGTCGGGGGTGATCTCAACCTGCTTGCCCGACGGTGATCTCGTGCAGCGTTCACGGAACGAACAGCCCGTGCAGCGGGGGCCGAATCTCGCGGTTCTGGAAAGAGTGAGGGGGACAGTGTGACCGGCGGGGCAGGTGACGGTGCGACCCTCCTCGTCGATCACGAAGTCGTCGATCGTCAACCCTCCCGGGACGGCGCGAGCGCGCGGCGCCGGTTTGATCGCTTGGCGGTGGCCGGCCGCCCGGAGAGCCGCCCTCGTCGGTCCGGACCCATAGGCCGAGTCCGCGAGGACGAGGAGGCCTGCCTCCTCGCCGGCGAGGAGCTGTCCGACGACCTGGCCGTCTGGGGTGTTCGCCGGGGTGAGCGCCGCGGCGGTGACGATCCCGGTCTCGGGCTCGACACAGAGATGGGCCTTGAAGCCGTCGCGACGGACCGAGACCGACTTGTGGGCGTGGCGGGACTCGGGGTCGACGGTCGAGATCACCCGGTCCTTCGCGACCTTCCAGGCGATTCGCCAGCTGCCTTCGTCATCTCCGGGCTCGACGTCCTGGGATGAGACGAGGGCCAGAAGGCCGACGGCGTCGACTTGCTCGGGGGTGAGCTCGAGATCCGAGACCGCTTCGAGGATCGCTATCGCATCAGCGACGAGCACGCTCACGATCGTCTCGCGCTCTTCAGGGTCGTTCCAGTCGATAAGGGGCTTTCCGACGGCCGCGTAGTCATGCGAGAGCCGGACCGATGAGAGCGATGGGACCGCCGCGATCACCCGGCGCACCTGGGAGATGAGCTGGGTGACGGTGTCCTGGGTGGCGACGGCGTCATCGAGGACCGTCGAGTCGAGCGCACGCCGGTGACGCCTGGCGATCACGCCGGTCTCCTCCACCACCTTGCGCACCGCCTCGAAGACCCGCTCGGGGCGCTCCGAGCGCCGGAGCCTGGCGCGCCAATAGGTGAGGACCGAGGGGTCGAAGCCCTCGTCGTCGAGCGCGAGCCCGCAGGCCACCTTCCAGTCGATGCGGGTGCGGAGCTGTCGGATCGCGTCGCGATCCGACAGGCCTTCCAGGGCCTGCAGCACCATCACCGAACAGATCACCTCGACAGGGATCGAGGGACGACCCTTGCCGGAGGGGAACAGGTCCGAGAAGTCCTCGTCGGTGAAGAGCTCTCTCCGGTGATCGGCGAGGAAGGCTTGGACTGAGTCGTCGGGCACGAGCTGTCGGCAGAAGGCTGCCGCGTCGAGCATCTGCCGCTCTGTATTGGATTTCCCCTGCATGCCACAAGTCTCGTCGCCTGCCAAGCAAATCGCGAGCACCCTCAGCAGGGCGATTTGTCCAACAGTCTCTTAGCGGGAGGGGGGCAGGCCCCCCTCCCGGCTTCCTCCCGGCGCAGTGGATTCCGCGTTGAAGTCGTCGGGCCGGC
>PLPK01000048.1 GCA_003159795.1 Acidimicrobiaceae bacterium | reverse complement strand
AGATTTCACGTGCCTTTACAGTCCAAATACTAGCAGCAATTTTACCAACGAGGAACTCTGGGAGGGTACAGCTGGCTCATTAGGCCTACTCGAGGGTTATTGGGTAGAGACTGGCGGGGCGTATGGGTACCCTAACGGGAACACTCGGTACTGGTTCTGGGCCGACAATAGAATGGGTTATGGCTACACGGAACATGTCCATCTGAGCCAAACTGCCAAGCTCAACACCGACTATGATGTCGTCATTTACTACGCGGGCAACAATGACTGGATCGGAACCGTCAATGGCAACCAGGTGATGGAGTCCGTTGACAATGGTCCGGATTCGTGGTTCCTTAATGTGGGAACCGAGATTACTGCGGCTTCGGGTGCTCGATCAGTCGGAAGTGCTAGCTTCTTGGGGTGGCAAGGCCAAGGTACAGGCGACGGGTACTATCCATGGGACAATGAACCGACGAATTCGTACTCCTATACGGAGGATGTGGGGGCTGGTGGTCTACCCACTGGCGCGGTGACCACAACCTCCTGGGTTGAACCTTATTCGCAGGTCCAATGGGCCACGAGTTGTTGAGGGGGACGAACAATGACAGGAAAGGGTGTCTTTGGGACTAGAGGAACGAAAGGCTGGGTGCAAACTTGGCGGTTCGCAGGCGTCGCAATGGTGGGCGCTCTGGCGGTCGTTCTGCCCATGGTTCTGACGTCATCACCAAGCGAAAGTTCGGTTTCGCCGCTTGTTTTGACGTCTGATCAGACGAGTTCCCTGCTGAATGTCGCCCAAATGATGGCCAGTGGAAATGGTGACCCGGTCGCTGCTACCGCTCCCGTGTTGGTGGTGGGTTGTACACGTTTCCAGGCGCTCGGGGTGGTCACACCTGGTGATTACGTCAATGGACCGAACCCTGACTCGTACGTGATTCAACTCCGTGGCAGTTTTTCCGGTGCACTTGAAAAGGTACCTGCGGGGTTGCAAGCGGTTCCGGGTACGGTGTTGACAGTCATCGTAGATGCTGCCACCTACCAGGTGGAGGACTGGAATTTGAACACAACGGCACCCGACATCGGGACTCTGGGGCCCTCGACAACCTTGAACTCATAGGGTGTTCGTGGCGGACAGGTAGAGGGGAAGCACGTGTTCGCGCGCTGAGCTGAGAGGAAGGAAGACCTGGAGATAGTGCGTTCGTCTCATAAGGTCGGAAGTCATCGCTGGATCGTGGCGGTCCTCCTCGGCGTGCTGTTGATGGGCTGTGTCACGGGTAATGGAGCAGGAACGTCAGGTGAGCAGCTTCGGACGCTTCCCTCCTACGACAGGCCGTATTACGACCTCGAGACCTCGGGCGCTCTAAACAAGGCGACGGAATTGAGCGAAACGTTCTGGTCACAAAGACATGATTTCCATGGCCTAATCCCCTTTCTTCGGGCCGCGATCAACACGCCAGCAAATCGGGGTCCGGTCAAGGAAATTGTGTCAAGCTCTACGGGGTCCAAGAGTGAAAGTACAGTCAGCGTCGACGTTCTCAGCAGTTCCGTAGCGGTGCTAGCTGGTTGGGGGTACACGCCGACTTACAAGGGAACCATCGTCGTTGGAG
This sequence comes from Acidimicrobiaceae bacterium, assembly GCA_003159795.1. GTDB lineage: Bacteria > Actinomycetota > Acidimicrobiia > Acidimicrobiales > Bog-793 > Bog-793. The sequence continues at coordinate 51,106 of PLPK01000048.1, read as the reverse complement.
GGTCTGCAACCTGCTGGGCAGTGCTGGTTCTTATGACCCCACAGAAGTTGCCCGTGTTTCGCGCCTACGCGAGTTCGAGAGAATCCGGCCCCCATTACTTCGACGCCGTTGCATCTGCAACACAGGGATGCCCTGCCGGGGCGATTCATCCGCCGCCTCCGACGCACGGTAATCAGTACTTCGGAACAGCGGGGTATCCATGATTGCGTAGTGGCGAGGTGGTATCGCCATGAGGCTGGTTGGCACTCGCGTGATTTCAGTAGGCAGAATCCCTTGATCGAAACTAGGCCAGTACCGACACCCCCGAGCAGCCCTTCCAGCAGGCGAGGCGCCCGCGGCATGCCCGGTGTGCTTGGCTGGTTGGCGCTGGATGGGGATCGCCCGCGGCCTCCGCCGGGCGCCAGTCCGGAAAGGAGAACGCCGCCATGTCGTTCAGCGAGAGCTACATCGCCGAGTCGACTCGTGTGCTCGGCGCGATAGACCCGGAATCCGTCGAGCGCTGCGCGGCCGGCATCGCCGAGGTGCGGGAACGCGATGGACGACTGTTCATCCTCGGCGTGGGCGGCTCGGCGGGGCACGCCTCCCACGCCGTCAACGACTTCCGGAAGATCTGTGACGTTGAGTCCTACACTCCGGTCGACAACGTCTCCGAGCTCACCGCCCGTGTCAACGACGACGGGTGGAGCTCGACGTTCTCGGAGTGGCTCAAGGGATCGCGGCTCTCCTCGGACGACGCCGTGCTCGTCTTCAGCGTCGGGGGGGGCGACGCCGAACGCGGCGTCTCTGCGAACCTCGTCGCCGCGCTCGAACTCGCCAGGGAAAGAGGAAGCGCCATCTTCGGCGTCGTCGGCCGCGACGGCGGGTACACCGCCAAGGTCGCGAACGCCTGTGTCGTGATCCCCCCCCTCTTCGATGACCACGTCACGCCGCACACCGAGGGTCTGTGTGCAGTCATCTGGCACCTGCTGGTCAGTCATCCCAAGCTCGCCCGCGCCTCGACAAAGTGGGAATCGGTAGGTCGCTGACTGGATTCCGGGAACAGAACTACCGCAGGGTCTGCGGGAAGCCCCACGCAGCCTCCAGCGCGACCTGTCAGCAGTCCCGGCCGCCTCGGTACTGGTGGCCAGCCTGACCTTCGTGTCGGCCCGTTCGATGAGCCTCAACGCGAAGACAACGTCAACGTCCACGACCACGCCGGTTCCGCTCCCACCGACCACGAGTACCGTCCCGGGCGGCGGCTACGAGGAAACGCTCGGGACGAACAGTCCAGCCGTCGGGAACTGCACCACCAACGCCAGCGCGGCGGCCACCTCGGGCGGGTTCGTGGTGCAGGAAATCACGGCCAGTTCGTTCCTGGTCGAGATCCAGCTGCGGGCGGGCGCTCCGAACACGACCCGGGGAGTGATGATGCAGCAGGTCCCCGGTTGATTCGACGTGCGTCCCATCTCGCTCGCCCGGATTGGCGCGGAGATCGCCCCGGATCGCCGGGAAGGTGGGGCAGTACGGCACGTCGAGGATACGCTCGACCCAACAACATGCTGCCCGAATAGTCGAGGTCAACGATGAGCGACGTCCAGGACTGGAACCGGAAGATAATCGAAGAATTCCATGCCAACGAGGGCCGCGTCGGCGGCCAGTTCGAGGGAGCCCCTGTGCTCCTGCTGCACACGACTGGAGCAAGGACCGGTCAAGAGCGGGTCAACCCGATGATGTTCTTGGACCTCGACGGGCACCGGTACGTCTTCGCCTCCAAGGCTGGAGCCGACACGCACCCGGACTGGTACCACAACCTGGTTGCGCACCCAGACGTGACCGTGGAAGTCGGCACCGACACCTATGCGGCGCACGCGTTGCCGGTCAGCGGTGAGGATCGTGACCGCATCTACGAAGAACAGGGCCGGCGTTACCCGGGCTTCGCCGAATACCAGCAAAAGACGGAGCGCCTGATTCCGGTTGTGGAGCTACTACCAAAGGGCTGAAGGTCTCTCCGGCTGATATCGACCCACCCTTTCGGACACCAGAGGTCTTCCCGAACGTAAGCAGAGCCACGACCGCGAAGTGCCCAGACCGCCGGGCCGGCGGCTCGTCCTCGGGACAGTCCGAAGAGACGTCAGCCGGTTCACGATGAAGTCAGACCCGGCTCGGGCGCTCACTCGAAGCGCTGGTCGGTCAGGAAGAGACCGTCAACGTCCAGGGCGATCCTCGCTTCCGGTTCGGCTTCCCTCAGAGCCGTGACGCCGGTTCAACTCGGGCCCCATTTGGATATGACGACGTCAAAGTGGGACGCCTCGATGGGAACGCTGGCATCGCAAGTCGTCGACGTAAGTCATTACGTCCGTAGCTATCTGGCGGCCACCGGCGTGATGACCAGCGCCTCCGGATGGCGTTTCAGGGGAACCGCTGCTCGCGACTGTTATCCGTCCTGGATCGGCCCGATCTGGGCACCCTACCGTTCGGAAAAGGTGGCCTCCGCGGACGACTGCACCCGACGCCGAGTGGGGAACGATCGGGCGATTCCGGCGGATCACTGCGACGTCATCCACATGGCCTAGGCGGGTACGCGCGAGGATCCAGGCGAGATGCAGCACCAGGGAGTCCACTACGACACGGGCACTGTGTTCCGGGGCCCTGGATATGCCATCTCGACACGTCCGAAGGCACTCGACCTGTCATTGGTGCGGCGCGAACTTGAGATCATCCGGGACGACCTGCACGCCAACGCCGTGCGCATCGGGGGTAGTGCCGTGGGACGGATCACGGCCGTCGCCGAGATCGCGCTCAGACTCGGACTCGAGGTGTGGTTCTGCCCGGCCTTCATCGAGTACTCGCCGGAGGAGACCACGTCCCGACTGGTCGCAGCAGCCGAGGCGGCAGCACCGCTGGCGGCGGCCCACCCCGGCCGCGTGATCTTCGTCGCCGGCGGCGAACTTACGCTCTTCACGCCGGGGCTGGTCCCCGGCAAGAGCGTGACCGAGCGCCTGCAACACCTCAAGGGAGACTGGGCGCTGCTCGGCAACGGGAAGCTCGATGCGTTCCTGGCCGCGCTGGTGCCCAGACTGCGCGCCGTATTCGAGGGCCCGCTCACCTACGGCTCGCTCGTCTTCGAGCCGGTGGACTGGGGGCCTTTCGACTACGTGGGAGTCGATCACTACCGCGAGGCGCGGACCAAGGACCGCTACATCGAGATGCTCGAACCGTTCCTGTCAACGGGCAAGCCGGTGATCGTCACCGAGTTCGGGATGCGCACCTACGGTGGTGCCGAGAGCTCGGGCGCCCTGGGGTTCGGGGTCACCGACACCACCCGGCTGTGGCTCCACACGCGACCGGTGATCGGGCGTTTCATCCGGACCCGCCTGAAGGGGACGTTCGAGCGTGACGAAGCCATGCAGGCCCGCGAGCTCGCCGAAACCCTCGACGAACTCGAACGCTCAGGAGTGGCTGGCGCCCTGGTGTCGACCTTTGTGACACCCGAGGCCCACACCGACGACAATCCTCGCTACGACCTCGACATGGACTCGATGTCCCTCGTGAAGTCGCTGCCCCACGGGCACCACGGGACGACCTACCCGGACATGCCCTGGGAGCCCAAGGAGGCATTCGCCGCGGTGGCGCGGCACTTCGCCGCTGCCTGACCTGGGAGATGTCGGCGCAGACGCACGCCGCGCCGCCGCCCGGCGCGGGATCAGGCGGTGCTGTCGCGCGGGGGTGAGAAGGTGATGTCGTACGGCTGGACGTTCTTGACGGGCAGCTCGACGTTGACCCCGTTCAGCTGCACCTTCAGGTACGGCGGCGCACCGAGCCGGACCGCGATCGACCCGCTCGCCTTGTACGAGGCCTTCCCTCCCGCCGAGAGCGTGGTCATCCAGAGGTACTTGCCGTTCACCCCCTGCTGCACGCCGAGCCAGCACGTACCCGAAGTCGAGAACGTGAGCGTGTAGGTCCGGCTCGAGGTCTGGTACGTGACGACGCTCGCCGTGACCGAGGTCGGCACGACGTCCTGCGCCGGCTTGTGACCACCGGGGTGGTGGTGCTTCTTGCCCTTCGACCCCGACGGAGCCGTCTTGTTTGCGTGGTGCGTCGGTGTGCTCCCCGACGCCAGCTGCCAGCCCGCGACGCCGATCGCGGCGAGGGCGACGACCGTCGCGGCGACGGAGGTGGCGCGTCGGGCGGATCGGCCGCCCCGGTAGCGGTGGCGGGCGCGACGGGACGAGCGAGCCGCCACCTCGGCGCCCGGGCTGAGCGATTCGTGGTCGAAAAGGGCCGCCCGTCCACGCCGACTTGGCGGGCCGGCGACGGCCCCGGTCGCGGATTCGTCGGGCCCCGACTCGCCGGGGACGCCCGTCGGGGCGAGACCCTCGTCGACGAACATCGGGAGCCTGACGGGTGTCGGCCCCGACGGGGGGACGAGGCGTACCCCCGCGCGGCGGTTCGGCAAGAGTTCGTCGCCCTCGTGCCGCGCTCTCGGCGTCTCACCCGTCGGTTGGACGTGTGTCCGCGCGACCTCGTCGGGCTTCGGGGCGCGCACCGGAGCGACGCCCTCCCAGCGCCGGGAGACGGTCCCGAGCACGTCGAGCGCGCGCTGGTGGGTCGTGACCGAACGCCGCTCGGTCCTGGCCCGCGAGTGACTGGACCAGGTCGCGAAGCCCGCGACGAGCACGAGCGCGCCGATAACGATGCCCGCGATCAAGGCGCACGACTCCCAGCATCATCGAACACGTGCACCATTCAAGCGCGCCTCCCGGGAAGACGCATCGCGGCTATCGAATGTTCACGTCCGCATCCCGGTCCGCGGCATGAGCGCCTCCGGGATCTGCGAAATACGTGGGTTGCTCCGGTCACGAACCGAGAGCACCGGGTCCGTCACCCCCCAGTCGGCGGCGATGTCGGGGTCGTCCCAGGCCACACCCAGCTCGTCTTGCTCGTTGTAGTACGAGTCGACGAGGTAGATGAGCGTCATGTCCGTCAACGAGGCGAAACCGTGCGCGACGCCGGGCGGGATGAACACCCCGCGATCGTCCGCGCCGAGATCGATGAGCTCGAGCGCCCCTTGTGTCGCAGACCCGATCCTCAGGTCGTACAGCACGACGCGCGACCGGCCACGAGTCGAGTACCAGTAGTCGGCCTGGTGCAGGTGGTAGTGGAGACCGACGACCGCTCCCTGGGCCTTGTCCGACCGGTTGGCCTGCACCATCTCGCGCCCGAGAGGGAACCAGGACCGGCGGTAGGTCTCGATGAACCGGCCGCGATCGTCACCGTGGACGTCCGGTGCGACGTGGATGACATCACGGATGATCTTCGACTCAGCGATCTCGGCCACAGACATCCTTTCCCCAACCAGTCCCATGACGTTACGCAAGAAACTCTGACGCCGTTCGGTACGCACCGGCGACCCGGGCCGCTGAAACGCTCAGGCGAGCGACAGCTCCCCCGCCGCTCCCGCGACGAGGATCCCCTCGGCGACGAGCGTCTCCGCGACCCGGCGGGCGCGGGCGGCGTGCGACGGCCAGCCGGCGATCCGGGCGACGTCCGCCGCCGGGATCGGCCCGGCACAGGCGGCACGCACGAGTCGACCGCGACCCTGCCGGTCCGACCCCTCGAACGGAGCCTGGCGGGCGGTCACCCGCGCGGAACCGACGGCGGGGTCGGGAACACCCTCCCGGCCCGAGCGCCAGGCGCAGGCACCGGCGGCACGCACCGGGCACGTGCCGCACGCCGGGTCGCGCGACGCGCAGACGACGCTGCCGAAGTCCATCAGCGCGAGGTTCCACTCACGGGCCGACCCCGGCGGGACATGGCCGTCCGCCAGCGCCTGGGCCTCCCTGGGTCGCAACCTCCGGCCCGCCGCGGCGCGGGCGAGCACCCGTCCGACGTTCGTGTCGACCACAGCGGCCTCCGCGTCGAAGGCGAATGCCAGCACGGCGCGCGCCGTATACGGGCCCACCCCCGCGAGGCCGAGAAGATCGGCGAGGGCGGCCGGGACGCGTCCGCCGTGGCGGGCGACGATCGTCTCGGCGGCCGAGTGCAGGGCGAGAGCTCGACGGTTGTAACCGAGGCCGACCCAAGCGCGGACCACCTCCCCCACCGGTGCGACGGCGCATGACGCCGGCGTGGGGAAGCGCGCGACGAACTCGCGGTAGCGCGGCGCGACCCTGGCGACCTGGGTCTGGGCGAGCATCGTCTCGGCGACAAGCACCGCCCACGGGTCGCGCGTCGCCCGCCATGGCAGCCCGTCCCGGGCGACGCGGGCCCCCGCCCACCACCGGCGGATCGGGTCGACCAGGCCCTGGACCGGAGAAGCCCCGGCCGCGACGGGTGGAGCGGTGCGATCAGGCGAAGTCAATCGCGAGGCGCGCGGGTGGAGAACGGCAACACCCAGTCCTCCTGCGTCTCACCGTCGATCGAGAGCCGCCAGTTGTAGCGCGAGGACGGGGCGATCGGCAGCGGACCGAAGTTCAGCGCGAGGGCGACATCGACCGGGCTGCCCTCGGGGACGGACTCGGGCCGGGACACCTCGAAATCCCCCCGCACCTCGATCGGCTGTGGCCCGTCCGGCGTCTCGGCCACGACCGCCTGCCCATCCTCGTCGACGAGGAACAGCTCCCAGTGGTGGGTCCGGTCGACCTCGGTCCAGTCGACGTCGATCTTCATCGCCACGGCCGAGGGCGTCGGATCCGGCCCGATGAGGCTCCACCCGCCACCGAGGACGTAGAGCTTGCCGTCGGCGACCTGGGCCGCGTCGCACAGGAGCAGGGTCACCCGCATCGCGCTTACCGTAGCGGCTCGTCGGTGACGTCCGCGAAGACTCCCCCCCGACTGGCCGAGGGCGCGCGGGGCGCACCGGTAAGTTGGACCGTGGATGGCGACTCCACCGTTCGACGCCGACCCCTACCGCGCTGCCCTCGTCGACGCGCTCGCGCGCATCCCGGTCGGGCCCGACTGGCGCTGCGCCGACATCGGGACCGGCACGGGCAGCGTGTCGTTGGCGCTCGCCGCGCTCGTCGGCCCCGCCGGTCGCGTCTGGGCGGTCGACCACTCGCCGGATACCGGTGACGAGCTCGCCGCGGTGGCGCGCGAGACCGGTACGCCCCAGCTCGTCCCGCTCGTCCAGTCCGCGGAGGAGTTTGCCCTGCCCGTCCAGGTCGACCTCGCCTGGTGCCGTTTCCTCCTCATGCACGTCGCCGAGCCCTTCGCGGTGTGGCGGCGGATGGTGGCGGCGACCCGCCCCGGTGGTTTCATCGTCGCCCAGGAGCCGATCACGACCGCCGGCCGCGTCGGTGGCGCGCCCTTGTCGATGCCCGACGCCCGGCACCCCGACATCGGCGCCTCGCTGCCCGCGTTCCCCGCCGCCAGCGGTTGCGCCCTCGTCTCGGCGTGGGCCGTGGCCCCGGCCGGCGCGGGGCCCGGTCCCGTGGCCTCGTATCTCGCCGAGCTGTCCGGGGTCGACCCCGGCGACGACCCGATCGTCCTCCCGGTGCTGGTGACCGTCATCGCCCAGAGGCCGGCGGCGTCGTGACCCGCCCAGCTGTGTTCCTCGACCGGGACGGTGTGCTCACCGAGCTCGTCCCGGACCCGTCGACGGGGACGTTCGAGTCGCCCCTGCACCCGGAGGACGTCGCGCTCGTGCCCGGGGTGGCCGCGGCCGCGGGGCAGCTCGCCCGGGCCGGGTACCTGCTCGTCGGCGTCACGAACCAACCGGCCGCGGCAAAAAGGACCGTCCCCCTCGCCGTGGTCGAGGCCGTGCAGGCCCGCGTCGTCGCCCTGCTCGCCGCCGACGGCGTCGTGCTCGACAGCTGGCGGATCTGCCTGCACCACCCCGAGGGGACCGACCCGGAACTCGGAAGGGCCTGTGACTGCCGCAAGCCGGCACCCGGCCTGCTGCTCGATGCCGCGCGCGACCTCGACATCGACCTCGCGAGCTCCTGGATGATCGGCGACACCGATTCCGACGTGCAGGCCGGGAAGGCGGCCGGCTGCCGGACGTTCCTCATCGAAGTGGCGCGAAGTGCGCACAAGAGAACGGCACTCGTGACGCCGGATCGGCGCGCGCCGGACCTCGCGCAGGCAGTAACGGTCCTGCTCAGCGGAGGTGCCGACTGCTAGCATCGACCGCGGTGCTGGACAAGATCACGACGCGGATCTTCGCCGACGGCGCCAGCCTGCCGGCCATTCTGGAGCTCGCTCGCGACCCGCGAATCTCGGGATTCACGACGAACCCGACGCTGATGCGCCAGGCAGGTGTGACGGACTACGCGGAGTTCGCCGCCGAACTCCTCGGCCACGTCACGACGCATCCCGTCTCTTTCGAGGTGTTCGCCGACGAACGCGAGGAGATGCGCCGCCAGGCGAGGCTCATCGCCTCGTGGGGCGAGAACGTCTACGTGAAGATCCCGGTGACGACGACGGCGGGCGAGCCGATGACCGAGCTCGTGCGCGACCTCTCCCACGACGGGGTGAAGGTCAACGTCACCGCGATGTGCTTGCTCGAACAGGTCGAGGCGGCCACCGCCGCGGTGGCCGGCGGCGCGCCCTCCTATCTTTCGATCTTCGCCGGACGGATTGCCGACGCCGGTGTCGATCCCGTCCCCCTCGTACGTCGCGCCGTCGAGATCATGGCCGCGGCGCCGGCCGCCGAGTGCATCTGGGCTTCGCCGCGTGAGGTGCTGAACCTCGTCCAGGCGAACAGCGCCGGCTGCCACATCATCACGATGACGCCAGACCTGCTCCGCAAGCTCGACTGCCTCGGCAAGGACCTCTCGCAGTTCTCGCTCGAGACCGTCCAGATGTTCTTCCGGGACGCGACAGCCGCCGGCTACTCGCTTTAGCCGTGTCCCGCACCGGGCGACCGCGCGCCATCGGCTGGACGGGCCCTGCTTCACGGAAGATGCCCGGGTGAGCCCGCTCGCCGTCGCCCGCGCCTGCATCACGGGCGGGGCTGGCTTCATCGGCAGCAACCTGGCGGACCGGCTCATCGCCGCCGGCGCCGAGGTCGTGGTCGTCGACGACTTCCGCACCGGCAGACACGAGTTCCTCGCCTCGCTACGTGACCATCCGCGTTTCAGCCTCGTCGAGGGGGACGTGCTCGACCCGGGCGTCCTCGAGCAGGCCTTCACCGGCTGCGACTGGGTCTTCCATCTCCAGGCGAACGCCGACGTCCGCCACGGGACCGAGCACCCAAGACTGGACCTCGAACAGAACACGCTCTCGACGTCGGGCGTCCTCGAGGTGATGCGGGCGACCGGGGTGCGGCAGATCCTGTTCTCGTCGACCGGCTCCGTCTACGGCGAGCCGGAGGTCTTCCCGACGCCGGAGGACGCGCCCTTCCCGCAGCAGACCTCGTTCTACGGCGCCTCGAAGCTCGCCTGTGAGGGACTCATCGAGGCGTACTCGACGGGCTTCGGGATGACGGGCGTCGTCTGCCGTTTCGTCTCGATCCTCGGTGAGCGCTACACGCACGGACACGTCGTCGACTTCTACCGGCAGCTGAAACGCGATCCCACCCACCTCGGGATCCTCGGCGACGGGAAGCAGACAAAGTCGTACCTGTACGTCGTCGACTGCGTTGACGCGATGCTCGCCTGCGTCGACCGGCACGCCGGCGAGAGCGGCTGCTTCGTCTACAACCTCGGTACAAACGAGACGATCCTCGTCGACGAGTCGGTCAGGATCATCACCTCCCATCTCGGCGTGGCGCCCGAGATCGAGCATTCCGGGGGGATCCGTGGCTGGATCGGCGACTCGCCGTTGATCCACCTCGACACGAGCCGGATCCGCAGCCTCGGCTGGTCACCGCGGGTGACGATCGCGCAGGCGATCGGGCACACGCTCGACTGGCTCGACGACAACGAGTACGCCTGGCGCGACCAGGGAACCAGGTACCAAGAACAGAGGGGGTCCTCGAGATGAGCGTCGTCTACAGCAGGGCACCGCTGCGACTGCCCTTGGGGGGAGGCGGGACGGACCTCCCGTCGTACTACAGGGAATTCGGTGGGTTCCTCGTCGCCGGCGCGATCGACAAGTACGTCCACATGTTCGTCCACGCCGCCTTCCAGAAGCGCTACCGGATGAAGTACTCCGAGTCCGAGGAGGTCGACGAGATCTCGGAGATCCGGCACCCGATCCTGCGGGAGGCGCTGCTGCGCCACTGGCAGGGGAGCCCGTTGGAGATCGCCTCCGTCGCCGACGTCCCGGCGGGGACGGGCATGGGCTCCTCGGGGTCGTTCGCCGTGTGTCTGCTGAAGGCGCTCGCCCACGCGCGGCGGCGCTCGATCACGCCCCACGCGCTCGCCGAGGCGGCGTGCCACATCGAGATCGACGTGCTCGGTGAGCCGGTCGGCAAGCAGGACCAGTACGTCGCGGCGCACGGCGGGATCTGCGCCTACACGTTCTTATCGGACGACCGCGTCGAGGTCGTGCCCCTCGACCTCGAAACGGAGACGCTGCGCCGCCTACGGGAGCGCCTGCTGCTCTTCTACACGGGTGACGCGCGCTCGGCGTCGGTGATCCTCGCCGACCAGGACAACCGGTCGAGAAGCCACGACCCGGAGATGCTCGAGAACCTCCACCACACGAAGGAGCTCGGCCACGAGAGCCGCGTGATGCTCGAGAGCGGTGACCTCGACGGGTTCGCGGCCCTGATGCACGAGCACTGGGAGAACAAGCGCAAGCGGTCGCCCGGTATGGCGAACGCGCACATCGACCACCTCTACGAGGTCGCCCGCGAGGCCGGCACGATCGGCGGCAAGCTCGTCGGTGCGGGGGGCGGGGGCTTCCTCCTCGTGTACTCGTCCCACCCCGAGGACACGCGGCAGGCGCTCGCCGAGGAGAACGCCCAGGAGCTGACGTTCGACTTCGACTGCAGCGGCGCCTACGCGACCGAGAACAACTGATGCCCGAGCCGCCCCGGCCGCTGCGGGTCGGGATCGTCGGCTGCGGGCTCATCGGCCGCAAGCGGGCCGAAGCGCTCGGTGCCGACACGCTGGTCGCCTGCCACGACGTCGTCGCGGCGGCGTCCGCGGGCCTCGCCGCCGATTTCGGGGGCCGGGCGTGCGGGACCCTCGACGAGGTGCTCGCGCTGCGGCCCGACGTCGTCATCGTCGCGACCGTCCACGACCAGCTGGCCGGGATTTCGTGCCGGGCGCTCGAGGCGGGCGCCCACGTCCTCGTCGAGAAGCCCGCCGGGATCGGCGTCGCCGAGATCGAGCGGGTGGCCGCCGCGGCCCGCGCCGCCGGCCGCCTCGTGAAGGTCGGGTTCAACCACCGCTTCCACCCGGGGATCTCCCGGGCGATCGGCGAGGCCCGCTCCGGCCGCTACGGGGAGGTCCTCTACCTGCGGGCCCGGTACGGCCACGGTGGACGCCTCGGCTACGAGCGGGAGTGGCGGGCCGACCCGCATCGCTCGGGGGGTGGCGAGATCGTTGACCAGGGCATGCACCTGCTCGACCTCAGCTACTGGCTCCTTGGCGAGCTGCCGCTGCACAGCGCGCTGTTGCGGACGCAGTTCTGGCGGGCGCCCGTCGACGACAACGCCGTCATCATCCTCGGGGGGCCGGGGGGTGTCGGCGACCCCTCGCCGTTCGCCATCTTCCACGTCAGCTGGACCGAGTGGAAGAACACTTTCTCCCTCGAGATCGCCTGCCACGATGCGAAGCTCGCCGTCGACGGCCTCGTGCGCAGTTACGGGCCGCAGGAGCTGCGGATCTTCCGGATGCGACCGGAACTCGGGCCACCCGAGGTCGAGACCGAGCGCTACCCGGATGACGACGTCTCGTGGGATCTCGAGTGGCGGCACTTCACCGCGGCGATTCAGGCCGCTGACGGACGCGAGCTCCTCGGCGACCTTGCCTCGGCGCGCTACGCGTGGTCCTGCGTCGAGGCCGCCCAACGCCGGTAGCCAGTTGCGGGCCGGCCCGCCGCCCGATGATCGGGCGCTCGGCTCGAGGGCGCATACCGTGCGCGCCACCGGGACAACGGCCAGTATGGGGACCGTGATGGACGACCTTGCGGGCCGGCGGATCCTCGTGACGGGCGCCAGCAAGGGCATCGGCCGCGGCGTCGCCACGGCCCTCGCCGAGCTCGGCGCCAGCCTCGCCCTCGTGGCCCGCGACGCCGCCGTCCTCGACGGCCTGGTCGGCGGGTTGCCGGGCGGACCGCACGACGCGATCGCCTTCGACGTCACCGACGAGCAGGCCTGGCTGGCGGCGCGCCCGAGAATCGCGCCCACGGGGCGCCTCGACGGGGCCGTCACCGCCGCGGCGGTCATCGGTCCCATCGGCCGGGTCGGGGAGTGGCGCGTCGACGACTTCCGGCGCACGTTCGACGTCAACGTCGCCGGAACGCTCCTCGCCGTGACGACATGCCTGGAACCGCTGCGCGGCGGCGGGTCCGTGGTTACGTTCTCCGGTGGCGGGGCGACCGCACCCTTCCCGCGCTTTGACAGCTACGCCACCTCGAAAGCCGCGGTGGTGCGGTTGACGGAGAACCTCGCCGTCGAGCTCGCGCCCGACAACATCCGGGTCAACGCGATCGCACCCGGCTTCATCGTCACGCCGATGCACGCCAACATCCTCGCCGCCGGTCCCGACGCCGTCGGCTCCCAGTTCTTCGAGCGGACCCACAGCGCCCACGAACGCGGCTCGGGGGATCCCCCCGAGCTCGTCTACGAGCTCGTCGCCTTCCTGCTCTCCGAGGAATCCGCCGGGATCACGGGGCGGGTCATCAGCGCGCAATGGGACCCCTGGAAAGACGAGGCGTTCCGCGAACGCCTGCGGACCGAGCGCGACCTCGCGACACTGCGGCGGATCGACGACCAGTTCTTCTCGACGGTGCAGAAGGAAAACGGATGACCGCCTCCGGGGCGGAAGTGGGGCGCGCGATCACTCCGGCCGCGCCGGAGCGCAAGATGCTGAGCGTCGTGATCCCCACCTACAACGAAGAGGACAATGTCCCCGGGATCTACGCGCGGCTCGCCCCGACGCTCGACGGGCTCGACTGCGACTGGGAGATCATCTTCAGCGTCGACCCGTCGACCGACCGCACCGAGCAGGTCATCCTCGAGTTGCGGGAGCGGGACCCACGCGTCCGGATGCTGCGCTTCTCGCGGCGTTTCGGCCAGCCGACAGCGACGATCGCCGGGCTCGAGGTGGCGTCGGGCGATGCCGTCGTCGTCATCGACTGCGACCTGCAGGACCCTCCCGAGCTCATCGGCGAGCTTGTCGAAAAATGGCGCGACGGCTACGACATCGTCTACGCGCAGCGCCGTACCCGGGCCGGCGAGACCCTCGTGAAGCGGATCGTGGCGGCGGTCGGATACCGCCTCCTGCGGCGCATTGCCAACGTCGACATCCCGCCGAACACGGGCGACTTCCGGTTGATGAGCCGCCGGGCCGTCGACGCCGTCGTGTCGCTGCCCGAGCAGCACGGGTTCTTGCGCGGCCTGGTCGGCTACGTCGGGTTCCGCCAGACGAGCGTGCTCTACGACCGGCAGGTCCGCGTCGAGGGGCGCAGCAAGTACAACCGCTTCACCGGCTCCGTGCTCATCGGCCTCAACGGCGTGATCGGCTTCTCGCGCTACCCTCTGGAGCTCATTTCGATGATCGGCATCGCGCTGGCGAGCCTCGCCTTCCTGCTGGGCACGACGTACTTCTCGTGCAAGCTGGCGGGCGTGCACTTCCCCGTCGGCAACCCGACGATCGTCATCCTCATCTGCTTCTTCGGCGGCATCCAACTGCTGTCCCTCGGCATCATCGGCGAATACGTCGGGCGGATATACGACGAGGTGCGCCACCGCCCGCGCTACTTCGTCGAATCCCGCTATGGCTGGGACGACGCTGACCGCTAGAACCGGAGGCACCGGCAAGGGCGCGCCGGCGCCGCTGACGGTATGTGTCCTCGCGGGGGGCAGGGGGACCCGTCTCGGGGAGGCGACCCGCCAAAAGCCGAAGGGGCTGATCGAGGTCGCCGGCCAGCCGTTCCTCGTCCACCAGTTGCGCCTCCTCGCGGGTTACGGGGTCTCGCGCGCGGTGCTGTGCGTCGGCTACCTGGGCGAAATGATCGAGGAGAGGATCGGCCCCTCCTGCCACGGGGTCGAGATCGCCTACAGCTACGACTCGCCGGGGCTCGACGGGACGCTCGGGGCGATCCGCCGGGCGTCGGCCCTGTTGGGCGGGCGCTTCCTCGTCCTGTACGGCGACACGTTCCTGCGCGTCGACTACGCCGATGTCGCCGCCCGCTGGGAGGCAAGCGGCCTGCCGGCGGCAATGACCGTGCTGCGCAACGAGAACCTCTGGGACGCCTCGAACGCAGTGCTGGAGGCCGGCCGGGTCACCCGCTACAACAAGGTGCACCCGACGCCGGAGATGGCCTGGGTCGACTACGGCCTCGGCGGTCTCACCGCCCCGGCGATCGACCTCGCCGGAGCCGGCGTGACCGAGTTGTCGGAGCTGTACGCCACGCTCGCCGAGCGCTCCCTCCTCTTTGGCTACGAGGCGACGGAGCGCTTCTATGAGATCGGCCGGGCCGGTTCGCTCGCCGAGACCGACGAGTTCCTGCGCCGCTTCTGGGCGGAGCCAGGCTAAGGGGCGCCGGCCGGTCAGCCCGCCGCCGGGCCCGGCCGCGCCCGGCGCCACGGCGGGGCGAGTCGGCCGAGGAACGACACCGTGGCCGACGACCAGCGGTAGCCACGGGTCGAGGTGATGGCCTCGATCCGTCCGTTCGCCTCGACGATCGCCGCCTCCGCCCGCCCGAGGTCGCCGAACAGCTCCTCGGCACGGGCCCGGACCTGGGCGAGCTCGGCGCGGGCGTTGGCCTCGGCGGACGCGACCCGGGCGAGCTCGGCCTCGGTCGCCTCCACGCAGAGGTCCTTCACAGCGAGCTCGCGCAGCACCGCCTGGTACTCGATCTCGCGCACGTGGTCGGCCTCGGCGAGCTCGCGTGCGGCGAGCTGCGCCGGCGAGTCGGGCCCCTCGTCCGGGGTCGGTCGCTCCACGGGGTTCACGGTACTCGACCCTCCCGATACACCCAGTTCACCGCGCTGATCGCCCGGCCGGCGGCGAACCGGTGAGCCGTTCGAGGAGCGGGACCCAGACGGGGCCCGCCGCCCCCGCCACCCAGCGGGCCTGCTGGGCGAGTACCCGCGCGCGCTGCGCCTGCCAGGCTTCGTCGTCGGCGAGGAGCGCCGCCACGGCCCGCGCGAAGCGTTCGGGATCGTCGACAACGACGATCGCACCCCGGTCGTCGAGGGAGATCCCCTCGGCGCCCACTTGCGTCGCCACGGTCGGCACGCCGAACTGGACCGCCTCGACGGTCTTCAACTTCACCCCCGACCCGTAGCGGATGGGGACGACAACGACGCGCACCGAGGCGTAGAAGTCCGGGAGGCTCTCGACCTGCCCGACGAACTCGACCGCCGGGGTGGCGAGGCGCCGCACGTTCGCCGGCGGGTCGATGCCGGTCACCCGCACACGCGCCCCGGGCACCCGGGCGCGCACCCCCGGCAGGATCTTGCGCGCGAACCATTCCAGGGCGTCGGCGTTCGGTGAGTCCGGCCCGGCGGACCATCCTGCGACGAAACCCAGGTCGTGACGCACGGCAAGCTGCGCCGGGGACGGTCTCACCCCGGCGAGGTAGGGCAGCCGCACGACGACGTTGCCCGGGTCCGGCGAACCGTCCCGGAAGAAGTCCGCCTCGTCCTCGCAGATCGTGACGACGTAGTCCGCCTCGCGGGCGATCTCCCGCTCGACTGCGTCGAGACGCGCTGCATCGTGCGCCACCCGGATCGCCGTCGGTGCGTCGGTGACGTAGGCGGCCTGTCGCGCGAGACGGCGCGAGAACAGCGCCTCCGCGTCGTAGACGACGGGGACGGCCGGCGCGCGACGGCGCAGCGTCCCGATCGACGCCACCCAGTTGTGCGGCCGCGAGACGATGACCGCCCCGTAGCGCCGTCCACCCCGGCCCACCAGGTCCTCGAGGTCGCCCTCGACGACGTCCACGCCGAGGGCCGCGGCCCGCGCGGGATCGGCGTCGCAGCGCGCGACGAGCGGCAGGAGGTCGATCGTGAAGCGGCCGCCCGCCGCCAGCTCGCGCAGCACCTCCGCCATGCGCCCGGATCCCGCACCGAACGACGGATCGGGCACCGCGTCGTCGATGACGAGGAGGCGGGACTCCCCGCCGCCCCGGCGCGGGGCGCGGGCCCCCGACGGCGCGAGCGCCGCCGGGGCGCTGGTCTCCGGAACGACGGCGTGGCGGGTGGCGAACAGTTCCCCGTTGAGGCCCATGACCACCGACTTGAAGCGGTCGTTCATGCGGCCCGAGCGCTTCCGGCGCACCGTCGCCCGGCGCTCGACGCGCACGTGCCCGCCGCTCCCCACGACCCGGGCGCACAGGTCGGTGGTCACGAACCCGAACGGGTAATAGATCTCGTCGAGGCCGCCGAGGCGGTCCCAAACCGTGCGCCGAACGAGGAAGGCGCAATCGGACACGTCGACCGGGCCGTCGACCGTCGCCCCCGGGGCGGCGGACGGTGACGTCGCCGACTCGTCCGGGCCCCCGAGGACCCGGCAGCCGGTGATCTCGGCCTCGGGGTGCGACGCTGCCGAACCGGCGAGCCGTTCCAGCCAGTCGGGAGGCACCTCGACGTCGTCGTGAAGAACGGCGAAGAGCGCGGCGCGGGCCGACCCGACCCCCGCGTTCACCGAACCGGCGAACCCGAGGTCCGAACGGGAGGCAACGACTGTCGCCCCGCGGACCCGGCTCGCGACCGCGCCGACGACCTTCTGCTCGACGTGGTTCAGCACGAGCACGACCTCGAACGGCGGGGCCGCGCGTTGGGCGGCGATCGAGGCCAAGCAGCCGAACAGGTGCGGCGAGGATCCCCAGGCGACGACGATCACCGAGACGGCCGGGTCGCGCGGCGCGCTGAAGGCCATCTCACCGGGCGCATCCACGACACCGCTCCCACCAGTCGCCAACTGCACCGCAACAGACCGGGGAACCGTGCTCACGCCCGGCCCGTCAGCCGATGATCCCGCCGCGGGTCATCGCGAGGACGTCGAGGGCCCGGTCGACCTCCTCCTCTCCGAGCAGGCCCATCTCGAGGACGACGGAACGCAGGTCCTTGCCCTCGGCCAGCGCGCGCTTCACGACCTTCGCCGCGTTCTCGTAGCCGATGTATGGGTTGAGGGCGGTGGCGATCGAGGCCGAGGAGAGCGCGTAGTCGCGACAGCGCCCGGCGTCCGCCTCGATCCCGGCCACGCACTTCGTGGCGAGGCAGCGGCTCGCCGCGGCGACGAGGCGGATCGATTCGAGCAGGTTCCTCCCCATGACCGGCAACATGATGTTCAGTTCGAAGTTCCCCGAGGCCCCGCCGAAGGCGACGGCGGCATCGTTGCCGATCACCTGGGCGACGACCTGGCATACCGCCTCCGGCACGACAGGGTTGACCTTGCCCGGCATGATCGAGGAACCCGGCTGGAGGTCGGGAAGATGGATCTCCCCGAGCCCGCAGCGCGGGCCCGACGACATCCAGCGCAGGTCGTTGGCGATCTTGAACAGCGACACGGCGAGCGTCCGCACGACACCCGAGGCCTCGACCAGGCCGTCACGCGCCCCCTGGGCCTCGAAATGGTCCCGGGCCTCGGTGACCTCGAGCCCGGTCGCGCGGCGCAGGCGTTCGATCACCTCGGCGGCGAAACCGGGTTGGGCGTTGAGGCCGGTGCCGACGGCCGTGCCGCCGAGCGGGAGCTCGCCGACCCGCCCCAGGCTCGAGGCGAGGCGCTCGATGCCGTGCTCGATCGCGGCGGCGTAGCCGGCGAACTCCTGGCCCAGCGTGACCGGCGTCGCGTCCATGAGGTGGGTGCGGCCCGCCTTGACGATGTCCGCGAACTCCGCCGCCTTGTCGCGCAGCGCCGTGGCGAGCTGGTCAAGCGCCGGCACGAGATCGGCCCGGATCTCGCGGACGCAGGCGAGATGGATCGCTGCCGGGAACGTGTCGTTCGAGGACTGGGAGGCGTTCACCTCGTCGTTCGGGTTCACCCTCCGCCCCAGCCGCTCGCCAGCGAGCTGGGCGAGCACCTCGTTCATGTTCATGTTCGTCGAGGTTCCGGAGCCGGTCTGGAAGACGTCCACCGGGAACTGCTCGAGGTGCTGGCCCGAGGCGACCTCGTCGGCGGCGGACCGGATCGCCTCCGCGACGGCGGCGTCGATCGTGCCGAGCTCAGCGTTCACTGCCGCGCACGTGCCCTTGATGATCGCGAGCGCCTCAAGGATCGAGCGCTCGACGGGACGCCCCGAGATCGGGAAGTTCTCGACGGCACGCTGGGTCTGTGCCCCCCAGCGGGCGTCGGACGGCACACGCACCTCACCCATCGAATCGTGTTCAATGCGGAACCCGTCCGCCGAGACGGGCCTCATCTCGCCCATGTCGTCTTCCTTTCTGCCGCACAGACGCCCACCCGCCTGCGCCGCGCCGAAGGGCGGTCTCACCGTAGCGGGGCGCCATCGGCGGCGACGGAGCACCAGACCAGGACGGTTTTCTTGCATCGCGCCAGGGGTCGCCGGTACGGTGGACGATAATGCGCAACCCGGCGAGGGTTCTGTCGCGGGCGGTGAGCCAGTGATGCTCCACCCCACTGGATGCGGCCCGGAGCGTATGTCGCGCCGACCCCGACGTCTCCCGGTCGGTGCGGCCCTTTTGGTGACCGCCGGAATGCTGCTCGCGACGCTTTGCGGCGTCGCCAGTGCCTCGCAGCCCGTCTCGACGCTGCAGTCCAAGTCCTCGGTCCTCGCGGCGAAGATCGCCACCATCCAGGTGAAGCTCCAGGTCCTCGGTGAGGAGTACGACCAGGCGGCCACCCGCGAGGCGCTCCTGAAGCGTGACATCCACAAGGACCTCCGCTCGATCGCGACGACACGCGCGACCGTCGGCACGGACCGGCAGTCGCTTGAACGCGAGGTGATCGACGCCTATGTGAACGACGGCACCTCCTCGGGCGCCCTGTCGGTGCTCACCGGAAAGGAAGACGCCTACCCCGCGCAGCAGACCTACGTCGAGGCCGCGGCGGGGAAGCTCTCGGCGGCGGTCAGCACGCTGCGCGTCTCCGAGCACGCCCTCATCGCGCGCACGACGCAGCTCCGCCATGACGGCGCCCAGTCGCGCCTCGCGCTCAAGACGCTCGGCGCGGCGCGCGACCACGCCAACAAGCTCGACACCCAGCTCACCGCGACGCTGGCCGGGATAAACGGCTCGCTCGCCGCCGCCGTCGCCCGCGAGGAGCAGCAGCAGGCAGCCCAGGCGGCGGCACAGGCCGCGGCGAAGAAGACCATCGAGGAGGCCAAGCAGCAGTCCGAAGCCTCGCCGTCGACGGCCCCCAGCGCCGCGACGACGACGCCGAGCGGGGACGGGCCCGGCCTCGTCGCCGTGAGGGCGGCGGAGTCACAGATCGGCGTGCCCTACGTCTGGGGCGGCGCCTCGCCCGGCTACGGCTTCGACTGCTCCGGTCTCGCGATGTGGTCGTGGGGTCAGGCGGGGGTCAGCCTCCCCCACAGCGCCGAGGACCAGTACCTCTCGATCGAGCACATCCCGTTCTCGGACTTGCAGCCCGGCGACCTGGTCTTCTACGCCTCCGGCGGCTACGTCTACCACGTCGTCATGTACATCGGCGACGGGAAGGTGGTCCAGGCCGAGCAGACCGGCACGCTCATCCAGATCACCACGATGTGGCCCGGCGCCTACGCCGCGGGACGCCCCTGACCCGAGATCGCCCTGCCCAGCGCCGCGCGACGAGGGTCGGTTGATCGAGCCTGGACCCCGGGCGCGGGTCGTGTTCACCGGTGGCGCGGTCGGGGTCGGCGCGCGAACCGAACCGACGCCACGCGGACGTCAGCTTCTCGTGCAGGTCGTCGCCGCGGGCCTGAACGCGCTCATCGCCCGACGTCGGTTGTAGCGCTGGTCGACGCGACGTCCCGCTTCCAACCGCGGCCGCCGCCCATGCAGACTTCGCGGCCCTTCCAAGCTCGGCAAGGTCGTCCTCACCTTCGGGGACGCTGCCGGAACGGCCCGGCCGCGCCACGGCCGGGCCCCTCAGCCGGGGGGTTCGGCACCGGCGCCGCGTGACCGCTCGGCCAGGCGCAGCACCGGCACCAGCCAGGGGGCGCCGTCCGCCGGCGGTGCCGCGATCACCTCGGCCGGGACAGCCCAGCGCACGGCGGTGACCTCGGTGGGGTCGGGGACGGGGTCGCCGTCCACCACACCGACGAGGACGTGGTCGAACTCGTGCTCGACGAGCCCCGAGACCGGGCAGGTCGCGCGGTACGTGAACGTGCCGACCTCGGCGAGCCGGCAGTCCAGGCCGAGCTCGTCCCGGACGCGTCGCTCGGCGGAGCCGACGACGCCCTCGCCGGGCCGCGGGTGGCTGCAGCACGAGTTGGCCCAGGCCAGCGGAAAGTGGTACTTCGTGCCGGCGCGCTGCTGGAGCAGCACGAGCCCATCCGGCCGGTAGAGGACGACGGAGAAGGCCAGGTGGAGAAGGCCGGGCGGCGCGTGGGCCTCCAGCTTCGCGACGGTCCCCGTCGGCTCCCCCGCCTTGTTCACGAGCACGACGGTGTCGCGCCCCGCGGCAGGGGACGAGTCGTCCGTCGGCCCGTTGTCCACCTCGTTCGCTCCTTCGGACGTGCTCGCCGGGGGCGACCCGTCCCGTCCCGCCGGCCCGCGCGCATGCTATGACAGACCTCGCGAGACTGTGGGGCGTGCCGACCCCGCGGGTGGCGCGACACACCGGCAAACGACAGGAGATCGGGGCGATTGATGGAGTACCGACGGCTCGGAGGATCGGGACTGCAGGTAGGCGTGCTCTCGTTCGGCTCGTGGGTGACGTTCGGCTCCCAGCTCGACACCGGGCTCGCCAAGGCGTGCCTCACGGCGGCCCGGGAGGGCGGCGTGAACTTCTTCGACAACGCCGAGCAGTATGCCGGCGGCGAGTCCGAGCGGATCATGGGCCGGGCCCTCGCCGAACTCGGCTGGCCCCGCTACAGCTACGTCGTGTCGACGAAGCTGTTCTGGGGCATCCACGAGGGCGTCAACATGCAGAACACGCTCAACCGCAAGTACCTGCTCCAGGCGATCGACGGCTCGCTCGAGCGGATGGGCCTTGACTTCGTCGACCTGCTCTTCTGCCACCGCTCGGACCCGCTCACGCCGATCGAGGAGACGGTCTGGGCGATGCACGACATCGTCAGCTCCGGCCGGGCGACCTACTGGGGGACGTCGGAGTGGCCGGCGGACGACCTGCGGGCGGCCTTCGAGATCGCCGAACGCCACCACCTCCACAAGCCGGTGATGGAACAGTCGCAGTACAACCTGCTCGAACGCAAGCGGGTTGAGGTCGAGTACGCCCGCCTCTACGAGGACTGGGGACTCGGCCTCACGACCTACAGCCCGCTTGCCTGGGGCGTCCTCACCGGCAAGTACGTCGACGGCGTCCCCGAGGGCTCCCGGGCGACCGTCCCGGGGTTCGAGTGGCTGCGTGACATCGTCGTCGCGCCGGAAACGAACGCCCGCGTGCCCGCCCTGCTCAAGATGGCCGACGAGTTCGGCTGCACCGCCGCCCAGCTCGCGATCGCCTGGTGCACGATGAACCCGCACGTCTCGACGGTGATCACCGGCGCGAGCCGGGTCGAGCAGGTCGAGGAGAACCTGCGCGCGCTCGACGTGGTCCCGCTGCTCACCCCCGAGGTGATGGCCCGGCTCGACACCACCTACTCCTGACGGGCCGGCCGCCGGGTCCCGCGAACTCCGGGCGGCAGCCGCGGCGGGCGCCTGAAACGACTGGGCGTGCCAGTTCACACGGAGTTCATCCGGCCGATACCGCCGCGAAACGACGGCCTGGCACCCTGAGCACGTCAGACGCGGATAGGTCCTTCGTCGGAGGTGGACGCGTCGCGCGCGAGCCTCCGACGCAGGGCTGTGCCGAACCGGCGAGCACCCAAGGGAGTGGTTCGTGAGCTACCAGGCTGAGTACATCTGGATCGACGGTGGGAAGCCGACCCCGATGATCCGTTGCAAGACGAAGATCGTCGCCGACGGGAAGGAGCCGCCGATCTGGGGCTTTGACGGCTCCAGCACGAACCAGGCGCCGGGGAACCTCTCGGACTGCGTCCTGCGGCCGGTCCTCGTCACGCCCGACCCGCTCCGGGGCGGCAAGAACAAGCTCGTGCTCTGCGAGGTGCTGCTCACCGACTTCACACCGCACCCCACGAACACGCGGGCGCCGTGCGCCGAGGTCGCCGAGCGCTTCGCTGATCAGGAGCCGATGTTCGGCATCGAGCAGGAATACACGTTCTTCCAGGACGGCCGGCCGCTCGGCTGGCCCGAAGTCGGCTTCCCCGCCCCCCAGGGCCCCTACTACTGCAGCATCGGTGCCGAGAACATCGTCGGCCGCGACATCGTCGAGCACCACACGGTCGCCTGCTTGGAGGCGGGCCTGTCGATCGAGGGCACGAACGCCGAGGTAATGAAGGCGCAGTGGGAGTTCCAAATCGGCGTCCTGCCGCCCCCGCTCATCGGCGACCAGCTCTGGCTGAGCCGCTGGCTGCTGGGCCGCATCGCCGAGGACTTCGGGGCCGACGTGAGCTTCGCCGCCAAGCCGGTGCCGGGTGACTGGAACGGCGCCGGAGGGCACACGAACTTCTCGACCAAGGCCATGCGCGAGGGTTACAAGCCGATCCTCGCCGCCTGCGAGGCGCTTGCCACCCGCGTCGAGGACCACATCGAGAACTACGGCGCCGGCATCAAGGACCGCCTCACCGGCGCCCACGAGACCGCCCACTGGAGCCAGTTCCACTACGCCCCGTGGGACCGCGGCGCCTCGGTCCGGATCCCGTGGAACGTCGAGAAGGAACAGAAGGGTTGGATCGAGGACCGGCGGCCGAACGCCAACGCCGACCCGTACCTCGTCACCCGTCTCATCACCGAGACGGTCTGCGAGGCCGCCGCCAAGGGGTGAGCGTCCCGGCACCGGGGCCGCCGGCGCGGGGGGACCGGCCGGTGTCGCCGGCCGCACGCCGGCGGCTCCCAACTCAGCGCAGCCGCGGGGCTCGATAAGGTGACCGCCATGCCGACAGACGCCGCGACGCTTCCCCGGCCACGTCCGGTCGTCCTCGCCGACCTCATCCCGGACGTGCGGGTCCGCGATGCCACCATCGTCGTCGGGGCTGCCTGTTTCGTCGGCCTGCTCGCACAGGTCTCGATCCCGTTGACGCCGGTGCCGATCACCGGCCAGACACTCGGGGTCGTGCTCGCGGGCAGCGCCCTCGGCATGCGACGCGCGACGGCGGCCCTCTCCCTCTACGCCATCGCCGGGCTCGCCGGCGTGCCCTGGTTCGCCGGCCACGCCTCGGGGTGGCCCGGTGCCCTGTTCGGCTACGTCATCGGCTTCGTCGCCGCCGCCGCCGTCTGCGGGCGGCTCGCGGAGCGGCGGGCAGACCGGCGGGTCGCAAGCTCCGTCGCAACAATGCTGCTCGGCGAGGTGATCATCTTCGCGATCGGCGTCCCCTGGCTCGCCGTCTCCTACCACCTCACCGCGGCCAGGGCGCTCGAGGGCGGGCTGACGCCGTTCCTCGCCGGCGAGGGGATCAAGATCGCGCTGGCGGCGGCCCTGCTCCCCGCCACCTGGCGGCTCGTCGGGGCCGGCCGACAAGGACGTTCGCTGCCGACGTAGCAATCGACCCGCTGTGTCGTGTCGCGGCCTTTTTCCCGGCGACTAGCTTGGCGCACCGTGGACCCATCCGACGCCTTCGGTGCCACGTCACGCGTCCCGGCGGCGGACGGCGAGCCGCTCGTCGTCGCCTCCGGGCTCGTCAAGCGGTTCGGCGAGTTCGTCGCCGTCGACGGCGTCGACTTCTCGATCGGACGCGGCGAGTCCTACGGGTTCCTCGGCCCGAACGGGGCCGGCAAGACCTCGACGATGCGCATGATCGCCTGCATGTCGCCGGTCTCGGCCGGGACGCTCCGGGTGCTCGGCCGCGACCCGGACCGTGACGGGCCCGAGATCCGCAGCCGGATCGGCGTCGTCCCCCAGGAGGACACGCTCGACCTCGAGCTCACGGTGCTCGACAACCTCCTCGTCTACGGGCGCTACTTCGACCTGCCGCGCCGTGTGATCCGGGAACGGGCGGAGGAGCTGCTCGACTTCGTCCAGCTCACCGAGCGCGCCCGCGACCGGGTCGAGTCGCTCTCGGGGGGCATGAAGCGCCGCCTCACGATCGCGCGCTCGCTCGTCTCGGACCCGGAGCTCCTCATCCTCGACGAGCCGACGACGGGGCTCGACCCCCAGGCCCGTCACCTGCTGTGGGACCGCCTCTACCGCCTGCGCCGCCGGGGCGTCACCCTCGTCATCACGACCCACTACATGGACGAGGCCGAGCAGCTCTGCGAGCGGCTCGCCGTCATGGACCGCGGGCGCTTCGCCGCCGAGGGCGCCCCCCGGGACCTCATCGCCAAGTACTCGACGCGCGAGGTCGTCGAGCTGCGCTTCGGCGCCACCGAACCGGCCGGGGTCGCCGCGGCGCTCGAGGGGCTCGCCCAGCGCCGCGAGGTGCTCCCGGACCGGGTCCTTTTGTACTCCGACGACGGGGACGCGACCCTCGGGGAGGTCCACCGGCTCGGCCTCACCCCGGAAAGCACCCTCGTGCGGCGTTCGAGCCTGGAGGACGTGTTCCTGCACCTCACGGGCCGCACGCTCGTCGAGTGAGCGCCCTCGGCGGCACCGTCACGGCGGCGGCGCGCGCACCGTCCCACCTCGGCCGGCCGCGCTGGCTGCGCTCGCTGGCGTACTGGGCGTACCGGTACAAGCGGACCTGGCGGGGCTCGATCACGACGAGCTTCCTGTACCCGGTGATCTACCTCGCCGCGCTCGGCGTCGGCCTCGGCTCGCTCGTCAACCATCACGTCCACACCGTGTCGGGCGTGGGCTACCTCGAGTTCCTCGCGCCGGGGCTGCTCGCGTCGACGGCAATGCAGGTCGGCGCCGACGAGGCCATGTACCCGGTGATGGACGCGATCAAGTGGGGGCGCACGTATCTCGCGATGCTGGCGACGCCGCTCACGGTGAGAGACGTGCTGCGCGGCCACCTCGCCTGGATCACCTTCCGCCTCGTCACCGTGTGCGCGATCTACCTCGCGATCATGGAGGCGTTCGGCACCCTGCGCTCGGGGCTCGCCGTCCTCGCGATCCCCGCCGGCGTACTCGCGGGCCTCGCCTTCGTCGCGCCGATCATGGCCTTCGCCGGCGCCCAGCAGAACGACCGGGGGTTCTCGGCCCTCTACCGGTTCGGCCTCATCCCGCTCTTCCTGTTCTCGGGGACGTTCTTCCCGATCTCCCAGCTGCCCCGTTGGCTTCAGTTCGTCGCCTGGGCGACACCCCTCTACCACGGCGTGGCGCTGTGCCGCGGGCTCGCCCTCGGCGGTCTGGGCGTCGGGCCGGCCGTCGTCCACACGGCCTACCTCGTAGTCGTCGTCGGGATCGGCTACTGGCTCGCGACCCGGAGTTACGCGAAGAGACTCGAGATATGACCGCCACGGTCACCACCCCCCTGCGGATCACGCCGCTCAGCATCCTCGGCTCCCGCCGGGCGCTCCGCCTCATCGAGCGCAACATCTACGTCTACCGCCGGAGCTGGATCATCTTCGTCTCGGGGTTCTTCGAACCGTTCTTCTACCTGCTCTCGATCGGCGTGGGACTCAACAAGCTCGTCGGGGCCCTCCACATCGGGAACCGCCTCGTCGCCTACACGGCCTATGTGGCCCCGGGACTGCTGGCCTCCTCGGCGATGAACGGGGCGCTTTTCGACGCCACGTTCAACATGTTCTTCCGGCTGAAGATCGCCAAGACCTAC
The DNA here is from genome assembly GCA_003159795.1 of Acidimicrobiaceae bacterium. GTDB lineage: Bacteria > Actinomycetota > Acidimicrobiia > Acidimicrobiales > Bog-793 > Bog-793. The sequence continues at coordinate 25,222 of PLPK01000048.1, read as the reverse complement.
GACGCGATCCTCTCCACGCCGCTCGGGCCGAACGACGTGGCACTGGGCGAGCTGGGCTGGTCGCTGATCAGGGGGTCAACCTATTCCGGGGTGTTCATCGTCGTCATGGCGCTGTTCGGCTACGTGCTGTCACCGTGGGCGATCCTGTGCCTGCCGGCCGCGGTGCTCATCGGTTTCGCCTTCGCGGGCGTGGGACTGGCAGCGACCTCGTTCATGCGGACCTGGCAGGACTTCGACAAGGTCTCCCTCGCCATCATCCCGATGTTCCTCTTCTCGGCGACCTTCTACCCGTTGAGCGTCTACCCGGGGTGGTTGCAGCTCGTCGTGCGCGCGACGCCCCTCTACCAGGCCGTCGCGCTCGAACGGGGCCTCGACGCCGGGGCGCTCTCCGCCTCGCTCGTCGGCCACGCCGCCTACCTCGCCGTCCTCGGGCTCGCCGGGCTGGTCGTAACCTCGCGACGGCTCGCGAGGCTGCTGCTCCCCTGACCCGGCGCAGGGACGGTCGTCTACGCGACCCGCAACGTCAACCGGTACCGCTGCGTCGGCTTGCGGTCCTTGCCCGGCGGGAAGTACCGGAACACGATCGACGTCGACCCCTTGCCGACGACGAGGAACTTGACGCTCTCGATCTGGTTCCCGCCGACGAGGCCCTTCGAACCGGGGGACTGGCGATAGGTGGTCGACACGTACTTGGCGACGGCGGCCCGCGGCCCGGCCGACACCCGCCACGTGTAGCCGCAGCTCGCCGAGCACGCGGTGAGCTCGACCCGGACGTCGTCGCCGACGCGGGCCGTCACCGACGCCACCGGGGCCCGCACGATGACCGTGGCACGGGCCACCGGCGCGACGGCCGCGCCGGCCGTGGCGAGCACCCCGCCCGTGACGAGGACCGCCGTCAGGGTCGAAGCCGCAAGCAACCGCATTGTGGGTCTCATCACGCTCCCGATCTCTCCGCCGGCAGCGGCCGATGCGGCCTGGACCGGCATGAAGTCCTGTCCTCTCGACACGCTACGACGCCGACCGGACCGTCGCGGGGCACCCTCCGGCGGTCACCCGTTGACCGGGGACCCGTGGCCGCGGACCGGGGCCGTGGCCCCCGTCGCACCGGCCGGCACCTGGGCTCCGCTACGGGCCGACGAGCAGCTGGTAGACGGCGTCCTCCACGTCCTTGGTCGCCAGCAGCAGGATCTCGTCGCCGGCGGCGAGCACCGTCTCGGCCCGCGGCGGCACGACATGGCTCTTGCGCATCACCGCCACGACCGCCGCATCCCGCGGGAGGTCGAGGTTGGCGAGCGCCATCCCCGCCACCGGCGAGCCGGGGGCGAGCGTCACCTCGACAAGATGGGTGCCGCCGTCGCCGAGCTCGAGCAGCGGCACGAGCGAGCCGACCGAGACGGCCTCCTCGACGAGCGAGGTGAGCAGCGCCGGCGTCGAGACCGCCACGTCGACACCCCACGAGTCGTTGAAGAGCCACTGGTTCTCCGGGGCGTTCACGCGGGCGATGACGCGGGGCACGGCGAACTCCTGCTTGGCGAGCAGCGAGATCACAAGGTTGTCCTCGTCGTCGCCCGTGACGGCGACGGCGACGTCGACCTCCGCCATGCCGGCGGCGTCGAGCGAGCTCATCTCGCAGGCGTCGGCCTCGACCCAGGTGACATCGAGGGTCGGCTGCAAGAGCGCGATGACCTCGCGGTTCTTTTCGATGAGCAGGATCTCGTGGCCGTTCGTGCGGAGGTCCCGGGCGATCGCCCGGCCGACCGTCCCCGCACCCGCGATCGCGACCTTCATGGCCGGTCCTTCCCGTCCTCGGCGACCGGCGGCGGCTCCGGCGCCCCGAGGAGGCTCTCGAGCTCGGCAACCGCGCCCCTCAGCGCGACGAGGTGCAGCACGTCGCCCTCCTGACCGACGAGCCCCTCGGTGTCGAGCCGCGGCTCGCCGGCGCGGATCACCGCCGCGAGCTTCGCCCGTTTCCCGATCAGCAGGTCGCGCAGCGGCCTGCCGGCCCACGACTCGGGGAGGACGCGCTCGACGAGCACGAGGCGCCCCGACGGGTCCGTCCACGCGCACTCCTCCATGTCGGGCGCGAGACGCTGCAGCACGTGCTCGACCGTCCAGGTGACAGTGGCCACGGTCGGTATCCCCAGCCGTTGGTAGATGATGGCGCGACGCGGGTCGTAGATGCGCGCGACGACGTTCACGATGCCGTAGTGCTCTCGGGCGATGCGGGCGGTGAGGATGTTCGTGTTGTCCCCGTTCGTCACAGCGACGAGCCCGCCGGCCTTGGACGCCCCCGCCGCGTCGAGGTCCTCGAGGCTGAACCCGGAGCCGATGATCATCTCGCCCGGCCAGTCCTCCGGGAGCCGGTGGAACGCCCGCGGCACGCGGTCCATGACGGAGACGGAGTGGCCCCGGTCGGTGAGGCGGATCGAGAGCTCGGCCCCGACCCTCCCACAGCCGACGACGATGATGTGCACGACCACCATGCAACACCGGCCGGGCGACCGGGACAACCCCTGACGCGATCGCGCCGGCGGCCGGGCCCGGGGCGCGCTCAGCCCGGGGTCTCGGCCCCGGCCCCCTCCGGCCCCGCGACGAGCTCGTACATGGGGTTGAGGATCGCGAGCTGGCCCTGCCACGCGCCGACCATCCCGCGGGCGACAAGCCGGGCGCCCTGCTGGACCCCGGGGATGTGCCGGCGGCCCTGGAAGACGAGGAGGATCGCCCCGGACGGGTCGACGAGCGTGCACTCGAGGTTGGCCGTCGCCCCACCGGCGGGCACGCGCACCGAGTGGATCCGCCCGGCGACGCGGACCCGGGCGCGCCAGCGCGCCTCGCCGATCGGCGTCGTGCCGGAGACCCTCGGGGTCAGCTCGTCGGTCGCGGGCGCGGCAGGCCGCGAGTGGCGGGTCGCCGTGCGCTCGAGGAGCGCCCGCGCCCGGGTCTGCACGCGGGCGCTGGAGAGCTGGAAGGGGACGATCGTCGCGTTGGCGTGGGGCAGCTGGGAGACCGCCTCGGCGATCCGGTCGGCCGAGCGGTCGTGAAGGATCCGTTGCCAGGCCGTCGCGAAGGCGCGCCGGGGCATGACGATCGACAGCTCGGTGTCGTCCTGGGCGAGGATCTGGGCGGCGAGCTCCAGGGCGGCACGCGACAGGCGCCGGTCCGGGCAGTCGAAAATGTCGAGCGGCAGCCGCGAGAGCCCCAGCCGGCTCCACTCGGTCTCGAGCTTGGCGGCCTCACGCGGGTCGACCGCGAAGTGCACCGCCCGCAACTCGTCCGGGTTGAGCGTGCGCGCGTACTGCACCGCCCGGGCGGCGGCGAGGTCGAGCCGGTCGACGAAGACGAGCACGACGTGGCGCCGGAGCACCGGCGCCTCGCAGGCCTGCTCCGCCCCCTCCTCCAGCTCCTTGGACTCGGTCGTGTACTGGCGGTGGAGCCGCAGCAGCAGGAAGTAGAGCACCGGCCCGAGCACGACGACGAGCCAGGCGCCCTCGGTGAACTTGAACACGGCGAAGATGAGCACGACGACCGCCGAAAGCACGGCGGCGAAGCCGTTGATCACCTGGCGGTACTTCCAGCCCGGCTCATGATGGGTGCGGTGGTGTTTCACCATCCCGGCCCCGGCCATCGTGAAGCCCGTGAACACGCCGATCGCGTAGAGCGCGACGAGGCTCGTGAGGCTGGCGTGCGTCCCCACCACCAGGGCGACCCCGACGACGGCGAGCACGATGATGCCGTTGGAGAACGCCAGCCGGTGCCCCCGCCTCGTCAGCTGCCGCGGCAGGAACGAGTCGGCGGCGACGAAGCTCGCCAGGTATGGGAAGCCGTTGAAGCTCGTGTTGCCGCCGGTGAACAGGATCAGCATCGTCGCGATCACGACGAGGTCCTTCAGCGCGAGACCCACCCCCTGCGCCCCGCACACCCACCCCGCCACCTGGGCAACGACCGTGGGGGAACCCGCCGCGTAGGGCGAGGCGTGCGACCAGTGGGCGAGCAAGGTCACCCCGAGGACCAGGAAGCCGAGCACACAGCTCATGATCACGAGGGTGATCCGGCCGTTGCGCGCCTCGGGCCGTCGGAACGCCCCCACCGAGTTCGAGATGGCCTCGAGGCCGGTGAGCGACGATCCCCCGTTGGCGACGCCGCGCAGGATCACCGTGATCGCGGCGAAGGCGATCAGCCCGCTGTGCGCCCCGAAGGGGAGCATGCCGGAATGGCGCGAGATCTGGGCCGGGGCGTCGCCGATCGCCTCGCGCACGAGACCCACGACGACGACCGAGCCCAGCCCGAGGATGAACAGGTAGGTCGGCAGCGCGAATACCTTGGCCCCCTCCCGGATCCCGCGCAGGTTCCCGTAGCAGAGGATCACGATCACGGCGACTGTGATGGGCACCGTGTAGGGGACGAGCCTCGGCACGAGGGAGGTGAGCGAGTCCGTACCCGCCGTGCACTGCACGGCGACGGTAACCGTGTAGTCGATAAGCAGCGCGACCGCCGCCACCTGGGCGGTGCGTGGGCCGAAGTTGTCCCGCGCGACGACGTACGAGCCGCCCGCCTTCGTGTAGGCCTTGATCACCTCCAGGTACGACAGCGTGACGAAGAGCAGGATCCCGAGGATGACGAGCGTCACCGGGATGAGGAGCGCGAACGCCGCGACGCCGAAGAACGGCACGAGCTGGGTGAGCATCTCCTCCGTGCCGTAGGCGGAGGACGAGATCATGTCCGGTGCGAGGACTCCGAGGCCGGCCACCTTGCCCAACCTCTCGGTCGTCTGGCGCTCCGTCGCCAGTGGCGGCCCGAGGAGGGCGTTCTTCAGCCGGTAGCGCAGCGTCTCGGGCAGCGGCCTGATGTCCGGTCCCGGCAGCGCCTCAGGTGCAAACGGCCGGCCGGCGCCGGCGGGCGCCGGCGACGGGGTCTTCCCGACGCGGGCGGTGGCGTCTTGGGGCGGCCTCTGCACGGGCCTCACCTAACCACAATTCCCCGGCCCGGGGAGGGAATGAACCCCGCCGTCCGGCCGGGAGCCCGGATCCGGCGCCCGACGGGTCGGCCCCGGCGCCGTCGCCGGGATCGCCTAACCATCGCCCGGCTCGCGGGACCGGCCGTCAAGGGGGGTCCCGTCGGCGTGAACCAGGGCGGACCTCCGGCGCGACCCGAGCATCCGCGTCGCGGAAAGCACGGCGGCGAGCGCCATGAAGCCGATCGAGGAGAAGAAGGCGGCGTGGAGACCCGTGGTGAACGCTGGTCCCAGCCGGCGGGGCAGGCTCGTCGTGCCGACGAAGATCGCGAAGGCGAGCCCGCGCGAGATTGAGCGCGCGGCCACGAGGACCGCGATGGAGAACGAGAACACCATCCCGACGTTGGCGAACGTCCGCGTCATCCCCGAGGCGATCCCGAAGTCCCGCCCCGGAGCCACCTTCATCACCGCCGAGTTGTTCGCCGGCATGAAGGCACCGGCGCCGAGCCCGTTCAGCACCGCCGCCAGGGTGACCACCGCGAGGGGGGTCGTGGTCGTCAGCTGGGAGTAGACGCCGAGCGCGAGGACCTCGACGCCGAGGCCGATCGTCGCCGGCCAGACCGCGCCGAACCGGTCCGCCAGCCTGCCGCAGATCGGCCCGATGACGCCCCCGACGAGATACCCCGGCACCAGCAGCAACGACGCGTCGAGGGGGGTGAGGCGGCGCACACCCTGGAGATACATGAGGACGAGGAACAGCACGGCGAAGTTGGCTAGCCCCTGGAAGAGCGCGGCGAGCAGCGTCGGAGCGAGCGTCGGTATCCGGAACAGCCGCAGGTTGACCATCGGCGCGGCCCGGTGTCGCTCGACGACGACGAAGGCGACGAGGACGAATGCGCCACCGACGAGGGCGGCGAGGAGCGGGCCGGAAAGTCTCGACGTCGCGAGCTTCGTCATCGCCCAGAGCACACCGAACAGCCCCGTGCCGAAGAGAGCCATGCCGACGAGATCGAGGCGCTGCCGCTGGCGCGGGGCATCTCCGCGCAAGACCTTGCGCGCGAGTGCCAGCGCCAGCAACCCCACGGGCACGTTGATCCAGAAGATCCACCGCCAGGACGCATAGGTGATGATGAACCCACCGAGCAGGATCCCGAGGATGGCGCCCGCGTTCCAACCGATCGCGTTGTAACCGAAGGCCTTCCCCCGTTCCTGCCTGGGGAAGGCGTCGGCCAGGACCGCGCCACTGTTGGCGGTGAGGAACGCGCCGCCGACACCCTGGACAATGCGGAAGGCAATGATCGTCGCCTCGCTCGTGGCCGTCGCGCACAGGGCCGAACCGATGACGAAGATGAGGAAGCCGAGCTCGTACATGCGTGTCCGGCCGAACATGTCGCCAAGACGGCCGACCTGGGTCGCCAGGATCGTGACGACGAGGATGTAGGAGACGATCACCCAGACGACGGCCGAGAGCGCGATGTGGAGGGACCGTTCCATCGCTGGAAGCGCCAGGACGACGATCGTCGTGTCAACCGCGGCCATCAAGACGCCCACGACGACGACCACGACGACGAGCTCGCGGTGCCGGTCACGTCGCGGGGTGTCGGGATCGAACCCGGAAGCCGGTAACGACCGGGGGATCCGGTCGATAGGCGACCGTTCCTGCCGCTGGGCGCCGTCGGCCAGGCGACCGCCGAACCCGAGTCCGGTCCCGGCGGTCGCCTGGCCCCGCCCGGGCCATCTCATCGCGCCGGTCCCGTCCCCTGGAGGCGCGCCATGTCGCCGCTCAACGGTTCCGGTCGCACTCCGGGCAAGTCTTAGGAGCGGCTCGCCGAGTGACCAGGGACCAAGGTCCCGGGCGAGTACCGGCCGGACAGCCCCGACACCCCGGCGGCCCAGGTACGGCGCCTGCGGCGACGAGGGAGGCGCGGACGGCCGTTCGTTCCTGGGAGGTGGGACCGGTCTAGGGGGAAGCGGGTCGCGGTGTCGCGCCGCGCCGGAACTCGGCGATGCCCTCGGCCGGGAGCGGGTGGGCGAAGAGGAAGCCCTGGACTTGGTCGCAGTCGAGCGAGGCGAGCTCGTCGAGCTGCTCGCTCGTCGCGATCCCCTCGCCGACGACCGACATGCCCAGCGCGTGGGACATCGCCGTGACGGCAGCGATGATCTCGGAGTCACGTTCGGTGCGGCCGATCTGCTCGATGAAGCTGCGGTCGATCTTCAAGATGTCAACCCGCAACCGGTGGAGGTGGGCGAGCGTCGAGTAGCCAGTCCCGTAGTCGTCGATGGCGAGGCGGACGCCCTGTCCGGAGAGCGCCGCCAGCGTCGTCTCGACGTCGCCGGCCTCGCCGTTGAGGGTCGTCTCGGTGATCTCGAGGCAGAGCCGGGAGGGCTCGAGCCCGTGCAGCGCGAGGGTCTTCGCGACATAGGCCGCGAAGCCCGGGTCGACGAGCTGGCGCCCGGAGATGTTCACCGCCACCGTGAACTCGCTCGACCAGCCCCCCTCTCGAAGCCAGACGCTGAGCTGGCGACAGGCCTCGTCGAGGACGTAGCTGTCGATCCGGGTAATGAGGCCGCGCTCCTCGGCGAGCGAAATGAACTCGAGCGGCAGCACGATCCCCCGGGTGGGGTGGTTCCAGCGCACGAGGGCCTCCACGCCACGCAGGCTGCGGTCCTCGATCGAGAAGAGCGGTTGGTAGAGGAGGAAGAGCTGGGAAGCGTCGAGGGCCTCCCGCAGTTCCCGCTCGAGGACGTGGCTGGCGACGGCCCGGGCCCGCTGCGAAGGCGAGAAGATCTGGAAGCAGTTCTTGCCGGTGTCCTTGGCGCGGTACATCGCGATGTCGGCGTCCTGGAAGAGCTGGCCCGGGTCGGCGATCGGGTCGTCGGTGAGGACGATCCCGACGCTCGCCGTGATCGACAGGTCGAGCCCGCCCTCGATGAAGGGCTTGGCGACGGTGCGCACGACCCGCTCGCCGAGCAGGCGCGGGTCGTCGTCGGCGCGCAGCGCCGTGCAGAGCATGACGAACTCGTCGCCGCCGAGGCGGGCGACGGTGTCGGCGCGCCGCGCCACGCTCGTCAGGCGCCGTGCCACCTCGACGAGCACCTTGTCGCCCGTCTCGTGGCCGAACGAGTCGTTGATCGTCTTGAAGTTGTCGAGGTCGATGAACAGCAGCGCGACCTGCCCGGGCTGGCGCTCGAGCAGCGCGAGGGACTGGGAGAGCCGGTCCCGCAGCGCGACGCGGTTGACGAGGCCCGTCACCGTATCGTGGAGCGACTGGTAGGTGAGGGCCTGCTCCGCCACCATCTGGGCGGTGACGTCCCGCGAGATGCCGAAGCTGCCGATGATCCGCCCCTCGTCGTCCCGCAACGGGAACTTCGTCGTCGACACCCAGACGTCGGGGCGGTTGCGGAAGGTCTCCCGCTCGATCTTGCCGACGATCGGCTCACCGGTCCGGATGATCCGCTGCTCGTCCTCGAAGGCGGCGACGGCGTGCGGCTCGCTGAAGATGTCGAAGTCGGTCTTGCCGATGACGTCCGCCGACGACCATCCCGGCAGCTGGTCCTCGAGCAGTCCCCGGCTGACGACGAGGAAACGGCTCTCGAGATCCTTGAAAAAGATGCGCTCGCCTGGCAGGTCGAGCAGGTTGCGCATGCAGAGGCGCTCGATCTCGCCGGGTGAAAGCTTTGAACCCAGGCCCCCGGGATTCGACTTCGGCCGTTTTGCCATCGAGATCCTCACGGAACAATGTGCGGTGGCTTGAATTCCCGACTGTGCGAGGGCCTCGAGCTGGCCCCATATCCCGCCGAACTCGCGACAAACCTCAGGATTGCCAGCGAGAAAATCAGACTAGTTTGTAGATCTTACCAAGGGCCCCACCGTGGCGTGATCATGCGCCATGGCCCCGTCACGGTGCGGAACCCGAGGTTGAATGCCGTCAACACGCGTCGATCGCCTGAGCCCGTGGGATCGATCGAACGGGCGAGCGACGGGCTGGGGCGACGACGGACGGGCTGGCCAGCGACGCCGGGCCCGGACCCCGGCGACATACAGTCGTTCCCGTCATATGGGGACCCTCCACCCACGCGAGTGCCCGATGCGGGGAGATGTCATGACCTGGTGCCACCATTCCGCCCGGCGCGCCGGGATCAACCCCGCCTCCCACGGGGGCCTGGTCCGGCTCCTCGCAGGTCCCCCCCGCCGGCGGGGAATTTTCGTGGACCGGGAAGGATTGGCAATGTGATCTCGAAGCGTCGTGTCACCTACATCGCCGTCGCCGTCACCGTCACCGCCGGGCTGGCATTCGCCACGCCCGGGTCCAGCGCCACGGCGACGAGGAGCCGGGACGCGGCCGCGCCACGGAACGGCCGGCACAAGCCAACTCTGGGAGCGGGCCACCATCCGACGACGTCCCCTGGCCGGGACGGGATGCAGACGCGCTGGGTGATCGAGGAGAACAAGCGACCCGGGACCCGGGACTGGGAGATCCGCCCGGGCACACCGGGGTCGATCGCGGGGTTCGCCTCCACGACGTATGCGGCGCACGGCGACCACGTCACGCTCTACGTGACCACGACCGCGTCGCGGCTGCACGTCGACGCCTACCGGATGGGCTACTACCAGGGAAGGGGTGGCCGCCTCGTCTGGCGGTCGCCCGAGGTCGCCGGGCGTCAACAGCCGCCCTGCCCGCGGACGACGGTGACGAACATGGTCGCCTGCGACAACTGGACCCCGACACTCGACTTCACAGTCACCCGCGCCTTTGTCCAGGGTGACTACCTGCTCAAGCTCGTCGGGAGCGGCGGACAGGCAAGCTACGTCCCGCTGACCGTCTGGGACCCGACCAGCACGGCCGCCTACGTCGTGAAGAACGACGTCTACACCTGGCAGGCCTGGAACCAGTACGGGGGCTACGACTTCTACGGCGGCGAGGGCACCTGTCCGGCCGGCGGGTATCCGCCGTGCAACCGCGCCCGGGTCGTCTCGTTCGACCGCCCCTACGACTACGGCGACGGGGCCGGTGACTTCCTCGGCAGCGAGTACCCGCTCATCCGCTTCGTCGAGCAGGAGGGCCTCGACGTCACCTACGTCACGGATGTCACCGTCGAGCAGCATCCCGCCCTGCTGGGAGAGCATCGGGCGATGCTGTCCCTCGGCCACGACGAATGCTGGTCGCTCACCGAGCGCCGAGCGGCGGACCGGGCCGAGGCCCACGGCGTCAACATGATCTTCTTCGGGGCGAGCGCCATTCTCCGCCACGTGCGGCTCCAGGCCTCTCCCCTGGGAGCCGACCGCGAGGAAGTCGACTACCGCGACCCGGCGGAGGACCCCCTCTACAACAAGGGCGACCCACTCGAGGTGACCGAGAACACCTGGAGCTCGCCGCCGGCCAACTGGCCGGAGATCGGATTCGTCGGCGAGCAGTACGTCGGCTACCTGCTGCCGGGCGCGAGGCCCGGGCGACTCGTCGTCGCGCGCGACGCCTCCCCGTGGATCTTCCGCGGCACCGGGCTCCGCCGCGGCTCGCAGGTGCCGGGGATCGTCACCGGCGACCTCGACGAGTTCGACCCCGGGGACCATCCCGCCGACCTCGAGATACTCGCCCACTCGCCGGTCAGCCTCTCGGACGCGGTGAGCGAGACGGGTGCCTCGCAGGGGTTCATTTACTCCGACATGACCTACTGGACCGACCCGACAAGCCGTGCCGGGATCTTCGACAGCGGCGCGACCTCGTGGATCGGGTCCCTCACGCCCTGTCCGCGAGGCACGCGCGACTGTCCGGCCACGATCACCCGGCGGATCACCGGCAACCTCTTCGCTCTTTTCGGACGGGGTCCGGCGGGGCGTTTCAGGCCCTCGGTCCCCAACTGGCGACAGGTCTACGGCCCGAACGCCTGAGGTGTGGCCGCGGCTGCGCCGGACCGGCCCGCGAGCCTCGCGATGTGGCACGCGCGAGGGTCGGCGTCTAGGACGGTTCGGAAACGTCGACCAGGACCTTGCCGGTGACCCCCTCCTCCACGGCGCTCTGCGCCTCACGGATCCGTGCCAGCGGGAAGCGGTGGAGCGGGAGACCGGTCTCCTCGCCCACCCGGAGCGCCTCGTCGGCGACAGCCGCGGCGACGTCCTCGACGGCGGCGGACTTGGCGGCCGGGGGGACCGTGTAGACGAGGACGAACTGATAGCGGGCGTTCAGCGTCATCACCGGTCGCACCGGCATCGACAGGTCCCGCTCGTCACTGGCGTAGACGGCGACGATGCCGTTGGCCGCGAGGACGTCCTGGTCGATCCCGGCGTTGGTGACCGAGTCGACCTCGACGATGCAACCGACTCCTTCGGGAACGAATTCCCTGGTCCTGGCCACGACATCCTCGGTCCGGTAGTTGATCACGACGTCCGCGCCGGCGGCCCGCGCCAGCGCCGCCTTCTCCTCGGAGCTCACCGTCGTGACGACCACCGCGCCCGACCACCGGGCGAGCTCGATCGCGGCGTGGCCGACGGCGCCGGCTCCGCCCGCGACGAGCACGGTGCAGCCGGAAAGCGCCCCCGGCCCGAGCCTGCCCGACGAGTCCGCACTGACCGTGAGACAACGGTGCGCCGTGAGCGCCGGAATGCCGAGCGCCGCCCCGAGGTCGAACGACGCGGGCGCGGGGAGGAACACGGCGTGGTCGGCGGGGAGCGTGACGAACTCCTGCGCGGTTCCCCCGGCACGCCGCCATGCGCACTCCCAGAGCCAGACGCGCTCGCCCGACCGGGCCGGATCCACGCCCTCGCCGACCTCGACGACAACCCCGGCTCCGTCCTGTGCCGGGACGATCTCCGGGTACGGGAGCGCCCGCGGCGCCGTCGCACCGCGACGCATCTTCCAGTCCGTCGGGTTCACGCCGGACACGGCGACCTTGACGAGCACCTCCCCCGGGCCGGGGACGGGCCGCGGACGCTCGACGATCTCGAGCACCTCTGGACCGCCGTAACGGCGATAGACACAGGCTTTCATCGCGTCACTCCCTTCCCGGGTGACCGTCCCGGACACGGCTCCGTGCGCGTCGATCCCCCGTCACGAGCCCGGCGACGTGACCACCGGGTCAGTGGGCATCGGGGCCATCCCGACGACGGACCGGGTGTTCTCCGGGCCGCCACGGTCGACCCCCCGGAGTCCCCGGTCGCCAGCACGAGACGAGGCGGGCCCGCGCCGCATCACGAACGACCGGACCTCGCGGGGAGCCAGGCATCGACCGTGTCCGTGTGGTACCAGATGTCGATTCCCCCGACCTTCACCGGCGTTCGTCCGAAGGCGAAAGTCAGGTAGCGGAGCACGAGTGCCGGGTCGGCACCCGCCGGATAGAAGATGACCGTGCCGACGTGCCATCGCCTGAAGTAGAGGCGCACCTGCGCCTCCCGAATCGGGACGTAGTTCGGTGCCAGCTTCTGGATGAGCCCCAGGTACCCGGCCTGGAACAGATTCAGCACCACGACGGGCGGCACCGGGTCGGCACGGGTGGCCCCCGGCGCGCTCGGCGGCGGCTTGGACGCCTCGCCGCCGACGATCTTGAACCGAAAGCCCGAGACCGCCTGCCAGAGCATCCCGTAGTTGACCGCGCCGATGTCGTAGGGATACGGAAGGACGACGCTTCCCTCTGGAATCGCCCTGACCGAGGCGGAGGTGAAGTAGGCCGGAACGTTCGCCGCCTGCTCACGGAGCGGCATCTGCGGGACGAGGGGGATCAGCACGCCGGCGCCGACCAGCGCGACGAGACCCGTGACTGGAACGCGTCGCCAGGCCGTCGTGGCCCAGTTGCCGCGGCGGCGGACGGGTGCACGTTCGACCCGGGAGAGGGCCCCGACGCCCCGTTTCCAGTGATCCAGGCCGATCGCGAAGACGAACGCCGCGGCCAGAGCCACATAGAGCGAGAACCTCGACGCGATCAGATTGTCGATCACGGGGAGCTTGGTCATGATTGCAAACGGCAGCGGGACGCCGGTGGTGTGGCCGCCGACATTGAGCGACGACCCGAGCGAAAGCACGTAGGCGACCAATCCCATGAAGGCCACCGTCATGACGAACCGGTCACGCCGGATCCGATAGAGCAGATAGGGCAGCAGAACGACGAGCGGGATCCCGAGGTAGGAACCGTTCTCGGCGATGTCGTCGTCGACGTAGCTCGTGCCGATCGCCGCGATGTGATGCGGCGCGAAGTACTGACTGACGGTCGGAGTGATCGTCCCGAACAGGTCGACTTTCAGCTTGGAGAGGTTCACCACCTTGTGCTGCGGGCCCTTCACGTGCCACGGACCGAGGAAGTAGAGGTACAGGGGGTAGGCGACCAGCACGGCGAGCGTGACGAGGGCCCACTTGGCACCCTCCAGCGCGTGGGCCATTCGTTGTCGCACCGCTGCGTGCGAGACCGCGACGGCGAAGACGATCCCGCCGACGGCACAGATCACCGTCGTCACGAGAACCTCGACCGAGATGAAGAACTGGGCCGCGAGCAACAGCCCGAGGATCACCCCGTACCGGCGCGCGCTTCTCTCCTGCCGCCTGAGGAGCTCGTCGAGGACGAGGACGACGAGCGGCGGGATCGGCACGAACGCGACGAACAGGTGGCCTACCGCCTGGCTGACGACGTAGGGCGAGAACCCGTAGAGCAGACCACCGAGGAACGCAGCCGGGAACCACTTCGTGTAGCGCCGCAGGACGAACATCATCGAGGCCGCCGACGCGAAAAAGGCAAGCCGCATGAAGAGGTTGAATGCGGCGATGGGACCGAAGATCGCGGTGATCGGCGACGCGAGCACCCCGAGCAACGGCATCGACGTGTTGTCGGCGAGATTGATCCCGTAGGGGTAGTTCATCGCCGAGGTCATGAACGGGTTGATCGCGTGGCTCAGCGCGTGGAACGTCCAGCCGAGGAACCACACCTCCTGGATCCGGTCGGAGCAGGCGCACCCGACGATCTGCGTCTCGCTGAGCGGCCCGACCGGCCAGTACGCAAGGCACGCGATCGCGAGGTACGCGACCAGGGCCGCGAGCACCCACGCCAGCGACCTCCGCGAGAGCCGCTCACGCCTCGCTGGGATCTCCCTCGGGTCGCGCGAGGCGTGGGCAGGATCCGATTCGGTGCGTGACGTGACGTGATCCTCTTGCAGTCCCACGGGTCAGGCAGGCGTCATCACGAAACTCACCGGCGCACTCTACTTGTCGTTCGTCGTTGCACGAGTCTCCGGCCCTCTGGGGCGGCAGCCGACGGAACGGGCACGTCATGAGACCCGCGACACAACATTTCATGACACCGGCGACGACGGCTCAGGGCCGCCGGAATGCTGAACGCGCCGTCTGCGACGGACGACGGCGACCGCCGGGCGACGCCGGCCCGAGGGCGTGCTGCGGACCGAAGGGTCGCGGGCGGCCTGGGCGGGTCAGCCTCCGTCCGGTTGGGATGGACAGGCCCCTCGGGTTCCCCCGCCAGGGGTGGCACCGCGGGTCGCACGGCATCATCGACGCCACCCGGGTCCCGCCCCAGGCGCTGGCGACCGACCGGCGGCTCGTAACATTCGCCTCTGGGCAGGTCAGTGTGTCGACGACGCTCCCAGCACTGGCAGCAGGAATGCCGTCACGAGGAGAGCCACTCGGCTACCCTGCGCACAACACATGCACCACCGCATCGACGACGTCCTGGACATAGTGTCCCAACCCCAACCCATCAGCTCTCAGTAAGGAGTGACGTCATGAAACACAGCCGGATGTTCCATTGGCCGGTGCTTGTCATCGGTGTTCTGCTGATCGTGTTGCCGTTCGCGGTCTCCATGCCGAGCAGGGCGAGCGCGGGTCAGAAGCTCTTGAGCGCCTTCCACCCGATCATGCAACCTGCCGCCGTTCAGAAGACGGTCAACTACGACGTGCAAACATTCACTCCGCTCGGCCCGTTCGCCACCGGGGCCGTGGCGGCCGCACCCGAAGTGCCCGTGCTGATCGCGACGCTCGCCGCGGCGCTGCACATCCCTGCCGCCCAGGTGCCCGCACTCCTCTCGCATCAGACCCCGTACCTGAGCGGGATCCTCACCCACTTCGCGCAGGTGGTTCCGATCTTCAAGAACGTCCCGCCGGGACTCGCCTGGTACAAGCCGATCGTGAACACGATGCAGGCCCAGCAGAAGAACTACGCGGCCGTCGACGCCCTGCCGAACTTCAACCTGCTCACCTGGTTCTTCGTCATCCCCGGCATCCTGCTCGTGCTGTTCGCGGGCTTTGGTCTGCTCCTCGGACGGCGGCACGCTTAGCCGAGGCGCGGAGTCGAACCGGATAGAGACCGACTAGAAGACCGCCACGGCATCGCCCACCGCTCGGACATCCGAGAGGCGGCGGGCGGTGCCCGGCGGTCTTTTTCGCGTCCGTCGGCCGGTCGTGACAGTTGTGGCGCGGCCGACTCGATGGCGCCCTGAACGATCCTCTCCGTCCACGCGGGACGATCACACGCGGGAGCTTGCCCCGCGCCAGGCGACGGCATGGAACCGGCGCTGACTGTTATCCGTATTCGTCGACGTCAAGGTCGGCTCCGACGACCTCAGGAAGTCCAGGGCATCGGTTCCGAGGCGCCACCCCAACAGCTGGTGCTGTCTCGGAACCTTCTCCAGGTGCATACCGTCAACGATGGCCCCGCGGGTCTTATCCTCCTCGCCCCGTCGTCATTGAAGTAGCGGACAACCTCCATGGCCGCGCGGCCCCGGGGATCTTCCAAGGAAAGCTCACGTGCCAGACGAGCGATCGCGTCACGCCGCGATTCGACGCGTGCGAGAACCGTCGCGCTCGCAGCGCTCACCCGTCGGTGGCTCGGTTGAGCAGCCTCGCTCGTCGATAAGGCGAGGTGGTCGATCCCCATCAGGCGCTCATCGAGGATGAGTCAACCGAGCGGATCGGCCGATTCACACCTCTTACGGGACGCCATCCCCGTCGTCACCTGCTCGCCAGGTGCAAACGGCCCTTTACGCGAAGGAACTAGCGTCGTCTCCGGCACCGATCGGGACGCGACGGGGATCGAGGAGCAGGGACAGACGGTGGTCGCTACATCTGAGTCGAGGGAAGCGGACAACGATCTGGTCGAGCCGACCGGCAAGTTCCGCGTCTACCTCGGGGCGGTGGCCGGCGTCGGAAAGACCTGGGCGATGCTCGATGAGGGTTGGCGCCGTTACAAGCGCGGTGCCGACGTCGTGATCGGCTTCGTCGAGACACACGGCCGGCAGCTCACCGCCCAACAGATACGCGACGTGCCCGTCGTTCCGCGCAAGTCCGTGGAGTACCGGGGCACGCACTTTGAGGAGATGGACCTGGAGGCGGTACTCGCCCGCAAGGCCGAGGTGACGCTCATCGACGAGCTCGCCCATACCAACGTGCCCGGCTCGGGGCCTCACGCCAAGAGGTGGGAAGACGTGCTGGAGATCTTGGAAGCGGGCATCAGCGTCATCAGCACGGTTAACATTCAGCACCTCGAAAGCGTCGCGGACGCCGTCCAGGCGATCACCGGCGTAGGCGTGCGCGAGCGCGTGCCCGACTGGGTCGTGCGAAAGGCCGACCAGCTGGAGCTGATCGACTCGTCGCCCGAGCAGCTGCGCAGGCGCATGCTGCACGGCCACATATATCCCCCCGAGAAGATCCCCCAAGCCCTCAACAGCTTCTTCCGCCACCAGAACATCTCGGCACTACGCGAGCTCGCGCTGAGGTTCGTGGCGGACGAGACCGAGGAGGAGCTGCTGGCGTACCTGGTCACCCAGCATCCGGACATTGTCTGGGACACCGCGGAGCGCATCATGGTGGCGGTGACGGGTTCGACGGGCACCGACAGGGTGCTGCGGCGCGCGGCGCGCATCGCGTCCCGTGTGCACTCCGACCTACAGGTGGTCCGCGTCGTCGCGGACGACAGCTCGCGGGTGGCGTCCAAAGAGGAGCTCGCGTCCGTCAAGCACCTGGCCGAGGACCTCGGCGCGAGCTGGCACGAGATAGTCGCGGACGACCCCGCCACTGCCTTGGTGCAGTTCGCAAAGGATCACCAGATCACCCTGATCGTGCTCGGCGCCGCACGCCGGTCGAGATGGGAGCAGGTCATGAGCGGGACGTCGGTCGTGCAGCGGGTGCTGCGCTTCGCTGGCCAGGCCGGTGTCGACGTGCACGTCATCGCCCGCTATGGCGCCGAGGCGCCGCCCAGCGAAGCGAGCGCCCCCGAGGACGGCTAGCGAGCGGCGCGAGCAGGCGCCACGGCTTGCGAGATTTCCCCAGCCCGGTAGCTCCCTCGCAGGGCGCCCGGCCGCCGGGGGACCTGGTCTGGAGCGGGGTGGTCGAACGGGGCTCGGGCGCGCGCCCTCAGTTCCGGCAGGAGGGCTCTCTTGCTCCTAAGGAACTCGTTCCCCTTGTCTGACAGCCGTGGGGCATGACTGGGCCGGGGCCCCAGGGCGACTGTGACGATGAGAGGACCTCCGCCACGAGGGCGGCTGTATTCAGATCCGAAATCCGCAGCCGCGCATTTCGGCGATTCCGTACACCCGGTCCGGCGTTTTCGTACACGGCGGTGTCGGAGGTCGCGTAGCGGCTCGCCGCGACTTCGGCGACCTCCACCGGCTGCCGACAGCTAAGCGATGCTGACCGAATCGTCGAGGTAGACGTCCTGGATGGCCCGTATGATCCCGACCCCCTCGGCCAAGGGTCGCTGGAAGGCCTTGCGTCCCACGATGAGGCCCATGCCGCCGGCCCGCTTGTTTATGACAGCGGTCCGCACGGCCTGGGCGAGGTCGCCGGCGCCTTTTGACTCCCCGCCGGAGTTGATGAGCCCGACGCGCCCCGCATAGCAGTTCACGACCTGCCATCTCGTCAAGTCGATCGGGTGATCGCTTGTCAGCTTCTCGTAGACGAGCGGGTCGGTGCGGCCGAAGTTCAAGGCGGTGTAGCCGCCGTTGTTCTCGGGCAGCTTCTGCTTGATGATGTCGGCCTCGATGGTCACTCCGAGGTGGTTGGCCTGCCCAGTGAGATCGGCCGCCACGTGGTAATCGGCCTCTTTGGTCTTAAAGGCCGGGTTGCGCAGGTAACACCAAAGGATCGTGAACAGCCCGTAGCGGTGTGCCTCGGCAAACATCTCGGTCACCTCACGCAACTGGCGCGAGCTCTCGTCCGAACCGAAATAGATCGTGGCCCCCACACCAAGCGCCCCGAGGTCGACGGCCTGGCGGACAGAGGCGAAGGGCACCTGGTCGCCGCGGTTGGGATAGGTGAGCAGCTCGCTGTGGTTGAGCTTCAAGATGAGCGGGATCTTGTGGGCATAGCGCCTCGAGATCATGCCGAGCACCCCGAGCGTGGTGGCAAAGCCGCTGCATTCGGCGGCAACGGCAAGCTCGGCGAGCTTCATGGGGTCGAAGTAGATCGGGTTCTTGGCAAAGCTCGCCGCCCCCGAGTGCTCGATGCCCTGGTCGACGGGGAGGATGGAGAGATAGCCCGTGCCAGAGAGGCGGCCATGGCTAAAGAGCTGCTGCAGGTTGCGCAGGACCGCGATCGGCCGGTCGCTTGCGACAAGGACTCGGTCGATGTAGTCCGGGCCGGGCAGGCTGAGCTGCTCGCGCGCGATCGTCTTGCACTCGTGGTCGAGGAGGAAGTCCGCCTCGTCCCCGAGCACCTCGCGGATGTCGATCCCCACGGTATTTCTCCTTCTATCGGCGCACTCAGCCAAGC
Organism: Acidimicrobiaceae bacterium; assembly: GCA_003159795.1. GTDB lineage: Bacteria > Actinomycetota > Acidimicrobiia > Acidimicrobiales > Bog-793 > Bog-793. Next base: position 6,574 of record PLPK01000048.1, on the reverse strand, counting down.
GACTGCTGGAGCGGACGGTGCGGGCCACGAACGCTCCCCGGATCTCACCATCCAGGTTCGCGCACGGCCTGCGGGCTTTCCAACCGGATCGTATCGCCTGAAGGCGATAGTTTACCTACTCCCCCTTCAGACGCCCGGGAGAATTCGACCTCACTCCTGCCGATCCGGTCCGCTGGGACCCCGAAGAGCCGGCGCCGCCTCATCGGATGGGCCCGTCTTGACAATGGCGCCTGGTCGCCTCCGTCCTGTCGCCTCATGCAGGGGACGGAGCACCTCGCTGCTCGTCACAGCGGGCCAGCGCGCCGCGAGCGCGACGGACTCAGCCGAAGAACGCCTGCGCGACGGCGTACCACTCTGGTGTCACCGTCTTCAGCTCCGCCGTCGCCTCGTCCAGCGATACGACGGCGATGTCGTCGCCGCGCAGCGCCACCATCTGACCGAAGACGCCGTTGTGCGCGAGCTCTGCCGCTTTCAGACCGAAACGCGTCGCGAGGATGCGGTCGCGCGGCGTGGGGGTGCCTCCACGCTGGATGAAGCCGAGCACGACCACTCGCGCCTCGAACCCCGTGCGCCGCTCGATCTCCCGCCCCAGCTCCTCGCCCACACCGCCGAGGAGGACATGGCCGAACTGGTCTGTCGTGGGCGCATTCTGGCCCACCAGCTGACTCTCACCGCTCTCGTGTGAGAGCTCGTAGCCTTCGCTGACGACGACCATCGAGAAGGTCCTGCCGCGTGCGTGACCTCGGCGGAGGTCTTCGCAGACGGCCTCGACGGTCATCTTCTGCTCGGGGATCAGGACCAGGTCGGCGCCGCCTGCAATGCCGCTCATCAGCGCGATCCAACCGGCGTGGCGGCCCATCACCTCGACGACCATGACTCGGTGGCGTGACTCGGCCGGGGAGCGCAGACGGTCTATCGCTTCGGTCGCGGTGTTCACCGCCGTATCGAAGCCGAAGGTGTAGTCGGTGCCGGAGAGGTCGTTGTCGATCGTCTTCGGCACGCCGACGACCGGAAACCCGTGCTCACGGTAGAGCCTGGCGGCCACACCGAGCGTGTCCTCGCCGCCAATGGCGATGAGCGCGTCCAGCTCGCACTCGCGTGCGTTCTGAAGCAACTTCTCCACGCCGCCCTCGATCTTGTAGGGGTTTGTACGGCTCGTGCCGATGATCGTGCCCCCACGCTGGAGAATTTCGGAGACCTGGACCGGACCGAGGTCACGGAAGAGCCCGTCGACGAGCCCACGCCAGCCCTCCAGCACGCCGAGGCAATCCCAACCGGCGACGTCCGAGGCTCGTACGACCGCACGGATGACCGCATTCAGGCCGGGGCAGTCGCCGCCACCCGTCAGGATCCCGACCCTCTTCGCCATCGTGTCCTCCTCAGATCGTGGTTCCCGGCGGCTCGCCTCTTCGACTGCAGCCACGCCGAGATCCTCGGCGGCTTCGCCAGGCGCAACTGACAAGAGTAGTTGTCTCCTTCGAAGCCATGGCGAGACGGGAGGCCCCGTGCCCACACGCCGAAGATCCGGCGACTCGACGCCGGGACCGGAATGTGACCGGCACTGCAAACGTGCTTCATGGGCGTGGTGCACGTCGCCGTCATCGGATGCGGACGGGTCGGCCCGAGGCTTTCGGACCTCGGAGACGAAGTCGTGGGGCTCGTCAGGATGCACTGCACGGACGACGAGTTCCGGGTCGTTCTTCTCCAGGGCTCATGACCGACCTTCCGGAGAGCGCACCGGCCGGGGAGGTCCTCGAGCCGGCCCGGCCAGGACCCGGAGCGGGCCTGCCCCGGCGAAGGCAGCCCTCTCGGAGTATCCACCAAGAGCGGTGGCCGATTGATCAGGGGTTGACAGATCAAAGTGCCGCGAGATACCTGGGAATCCGTTCCCGTTCTCTGACTCCCGTTGGGCACGACGGGTCGGGGATCTGAGCCGGCTCGGGGTGGATGCTCCGGTCTCGGAAGGGCCATCGGCCCTTTACCCTCCGGCACACCTAGAGTTTGCTCAAGCCGATGACGACCGGTACCTAGTGATTCGTCGACCAGATCGGTCCGCGAAGTCGGGAGGATCGATCTGCCGGCGGGAGGTGGGAGATGGGCTTTGTGACCCCGGCCCAGTGCTACGACGTGATCAGCGTCGGCGACGTGGCGACCGACCTGTTCATCCGGCTGTCCGACAGCCAGGTCGAAAGGCGCGTCGACGAGCGCGGGACGTGGCTCGAGTTCCCGCTCGGCGCCAAGATCCCCTACGAGAAGGCCACGACTGTCGAAGCCGGCGGGAGTGCCGCCAACGCGGCCGTGGCGCTTGCGCGTCTCGGCCTGCGCGTCGCTCTGGCTAGTTTCCTCGCCCACGACGAAATCGGCCGCGACCTGCTTGGAGCGCTCCACACCGAGCGCGTCGACACGCGTCTTGTCCACATCGACTCGCCCGCACACACAAATCGCAACTTCGTGCTGTCATTGAACGGGGAACGGACGATCCTCGTCTGGCACGGGGAGTTCGACTACCACTGGCCGCACCTACGGCCGAGCGAGGTTCCGAGCTGGCTTTACCTCACCTCGCTCGGGCCGTACGCGCTCGACTACCAGGACCAGATCGCCGACTGGCTAGACGAGAACTCCGCGGTCCGGGTGGTGTTCCAACCTGGCACGTTTCAGGTCGAAGAGGGAGTCGAGCGGCTCGCGCGCCTGTACCAGCACGCGGAGGTCCTCGTCTGTAGCCGCACCCAGGCCGCCGCGATGACGGGTGGGAGCCTCGGCGATCCCGCCGAGCTGCTCGACCCATTGTTGAAGCTCGGCCCCCGTCAGGTGGTCGTTCTGGACGAGACGGGCGGCGCCGTCGCGGCCGATGGCGCGAAGCGCTATCTCGTCCCGCCATTCCCTGACTCGAGCGCTCCGCTCGACCGCACCGGGGCGGAGGACGCCTTCGCGGCGGCGTTGGCCGCGGCGCTCGTCCGGGGCATGCCGTTCGCCGAGGCTCTGCGGTGGCCGCCGGTGAACTTCATGAGCGTCTCGCACGAACTCGGCTCGCAGGCCGGTCTTCTGCACGAGGACGAGTTGCGCGGCCACCTCGATGAGGTGGGTGTCGCTTTTTCGGTGCGTCCCAGCTGAGGACGGGTTCAAACAACGAATCTGTTCCCGAGCTGCACTCGGCGTGGTGGTGATGCCGGGGAACTTCCTCGGCGAGCTCGATGCGGCCGAACCCGTTGCTTTCGATGACGCGGCAGATCACACCGGTGTCACCGGGGACGGCGAGGTCGCGGCAGCCGGCTTACCAGCAGTGTCGTGACCAGCGCGCTCCCCTTTTGTCGAGTAGCCGGGGGGAATCTCACCCCCCGGCTCTCACAGAACCGTACGTGACAGTCTCCCGTCATCCGGCTCTTGCGGGTCGGTTGTTAGCGCGCACGATGAGATGCCAGTGAACGAACAGGCGAGGCTGGCGCTGACGAGCAGCGTGCAGCCGAGCCCATGCGAGTTCCGGCTTTCCCTTCAATCGTTTGAACTTCTGCATGGCCCACCGGACGAGGTGCTCGTCGATGCGCTTTGCCAGGAAGTACAACTCGGAGCGGTAGAAGGCCCCGTAGTAGTTGATCCAGCCCCGGACCTGGGCGTTGATCGCCCAGGCGAGACCGGACAGGTCTGTGTCGCTGCGACGTTTGAGATGCCATTCCCTGATCTCTTGGCCGATTGCCTTTCTCGCCGATCTGCTGATGGCCGGCAAGAACCCCATGAAGAGTCCGTTTCGGCCATAGACGCGGCGTGCCCGAAAGGTGTAGCCGAGAAAGTCGAAGCTGGTGTGCTGCGACGTCCCTCGGCGCTTCGTGTCCTTGCAGTACACGATCTTCGTCTTGTCGGAATGCAACTCAAGGCCGAGGGCCTCAAGTCGCTCGGCAATCGAAGCCAGAAGGCTCCGGGCCTGGTTCTCGGTGTTGCAGTGGACAACGATGTCATCGGCGTAGCGAGCAAAGGGGGAATCGGGATGTTCCCGGTCCATCCAGCGATCGAACGCATAATGCATGAACACGTTGGCCAGCAGGGGTGAGATCGGAGAACCCTGTGGGGTTCCCTTCACTCTTTCGACCAGGGTGCCGTCCGGCATCTGCATGGGGGCTTTCAACCACCGTTCGATGTAGAGCAGCACCCATCGCTCGTCGGTGTGGTGAGCGACCGCTTTCAACAACAGATCATGGTCAACGCTGTCGAAGAAGGCCCGGATGTCGAGATCGATCACCCAGTTCTTCGCCCAACACCGTTTTCGAGTCACGGCCAGTGCGTCATGGGCGGAGCGCCCCGGACGATAGCCGTAACTGTCTGGGTGGAAGATCGGTTCAACCTTCTCCTCCAGCAGCATCGCTGCTGCGGTCTGGGCTATTCGGTCTGCCACATTCGGCACCCCGAGCACCCTCACCCCTCGCCCGTGATCCTTCGGTATCTCGACCGCTCGCACCGCTGCGGGCATGTAACTGCCCGCACTCATCCGGTTCCAGAGCTTGTAGAGATTGTCGGTCTCTTCGGCTTCGAACCGGTCGATGCTCACGGCGTCCACTCCCGGCGCCCCGGCGTTCGCCTGGACCCTCTTCCACGCCTCGTAAACGAGGAGCTTTCGAATCTCAAACGACTTCGCCTTCAACTTTGGTCTTTCCATCAGCTCCTCCCCCGCAGGGTTGGCATCAAGTTGACCTGACCTGCCTGGCCCCTTCGCTCGGGTCCGATTGCCGGGCCTTCCTCGCTACTACGGGCCAGTCCGCCCCCGTGCCTCGCATCGGTACTCTCACCCACAGGACACTTCTCCCGTGGGCTTCTCCCTCTCGGCGACCAGCAGGCAAACATCGCCCGTTTCATCTGGCCGTTCGTATCGAGACGACAGGTTCTCCTGTTCCATCCCGGCGCCTGCGACGAGCTCACGCCACCTATACACCGGACACCGCCAGGGCAGCACACAGGCCGCTCCCTGACTTCGGACGTGCTCGTTGCGCACGCCCTCTTCCCGCTGGCTGATCGCTCCTGCGGTTTCGATGTCGTCTTATGAATTTTCGATGCGTCAGCAGTGGTTCACACACGTTCGTCTTCTCGTCGCCTACCTGGCCCGCTGGTCGCAAGCCTTTTCCGCAGTCGCTTCCCACCCCGGCTCTTGACCGACATGACACTGCGGCGGTTTGGGATCTCCGCCTGCACGGCGAACCCGGAGGGCCTACCTCCATCACTGGGACAGCACGGACTGTGCTGGCGATCTTCTACATCGGCCTCACTTTCCTTTCAGGACACACCGATCGGCATTCACAAATCGCGACCGGGAGATCGCGGTCGCGCTGTCTGAACTTGCCTCCGCAGCGAACGTGATCGGCCTCGGCCCGTGCATTGGACGCGCGGTGGAGCGCCTCGCGGAAGGTCCCGAACCGAGCGAGGATGGGGCCGAAATCGTGCCTCCACCAGGTACGCAGCGTTGGCAGTCCAACGGGATTCGAACCCGTGTCTCCACCTTGAGAGAGTGGCTGGATCACCGCTGAGAGCTACTGACCAGAGCTCTCGATGCGCTTCCAGACGACTTTGCGGTTGCTGCAGATGACCGGACCCCGATCTTCGGTCCACTCCTTAAGAGAGCTCCGGGTCGTGTTGATGCTCCGCCCGCCATGTGCCTCTTTGAACACCGCCGTTGCTGCGATCACGGCGCGACAAACCTCGGCACGTGCCACCCAACGTCCGCCTGGACCTGGGAGTTACTCCTCCCCGAACCCCGCGACGCTGACGGAGAAGACCAGCCCCGCCGCCGTCGGCCCGAAGTGACCTGTCCCCTTGCTGACCATGGCATCATTCGCTGAGGACGTCACGTCGACGGGACGGTCTTCTTGCCGTCACAGATGGACTCACGAGAGAAGCGGAGCTGTCGAATCAGCATCCTCCGGATTACGATTCCGTCTGGCGACGACGTGCCACGTGATTGCGGCTGCCGGGCACATTTTGTCGCCAGCCCGCACCTGACTCGCAGGCCCGTTGTCCGACGATCAACACATCATCTTCATTTGTCGGGGGTAGTCATGCGTCGGATCCTCGCTCCGCTGTTGGGCGCGTTCCTCGCCGTCGGTGCGTTCGCGGCGGCGGTCGTCTGCTCGGCAGGACCAGCAGGTGCCGACATCGCCTGGCGAACGCGGAGCGAGGTCGCCGGATCGCTCAATACCGGTGGCAACGCGGTGATCAATTCGGTCTCGTGCTCGTCGGACGGCAACTGCGCCGCCGGTGGGTACTACAAAGACAGCTCTGGGAACCCCCAGGCCTTGATCGTCAGCGAGGTCGCGGGCGTTTGGGGAACGCCGAGCGAGGTCGGCGACGACGCGCAAATCGACTCCGTCTCGTGCTCCTCGGCTCGCAACTGCGCCGCCGGCGGGCAGTATAGAGACGGCTCCGGCCACTCCCAAGCCTTCGTCGTCAGCGAGGTCGCGGGCGTTTGGAGAACGCCGAGCGAGCTGGCTGCATCGCTCAACACAGATGGTGTTGCGGCGATTGATTCGGTCTCCTGCTCTTCGCACGGCAACTGCGCCGCCGGCGGGTATTACGAAGGCGACTCCGGCCACTCCCA
>PLPK01000050.1 GCA_003159795.1 Acidimicrobiaceae bacterium | reverse complement strand
TGGCGATAGACGAAGTCGGTGTCCTGGGGGGTCTTGGGGAACTTCTTGGCGACCCAATCGGTGAGCGTCGGGAGCAGCTCCGCGTACGTGTCGAACATGCGGTCCATCTCGCCCACGTAGCGGGCGCCGAAGGACGAATCGAGGACTTCCTGATCGCGATAGAAGCGGTAGTGGCCGTTGGAGAGACGCTTGTCGTACCCGAGGTAGCGGGTGGACTGCTCGAGATAGCTCATGAGGCGTCCTCGTTCGAGCACCTTGGTCAGGACATTGCTCGCCTGTTCGCAGGCCAGATGCACCCCACCGAGCTGGGCGACCGAATCGTCGCCGAACTCGTAGAAGATCTTCTGGTAGAGCTCGTCGGCCCGGTCGAGGCCCACCGTGGCGTCGATGGAGGCGTCGCCGGAGAGTTCGAGGTCGCCCACGAACTCGTCCAGGAAGAGGCGCCGAAGGCTCTTGGACGAACGCGAGTAGCGTGCGAAGAGCGCACCCTTCACCACTTCGGGCAGGTTCACCAGGGCGAAGACCGGTCCGTCGAGATTGGTGAAATAACGCCGCAGCACGGTGATTTCGTCATCGGTGAACGCTTCGGCAACGTAGGAGTGCATGGAGTTACGAGGTTAGAACCGAAATTAACCGCGCGGGTGGACGCTGGAAACCCCGGCCACCACGCTTCGAAGCACGGCGTCGCGCGCCAGAGCCGCGACGCCGGCGACCTCGGTCAGCTCGTGCATCCGCGACAGCTGCTCGCAAAGATCGGCCACCTGCTTGGCGTTGCGCACGAAGTCGCCCGGCGAGGTCTGACCGATCTCCTCGTCGGCGAGGTCCAGGACCGTCCCGAGCGAGGCGCCCCTCGCCCAGGCGGCGATGGTGGTAGCGAATTTCCCGTCCGGCTCCTTGGCGTGAGGCACCTGGTGGCGGCTCTCGACCTCGCGCACGGCGGCGCCGATCACGGTGATGTCATTGAGTCGCTCGCTGATGTTGCCGCGGCGCGAATTGCCGAGGCGGTCGTTCAACGCTCGTTTCTTCTTGGTGGTGACCTGCTTAGCGGCGCTGGGTGCGCGCGACGCGCGCTTGGATTCGAACACGAAGCAGGACAACAGGCCCGCGAGCTGCGCCGGCTCGAGTCCCTCGAACACGCCCGAGGTTATTGATTCCGCGATCAAGAGGTCGCACTCGTGGTAGATCGAGCGCAGCAGCTGGCCTTTGGGATTGAGCGTCCAGCCACTGGCGTAACCGAGTTCCTCGAGCACGCGATGGCGCGCCATCATCTGGTCGCCCAGTGGCCGTTTCGACACCGACGATCGATGATCGCGCTCGAACTGGGCGTAGGAGCGCTGCACCACTTCGAGGGCCGTCTCGATATCAAACTGGTTGATCAGGTTGGCGGTGAGGTTGTAGGTCGGACGAAATGAGGAGTGCAGGTCCGACGGCGCGGCCAGCGCCACACGACCAACGTCGTGCAGCGCCACGTCATTGGCGAAGCAGACAATCGCGTGACCTTCATCGTCCAGTCCGCGTCGCCCGGCGCGGCCGGTCATCTGCGAATACTCCGCGCTGGTGAGGAACTTGCGGCCGGCGTCGGAGTACTTGGAAAACCTCTCGAGCGCTACGGAGCGCGCGGGCATGTTGACGCCGAGCGCGAGAGTCTCGGTCGCGAAGACCACGGCGAGCAGATTGCGTTCGAAGCAGATTTCGACGATCTCGCGGAAGGCCGGCACCATGCCCGCGTGGTGAGCGGAGAGTCCCCGGCGAAGACAGTCGATGAAGTCCCCGTACTCGAGCGCGGCGAGATCCTCGTCGGAGAAGTTCGTCAGTCGCGACAGTGCGATAGCTTCGATCTCGCGCCGTTGCTCGGGACTGGTGAAGATCAGTCCGTCGAGTCGGCACTGGTGCATCGCGTCGTCGCAGGCGGCGCGAGAGAAGATGAAGACGATGACGGGCAAGAGGTCGTCGCGCTCCAGGGCTCGCAGCAGCTCGCTGCGTCGCGGCGAGCGGAACGGCAGCGGCGGACCCGAGTGCGGGCCTTTCCAGCGCGCGCCCAGACGGAACTGTCGGGTTGACTTCATCTGGTTGTCGATGCGCCGCGCCTCTTCCGAGAGCCGCGGTCCGTTGAGCAGATCGATGACGTCAACCGACGTGTGGCTTCGCTTGACGACGGCCAAGTGATTGTGCAGCTGGATCGGGCGGTTCTCTTCGATCACGACGCTGGTGGCACCTCGCACCTCGCTGAACCACTCGCCCAGGAAGGCGGCGTTGCCGATAGTGGCCGACAGCGCCACGAACCGCACGGACGACGGGGTCAGGATGATGACCTCCTCCCACACTCCCCCACGGAACGGGTCCTGGAGGTAGTGGACCTCGTCGAGGACGACGAGGCGCAGCCCGGCGAGCCGTGCCGCGTCGGCGTAGATCATGTTGCGCAGCACCTCGGTCGTCATGACGACGATCTCGGCGTCGCCGTTGCGGGAGACGTCGCCGGTCAGGAGCCCGACGCGGGCCGCGCCGTAGTCGGCGGCGAAGTCGGCGTACTTCTGGTTCGAGAGCGCCTTGAGCGGAGTCGTGTAAATAGCGCGGCCGCCCTCGGCGAGCGCGCGGGCGACGGCGTATTCGGCGATAAGCGTCTTGCCCGAACCGGTCGGTGCGGCGACGAGAACGGATTTGCCGGCGTCGAGGAGATTAAACGCCTCGACCTGGAACGGGTCGAGCGCGAACCGGCGCCGGCCGAGGAAGGCGGTCCGGGTCGCGTCGGAATCCGGGCCGGGGGTCATCGCCGCCCTCGCGCCCGGCACGACGGCAACCCGCGGGAGGTGGCTGTCAGGCGCAAGTGATCAGGTCGTCTTCGCGCGCCGACGTTTGCGCGTGAGGAACTTCCCGATGTGGATTGATGCCTCGTAGAAGACCAGCATCGGCACGGCCATCGCGAGCATCGAGAACGGGTCCGAGCTCGGCGTCACGACCCCGGCGAAGATGACGATGATGACGATCGCCGGCCGGCGCCAGTGCGCGAGCTGCTGCGGCTTCAGCACGCCAGCGATTTCGAGGCCGACGAGCACCACCGGGAACTCGAAGGTCGCGCCGAAGATCACCATCAAGGCGATGATGAGCCCGAGGTACTTCGACGGCGTGAACAGGTCGTTGATGTTCGATCCTCCGACGGCGTGGAGGAAGCCCAACGCGTGCGGGAAGGTGAGCCAGGCGACGAAGGCCCCGAGGAAGAACAGCGCCACCGTCGAGACGGCGAACGGGATCGCGTAGCGCTTCTCGTTCGCCTTGAGACCCGGTGTCACGAACCGCCACAGCTCGAAGACGATGATCGGCGAGGCGAGGAAGAGCCCCCCGTACGCCGTTACGTTGAGCCGCACCATGAAGGCGTCGAGCGGGCCGAACACTGTGAGCGCGCAGTGGTTGCCCGCCAGGCGCGCCTGCACGCAGTACGGGTGGAGGAAGAAGCGGAGGATCTGGTCGTAAAAGACGTAGGCGACGACCGCGGCGAGGATGAAGGCGATGAACGAGACGATCAGCCGCTGGCGCAGCTCGCCGAGGTGCTCGCTGAGCGACATCGCCCCACCCTCGGAGGGGGTCCCGGCGCGGCCGGGGATCAGGGTTGCCATGTCTCGGGGGCGACCAGTTTTTCCCGGGTCAGTTCATGCTCGGGTCGTCAACCGGCGGCGAGAAGTCTCCGAGGACCGGGCGGATCGAGTCCGCCGGCGCGAGGTCACGCGCGTCGGCATCCGGTGCCGCGGCCGCGGCGGCGGCCTTCTCCGCCGAGGTCGGCTCGGTGATCAGACCGGTGAGCGTGCCGCGCACCGACGGGATGCGCGGGATCGACGACAGGTCGAGATCGGGCATCACGGCGCGGACCTCGTCGGTCACCTCCTGGCGGATCCGGGTGATCTCGTGCCAAGCAGCACCGAGCTGGCGGGCGGCCTTTGGCAGACGTTCCGGCCCGAGCACGATCAGGATGACGACGAGGATCATGAGGATCTTCGCCGGGTCGAGGCTGCCCACGACGGGTCAGTCTACAAGGCCCGTTCCGGGCAGACGAGGGCCCCTGGCGGGGCTCGGCCTAGAAGATGATGAGGTCGGGGTGCCAGCTGCGCCAGACGACCGCGACGACGCGGCCGACGATGTCCGAGCCCGGCAGGGGTCCCCACACCCGGCTGTCGCAGGAGACCGTGCGGTTGTCACCGAGGACGTAGAAGTCGTTCTTCGGCACCCTGTACCGGACGATCGGCTGGCCGAGCGGCGTGTTCGCCCCGTCGTCGCGGAAGTAGCTCTCGGGCAACTGTTTCCATTTGCCACCGGGGTTCTTGACCGAGACCAGGTCGCCCCGTGACTGGATCCACTGGTCGCCGGTCGCGACGACGCGCTTCACGAGGTCGCCGTCCTCGGTCGAGCAATCCTGGCGCGCGGCCGGCGGGGTGTGGAAGACGACGATGTCGTTCTGGTGGATCGAGTGGAAGTTGAAGTCGAACTTGTCGACGAGGATGCGATCGCCGATCTGCAGTGTCGGCTCCATCGAGCCGGAGGGGATGAAGTAGGCCTGGAAGACGAAGGTCCGCACCCCGAGGGCGATGAGGACCGCGATCGCGAGGCCGATCGCCGTCTCGACGAGCGTCCGCTTGCGGGAGTGCGGCCTCTTCGGGTGGGACCGGCGCCGGCGTCGGGTGGACCCGGTCTCCGACCCGGTGTCCCCGGCCGGCTCGGCGGCGGAGGGCGCCGCCTCGTTCCCAGCCATCTCGTCACTTTCCACGAATCCTCGTTTCCTACATCGACTCGATGAGGCGCTCGACGCGCTCGTCGTGCGCCCGGAACGGGTCCTTCAGCAACACGGTCCTCTGGGTCTGGTCGTTCAACTTGAGGTGCACCCAATCGACGGTGAAGTCGCGCCGGCGCTCCTTGGCCCGACGGATGAACTCCCCGCGCAGGCGGGCCCGCGTGGTGGCCGGTGGCACGTCCATCGCCTCGGTGATCGCGGCGTCGGTGACGACACGCTCAAGGAGCCCGCGATCCTGCAGGCGATAGAAGATGCCGCGCCGCTGGCTGACGTCATGGTACTGGAGATCGAGCAGCGCGATGCGGGGATGGCCGAGCCCGAGCGAGTGGCGCTGCCGGTAGGCCTCGACGAGGTTGTGCTTGATCACCCAGTCGCACTCGGCCGTGAGCGAGAGCGGGTCTCGCTCGATCCCCTCCACGCAGTGCTGCCACATCTGAAGCGCCTGGCTCTCCATCGGCGACAGGCGGTGCTGCGCGGCGTAGCGGACCGCCCGGCCGAGGTACTCGGATTGGATGTCGAGCGCGCTCACCTCGCGCCCGTTCGCGAGCCGCACCTGGCGCCGGCACGTGATGTCGTGGGAGATCTCGCGGATCGCGCGGATCGGGTCCTCAAGCGTCATGTCGCGCAGCACGACGCCCGGGTCCTCGAGCATCCGCAGCATGATGCTCGTCGCGCCGACCTTCAGGAACGTCGCGTACTCGCTCATGTTCGAGTCGCCGACGATGACGTGGAGGCGGCGGTAGCGCTCGGCGTCGGCGTGCGGCTCGTCGCGGGTGTTGATGATCGGCCGTGACCGCGTCGTCGCCGAGGAGACCCCCTCCCAGATGTGCTCGGCGCGCTGGGAGAGGCAGAAGACGGCCCCCCGGGCGGTCTGCAGGACCTTGCCGGCGCCGGCGTAGATCTGGCGTGTGACGAGGAACGGGATCAGTACCTGGGTGAAGTGGACGAGGTCGTCGCGCCGGGTGGTCAGGTAGTTCTCGTGGCAGCCGTACGAGTTGCCGGCCGAGTCGGTGTTGTTCTTGAACAGGTAGATGACGCCGCGGATGCCGTCGTCCTTGAGGCGCGCCTCGGCCGACTCGACGAGCCCCTCTAGGATTCGCTCCCCCGCCCGGTCGTGCGCCACGAGGTCGGCGATCGAGTCGCACTCCGGGGTCGCGTACTCCGGGTGGCTGCCGACGTCGAGATATAGGCGTGCCCCGTTCTCCAGAAAGACGTTGGAGGACCGGCCCCAGGAAACGACGCGGCGGAACAGGTAGCGCGCCACCTCATCGGGGCTGAGCCGGCGCTGGCCGCGCAGCACGCACGTGACGCCGTACTCGTTCTCGAGCCCGAAGATGCGCCGGTCCACGACCCGAACCTAGCGGCACGACCCCTCCGGCGACCCGGCGGCCGCGGGCAGTACCCTCGGTTCGTGGAGTCGGCCCAGCCCCTCGTCTACCTCACGACGGTCGTCGGCTCGGTCGCCGGCCATCTCATCGTCGGGCGACTGCAGGCCGAGGGCATCGCCGCGGCGACCAGCGGGCCGACGGACGGGCCCTATCCGTTCCCGATCGAGCTCAACGTGCTCGTCCCGGCGGGCGACCTCGACAGAGCGAAGGAGATCCTGCTCGCCGACGCCGTGGAGGCCAGCTTCGACGAACTTCGCGGGCGATCCGCGCCGCGGAGGGCCCGGCGGACGCCCGCGAGCCGGTTCAGGCGCCGAGGAGGGCGCTGAGCTCGGCTCGCTCGATGCGGCGGAAGGCCCTCCGGCCGACGGACTTCTCGAGCACGCCAACTTCCAGGTCGTCGACGCCGAGCGTGCGCGCGTCGCCCGCCAGGCAGGCGATGCAGCTCTGCACCGCCGCGCCGAGCGTCGCCGCGGGGTCGAAGGCCTGCTCAAGCCGGGCGGCGATCGCCTCGGCCTCGCCGCCGAGGACGGTCCAGTTCTCCTCGTCGACGACGGTCCCGTCGTAGGCGATGTGGTAGAGGCGGTTCCCGCCGGCCGGCGACAGCTCGGCGACGAGGATCTCCACCTCGAGCGGCTTCATCTCGTGGGTGAACACCTGGCCGAGGTACTGGGCGTAGAGATTGGCGAGCGAGCGGGCGTCGACGTCCTCGCGCGAGTACGCGTAGCCCTTCGTGTCGGCGTGCCGGATGCCGGCGACCCGCAGCTGGTCGAACTCGTTGTACTTGCCGACCCCGGCGAACGCGACGCGGTCGTAGATCTCGCTCACCTTGTGGAGCGTCCGCGAGGGGTTCTCGGCGACGATGAGGATGCCGTCGGCGTAGGCCACGGCGACGAGGGCGCGGCCCCGCGCGATCCCCTTCTGCGCGTACTCGGCACGGTCCTTCATCACCTGCTCGGGCGCGACGTAATAGGGCATCGTCATCGGCCGTCGCCTCCTGTCGGGGACTGCCCGCGCCGCTGAAGGATCGCCGCGAACCGCTCCGCGACCTCGGCGTCCTCGAGGCGGGCGAAGCCCGCCGAGTCGACGGTGGCGATGATCGGGTAGATACCGCGCACCGGGTCGGGCCCGCCGGTCGCCGAGTCCTCGTCGGCGGCCTCGTAGAGCGACTGCACTGCGAGCTCGACGGCCTCGGTCCGGGAGAGGTCCTCGCGGAAGCCGAGTTTGATCGCCGTCTCGGCGACCCGCCCTCCCGAGCCCGTCGCGTGAAAGTCGGTCTCCTCGTAGCGCCCGCCGGTGAGGTCGTAGGTGAAGATCCGCCCTGTCCGGCGCATCGTGTCCCAGCCGGCGAACAGCGGCACGACGCCGAGGCCCTGCATCGCCATCGGCAGGTGGTCGCGCACGAGCTGGGCGAGCTGGTTGGCCTTGCCCTCGAGGGTGAGCGCCGCGCCCTCGACCTTTTCGTAGTGCTCGAGCTGGACCTGGAAGAGCCGCACCATCTCGATCGCGGGTCCGGCCGCGCCGGCGATCGCGACGGCGGAGAAGCGGTCGGCGGGAAAGACCTTCTCGATCGCCCGATGGGCGATGGCGATCCCCTCTGTCGCCCGGCGGTCCCCCGCCATGACGACACCGTCGGCGTAGCGCAGGGCGGCGATGGTCGTCGCCTGGCGGACGTCGGCTAGCGGTGCGGCCGATCCGGGCAGCGTGACGCCCGGGTGGGCGCGGCGCAGCAGCTCGACGAAGTTCGGCCCGGGATCGTCAGCGGGCAGGAACAGATACAGGCCCATCGGGGTGGAACCCTAGTTGCCGAGGGCTCCCGGTCAACTACTCCCCCCCTTTTTGGACGTAGTTACGGACGAACTCCTCGGCGTTGTCCTCGAGAACGTCGTCGATCTCGTCGAGCAGGTCGTCGATCTCGGCCTTCAGGCGCTCGCCCTTCTCCGAAGTCTGGGGGACCTTCTCCTCGGCCGGCTCGGGAACCTGACGCGGCGGCACCGACTTCCGCTTGAGCTCGCGTTCAGCCATCTGTTCCCTCCTCAGCGCCGAGTCGCCCGACGAGCTCGGCGGCGCTCGAACACCTGTCGAGCAGCGTAGCGACATGCGCCGCGCTCCCCCGCAGCGGCTCCATCATTGGCACGCGCCGCAGGGGGCCGCCGCCGAGATCGAAAACGACCGAATCCCAGTTGGCGGCCACGATCGCCCCGGGATAGCGCTTCAGGCACTCGCCGCGGAAGTACGCCCTGGTGGTCCGGGGCGGGTCGGTGACGGCCGTCGCGACCGCCTCCTCGCTGACGAGCTTCTCCAGGCCGAGGCGCTGGTACAGCGAGCGCGCCGGGCGCAGGTCGTGGTACTGCAGGTCGAGGGCCCGCACACGGTGGTCGGCGAGGTCGCAGTCGTGTCGGACGCAGTAGGCATCGATGAGGTCGAGCTTGGTGACCCAGTCGAGCGTGCGGCAAAGCGTCGAGGGGTTCGACTCCAGTGCCTCGAGCACCGACTCCCAGCGGTCGAGGACGAGGTCCCCGACGCCGCCCTCGCCGAGGGCCGCGAGCCCGCGCACCTCGTTGTACTTGCGGGCGAGGTCGTGCAGCCGCCACTGCATCTCGATCGCCGTCATCCGTTCGCCCGAGGCGAGCTCGAGGGGCGCCGCGAGCGACAGGTCGTGCGAGACGGCGTGCATCGCCTCGACGGGGTGGGCCAGCACGAGCTCGCCGCCGCCGAGGACGTCGTCCTCGATGAGGAGCAGCACGATCGCCGTGACGCCGGCCTTGAGGAACGTGGCGACCTCGGCGAGGTTGGCGTCGCCGGTGATCACGTGGAGCCGGCGGTAGCGCTCGGCGTTGGCGTGCGGCTCGTCGCGGGTGTTGATGATCGGGCGCTTGAGCGTCGTCTCGAGGCCGACCTCCGCCTCGAAGAAGTCGGCGCGCTGGCTCAGCTCGAAGGCGGCCGGGCGGTGCCCCGGCATCTCGCAACCGACCTTGCCCGCCCCGGTGTAGATCTGGCGCGTGACGAGGTGGGCGGTGAGGTCTCGGATGATCCGGGCGAAGGGCACGGCGCGCTCGACGAGGTAGTTCTCGTGGCAGCCATAGGTGTTCCCCTTGCCGTCGGAGTTGTTCTTGTAGACGACGACCGCCTCGCCCGGCGGGAGCGCCCGCTGGGCGGCGAGCATCGAGGCGACGAGGACGCGCTCGCCGGCACGGTCGTGGGCGACGAGCTCGAGGGGTGTCGAGCACTCCGGCGTCGAGTACTCCAGGTGGGCGTGGTCGACGTAGTAGCGCGCCCCGTTCGTCAGCACCGTGTTGACGAGGTTCGTCTCGACCTCGGGGGCGAGGCCGCCGTCGCGCACGAAGCCGCGGGCGTCCCGCCCGGGCGACTCGTCCTCGAAGTCCCAGTCGACGCGCCCCGCGAGCTCGGCGACGTAGGCATTGATGAGTAGTGACGAGGCCGCCGTCGGATTGCTGTCCAGTCCCCCGGTCGCGTGGACCCCGTACTCGGTCTCGATGCCGCAGACCTTCGGGACCGCCATGCCGCCGACCCTAGTGGAGCCGCCGCGGCGCCAACCATCGCTCGGATACCCCCGCCCGACCTGCGATTCCGGTGTGTGGGCTACAGGTACTGACCGGTCCCGACCCGCTCGATCGCGCGGCCGCCGCGCTCGTCGCCGTGGTCGACGACGGTGCGGACGTAGACGATGCGCTCGCCCTTCTTGCCGGAGATCTTCGCCCAGTCGTCGGGGTTCGTCGTGTTCGGGAGGTCCTCGTTCTCCTTGTACTCCTGCTTGATCGACTCGAGCAGGTCCGCGAGGCGGATCCCCCGCTCCCCGCCGTGGAGCACGCGCTTGATCGCGAGCTTCTTCGCGCGCCGGACGATGTTCTCGATCATCGCCCCCGAGGCGAAGTCCCGGAAGTACAGGACCTCCTTGTCGCCGTTCTGGTAGGTCACCTCGAGGAAGCGGTTCTCGTCGTCAGCCCGGTACATCTCGGCGACGGTCCGCTCGATCATCACGGCCACCGCCTTGGCGGGGTCCCCGCCGCCTAGCTCGGCGACGTCGGCCATGTCGAGCGGCAGGTCCGCCGTCAGGTACCGGGAGAAGATCTGCTGGGCGGCCGCCTCGCCGGGCCGCTCGATCTTGATCTTCACGTCGAGCCTTCCCGGCCGCAGGATCGCCGGGTCGATGAGGTCCTCGCGGTTCGACGCGCCGATGACGATGACGTCGCGCAGCGCCTCGACACCGTCGATCTCGGCGAGGAGTTGCGGGACGATCGTCGACTCCATGTCGGAGCTGATGCCGCTGCCCCGCGTGCGAAATAGCGAGTCCATCTCGTCGAAGAACACGATGACCGGCACGCCCTCGTCCGCCTTCTCCCTGGCCCGCTGGAATACGAGCCGGATCTGGCGCTCGGTCTCGCCGACATACTTGTTGAGCAGCTCCGGTCCTTTGATGTTGAGGAAGTAGCTGCGGACGTTCTCGTTGCCCTTCAACTCGCCGACCTTCTTGGCGAGCGAGTTCGCGACGGCCTTGGCGATGAGCGTCTTGCCGCAGCCCGGCGGGCCGTACAGGAGGATCCCCTTGGGGGCGGGCAGCTGGTGCTCGGCGAAGAGCTCCGGGTGCAGGTACGGCAGCTCGACAGCATCGGTCAGCGCCTCGATCTGCTCGTCGAGGCCGCCGATGTCGGCGTAGGTGATGTCCGGCACCTCCTCGAGGACGACCTCTTCGATCTCGGGACGCGGCAGCTTCTCTAAGAGCAGCGACGAGCGCGGGTCCATGAGGACGCTGTCGCCGGCACGGAGCCGCGTCTCGGCGAGCGCGGCGGAGAGCTCGGCGACGCGCTCCTCGTCGGCGCGGCCGACGACGAGGGCGCGCCGACCGTCGTCGAGGATCTCCTGGATCTTCACGACCTCGCCGGACTGCTCGTACGTGCGGGCGAGCACGACGCTCAGGGACTCGTTGAGCACGACCTCGTGGCCGCGCTCGAGGCTGTCGGGCTCGATCGCCGGGTGGAGCGCGACCCGCATCTTGCGGCCGCTCGCGAAGACGTCGACCGTGCCGTCGTCGTTGTACTGCAGGAACGTCCCGTAGGCGTTCGGGGCCTGGGTGAGCTTGTCGACCTCCTCACGCAACGAGGCGATGTTCTCCTTTGCCTGCTGGAGGGTGTAGCTGAGCTTCTCGTTGTGGGAAAGCGCCTGGGCGAGCTGGCCTTTCACCTCGAGCAGGCGCTCTTCGAGTACGCGGACACGCTGCGGGGCCTCGTGCAGACGGTGGCGCAGCTCCGCGACCTCGTCCTCCGCGGCGAGGAGGCGGGCCCGAATTTCGGTCGTGTCGTCATCCATATCCGGGCACCTCCTCACTCGGTCGTCCCGACGTTTTCGACCCTACACCGACCCCGGCGGCAGCCGACCCGCGCGTCGGTGCTTCCTTGACACCCCCCGGCCTGCTCGGTACGGTCCGTTCAACCTCGTGATCGGGCCCTGTTGCCCAGCGGCATCGGCTACCCGCGACGTCGCTACGCTGGTCGAGAGACGAGGATCCCAAAGGAAGGCGCGCAGCGCGATGAAGGTCTGGATCGATCAGGATCTGTGCACCGGCGACGGCCTCTGCGAGGAGATCTGTCCGGCGGTGTTCACGCTGCAAGACGACGGTCTCGCCTACGTAAAGGACGGCGCCACGGTGATGACCGACCCGGGCGGCGTGAAGGGCATGGTCGTCGTGCCCGACGGGCTCGACGACGCCGTCACCGAGGCCGCCGAGGAATGCCCCGGTGAGTGCATCTTCATCGAGCAGTCCTAGCGGCCCGCTCCCGCCCCGCTAGACCTCGTCGTCCAGCGTTCCGGATTCGGATGCCCGGCCGACGACGCGGCGCGCCGCGGTGATGAAACCGGTGTGCGCGACCATCCGGTGGTCGGGCCGCACCGACCTTCCCTCGATGTGCCAAGTGCGCCGGAGGATCTCGAACGTCTCGGCGAGGGCGAACGACGCCCGGCCGAGCTGGGCGCGCAGCTCCGCGGCCTGCGTGATCGACGGCAGGTACGCCACGAGGATCCCGCCGGGCGCGAGCGCTCGCTCGGCGTGCTCGACGACGCGCCACGGTTCGGGCAGGTCGAGGAGCACCCGGTCGAGCCCCGTCTCGTCGATCCCCTCGTAGACGTCGCGCTCTTCGACGCGGAACGGCGCGTCGGGGCCGAGCAGCTCCGCCACATTCGCCCGGGCCCGCCGGGCGAAGTCCTCCCGCAGTTCATAGCCAGTGACGTGGCAGCCGGCGCGCAGTGCCGTCATGGAGAGCGCTCCCGAGCCCACCCCCGCCTCGAGGACGCGGGCCCCCGGGAAGAGGTCGGCGGCAAAGAGGATGGCGCCGAGGTCCTTCGGGTAGATGACCTGGGCACCGCGCGGCATCTTCACGATGACGTCGGCCAGCGTCGGCCGCAGAGCGAGGAAGCGCCGGGCGGGCCCCTCCCGGCCGTCACGGCGCCAGGCGGAGACCTCGCTCCCCTCGGGCTGGCCGATCAGCGCGTCGTGTTCAACGACACCGGCGTGGGTCTGGAACGACGCCCCCTTGGCGAGGCGGATGAGGTAGCGACGGTCGTGGTGGTCGACGAGCAGCACCCGCTCGCCCTCGGCGAGCAGCCCGCGAGGTGTGGTCGCGGTGCCACCGGGGTCGGTCATGAAGCGCCCGGGAGGTCCTCCGCGCCGGCAACACGGCGGCGCCGGCGAGGGCGGTCCCTTCCGGACGCCGGTAGGTGCGTCACGAGCACGGATTCGCCGAGACGGAGGTTCTCTCGGGCGACGAGCGGCGGCTCGGGCCGCGTGACGTAGCGCACGACCCACGCCGCAGCACCGACCGCCAACCAGGCGACGCTGCCCTCGACGAGTCCCCGGCGCAGCCCGCGCCGCATCAGCCGGTGGGCGAGCGAATGAAGGACCGATCCCACGGGTCAGACCCGGCGGATCTCGAGCACGCTGGCGCGCCGCCGGCCCTTGCGGCGGCCGAGGAGGTAGACCGACACGACACCGAGGGTGGCGGCGCCGACGCCCGCCGCGACGGCGGCGATCTTCGCCTGGCCGCCCGCTTCGGGCCCGAGGAGCTCACGCAGCTGTCGTTCGACCTCGGCAAGCGAGAGCCGGGTGTCGTCGCGATCCGCCGACCCGGCTGCGGCCCGCGTCATCGCTTGTCCTTGCCTGCGGCGGACCCCGCCCGCGGTCTCGATCCCGCCTTCACGACGCCCCGGAAGCCGAAGGCCACGAAACCGGCGAGGGCGGCCGCCGCCGCCGCCATGGTGAGGAGGTATGGCGCGAAGGACCAGTTCCCCGCGAAGGCGTGGCCGGTCTCGGTCTGCAGGGCGCGCAGCATGCCCACGAGCGCGATCACGGCACCGACGGCAATGAGGAGCGCGCCGGCGACACCGAACACCAGTCGTCGCCCGAGCTGGCGCAGTGGCGCGAGGGTCTCTTGGACCACGTAACGGCGCACGACGGAGACCGTCTCGCCGAACGCGGCGCGGCCCTTCTTGGTGCCATCATCCGCCCCTTTCGCCACGGTCGCTCCCTCCTCGTCGTCCCGGGGCGTCACACGCCCGCCGACTGTTGCAGGCTACCGCGAGCCCCGTTGCACGGGGCGATGGGTCCGTTCCCGGCCCGACCGCCGCCGGGCTCCCTCACCGCCACGCGCGAGGAGCGTTAGCCGCCACGGGGCGTTCTTGCCGTAGTCTCGTCGCGACGGAGACCGCACTCGCGCCGTTCGCGGCGGCTGGAGGCATACGAGGTGAGCAAACTCGAGGACCTATTCCAAAAAGAGCGCCAGAGCCCGTGGATCGACGATCTGAAGCGGAGCGACGTGCGCGAGGGGGGCCTCGAGAAGCTCGTCACCGACGGGATCCGCGGCGTCACTTCGAACCCGACGATCATGACGCGGGCGATCGGGACCGGCTCGGATTACGACGAGCAGTTCAGCGAGCTCGTCCGCGCGAACGTGCCCATGGAGGACGCCTATTGGGAGCTCGTGCTCGCCGACGTGACGGGCGCCCTCGACATCCTGCGCCCGCTCTACGAGTCCTCCGACGGCGGCGACGGTTTCGTCTCGGTCGAGGTCGCACCGGGGCTCGCGCACGACACGGCGGGCACCGTCGCCGCGGCCAAGGCGCTCCACGACCGAGTGGAGCGACCCAACGTGCTCGTGAAGATCCCCGCGACGCCAGAGGGCCTGCCGGCGATCCAGGAGGCGATCACCGCCGGCGAGAAGATCAACGTGACGCTGATCTTCTCCCTCGAGCGCTACCAGGCGGTCATCGAGGCCTACTTCAACGGTCTCGAGCGGCTCGCCGCCGCGGGCGGATCCCCCGCGAAGGTCGCCTCGGTCGCCTCGTTCTTCGTGAGCCGCGTCGACTCCGAGGTCGACCGCCGGCTCGAGACGATCGCGCGGGACTCCTCCGGGACCCCGCGGGCGACACGCGCGCTCGAGCTGCGCGGCAAGGCCGCCCTCGCCCAAGCCCAGCTCGCCTACGAGATCTTCCACGAGCGGTTCTCGTCCCCCCGCTTCGCCGCGCTCGCGGCCGCGGGGGCACGCCCGCAGCGCCCGCTGTGGGCGTCAACGTCGACGAAGAACGCGAGCTACCCCGACCTTCTCTACGTCGACGGCCTGATCGGTCCCGACACGGTGAACACGATGCCGCCCGAGACCGCCGAGGCGTTCAACGACCACGGCACCGTGGCCCGTACGGTTGACGCGGGCGCGGCCGAGGCCAAGGAGACGCTCGCCGGCCTGGCCGAGGTCGGGGTGCAGCTCGAGGACGTGACCCTGCAGCTCGAAGCCGAGGGCGTCGCCGCCTTCGCCAAGTCCTTCGACGAGCTGCAGGCGCAGCTGGCGGCGAAGGCCGCAGCGGTCCGTGCGGCGGGCTGAGCGGCGCGGGAGGGCGTCGTGAGCCACAACGAACTTGGCGGGAACGAACCCGGGGAGCTCCTCGCCGCCACCGACGCGGTCGACACCGCCGGCAGCACCCGCCGGCCCGACCCGCTCTGCCTGGTGATCTTCGGCGCCTCGGGGGATCTCACGCGCCGCAAGATCCTCCCGGCGCTCAGCCGTCTCGCGACCCGGGGGTCGCTCCCCGAGGAGTTCACAGTGATCGGCGTGGCGCGTACACCGCTCAGCGACGAGGAGTTCCAGCGGCGCGCGCTGGAGGCCGCCGACGGCGGTGGCTCGCCGGAGTGGAAGCGGCGCGTCGCGCGCTTCTCGTACGTCGCGGGCGACAATGCCGACCCGGCAATGTTCACCCGGCTCTGCGAGCGGCTCTCCGAATCGGACCTGAAAGGTGGGACGGCGGGCAACCGCCTCTACTACCTCGCGACGGTCCCGGGCCAGTTCGCCGCGGTCGTGCGCGGCCTCGGCAAGGCGGGCATCAACATCGCTGGAAAGATGGGTGGTTTCTCACGTCTCGTCGTCGAGAAGCCCTTCGGCACGGACCTCGACAGCGCCGTCCGGCTCTCCGCCGCCATCCACGCCGACTTCGACGAGGACCAGATCTTCCGCATCGACCACTACATGGGTAAGGAGACAGTGCAGAACATCCTGGCGCTGCGCTTCGCCAACTCGGTCTTCGAGCCGATCTGGAACCGGCGCCACGTCGACCATGTCCAGGTGATGGTTGCCGAGAGCCTTGGTGTCGAGGGCCGCGGCGGGTTCTACGAGCAGGCCGGGGCACTGCGGGACATCGTCCAGAACCACCTCATGCAGGTGCTGGCGCTCACGCTGATGGAACCGCCCGGGGCGGCCGAGGGCGACGTCATTCGCGACGAAAAGGTGAAGTTGCTGCGGTCGGTCGTCGTCTTCGACGAGAAACAGGCCGTCTCGCAGGTCGTGCGCGGTCAGTACGGCGCCGGCTCGATCGACGGGGTGGCGGTCCCGGCCTACCGCGACGAACCGGGCGTCGACCCGCTCTCCCAGGTGGAGACGTATGTCGCGGCGCGCGTCGACGTTGACAACTGGCGTTGGGCGGGCGTGCCGATCTTCGTGCGCACCGGCAAACGGCTCCGCCACCACCAGACCGAAGTGAGGATGGTCTTCCAACGCCCACCGCACCTCCCTTTCGCCGGGAAGCTCGCGCGCGACCTGCGGCGGGACTCGCTCACGCTGCGGATCCAGCCCGACGACGGGATCAGCCTCGCCTTCGGGGCGAAAGTCCCGGGCCCGACGTTCACGATCAGCAACGTCGCGATGGACTTCTCCTACAGCGAGCAGTTCCCGGGCCAGACCGTCGACGCCTACGACCGCCTGCTGCTCGATGCGATGGTCGGTGACCCGATGCTGTTCATCCGCGACGACGAGGTCCAGCGCGCCTGGACCATCCTCCGGCCGTTGCAGGGGGCCTTCGCACAGGGCGAACCGAGGCTCGCGACCTATGAGGCCGGGACCTGGGGGCCCGAGGAGGCGGACCGGTTGATCGGCACCGTCGAACGGCACTGGCGGAACTCTGAGTAGCCCGGGGCCGCACCAGTGATCGGCGAGATGCGCGTGGTCGAGGACGTCGGGGCGTCGTTCGCCGGCCTCGCCGCGGCCGCGCTCCGCAGCCGCGATCCGGCGCGCCCGTTCCGGCTCGGCTGTTCCGGCGGTTCGTCGGGGGTCGACTGCTTCCGGCGCCTCGCCGCGGAGCCGGGTGTCCCATGGACGGCAATCGAGTGCTACTTCGCCGACGAGCGTTGCGTCGGCCCCGACTCGCCGGACTCGAACGCCGTGGCGATCGCGGCGGCGCTCGGCCGCGTGGCGGATGGCCTCGCCGGGTTCCACCCGATGTCGTGCGAGGAGGGGCCCGACGCCTACGGCGCACTCCTGGCGGCGGCCGGGGGTTTCGACCTGCTCCAGCTGGGACTGGGGCCGGACGGCCACACCGCGTCGCTCTTCCCCGGTTCCGACGGCCGGGACGCGCCCCCGGGCACGCTCGTCATCGCCAACGCCGACCCGACGGGGCTGAACAGATTCCCGCGTCTCTCGCTCACCTTCGAGGCGATCGCGCGGGCCGCACTCGTCGTCGTCGCGGTGACAGGGGCCGACAAGGCCGAGGCGCTCTCCCAGATCGATGCGGGCGAGGACCTGCCGGGCGCGCACATCCGCGGCGGGCAGGTCGTCTGGCTGGTCGACCACGAGGCGGCGGGCGGGGCCGCCTCTAGGGTGGGGTCGTGAAGCACTCAGACGGCGACGCCATGCTCCGTGACGACGATCTCGTGGCGACTGCCCCCGACGAGCTCGCCGCTGCCGGCGGCGCGCGGCGCCTTGACTGCTTCGGGCGGCGCGTGACCTACTCGCCGAAGGTCTTCATCGCCCTCACCAAGCTGTGCCGCGACCGCTGCGGCTACTGCACCTTCGCCAAGCAGCCGGCGCGGCTCGCGTCCTCCTACCTGGCTGGCGACGACGTGGTGCGGATCGCGCGCGCCGGGCGCGACGCCGGTTGTCATGAGGCGCTGTTCACCCTGGGCGAGGGCCCCGAGGACCGCTACCCGGAGGCCCGCGCCTGGCTCGAGGCCCACGGCTACCGCTCGACGGTCGAATACCTCGCCGCGGCGGCCGCCCTCGTCGCCGAGGAGTCCGGGTTGCTCGTCCACACGAACGCCGGAGCGCTCACCGAGGGCGAGCTCGCGGCCCTGCGACCGGTGAGCGTCAGCCAGGGGATGATGCTGGAGTCGCTCGCGCCCGGGCTCGCCTGCCACCGCTTGGCGCCCGACAAGACCCCGGCGCGCCGGCTCGCGACCCTCGAGGCGGCGGGGCGCCTGGCCATCCCGTTCACGACCGGGGTCCTCGTCGGCATCGGTGAATCCCGCCGCGACCGGATCGACGCCCTGCGCGCGATCGCCGATGCGCACCGCCGGTACGGTCACGTCCAGGAGGTGCTCGTCCAGGGGTTCCTCCCCAAACCCGGTACCGCGATGCGCGGCGAGCCCCCGTGCGACCTCGACGAGCTGCGCTGGACCGTCGCCGCGGCGCGCCTCGTCCTGCCGGGCGACGTCCACGTGCAGTCGCCGCCGAACCTTGTCGACGACCCCGTCGTGCTCGTCGACGCCGGGGCCGACGACCTCGGCGGGATCTCGCCCGTGACGATCGACGAGGTCAACCCGGAACGGGCCTGGCCGGAGCTCGGCCGTCTGGAGGCGGAGCTGGCGGCCGCCGGCTACGAACTCGCGCCGCGCCTCGCCATCCACCCCGAGTTCGTGGCGGACGCGGACCGGTGGCTCGCGCCCGCGATGCGCGCCGCCGTGCTCGAGCACGCCGACGCCGAGGGACTCGCCCGCGACAGCGCCTGGTGTGCCGGGTCGGACCTCGCTCCCCCGGCCGTCGTGGCCCCGGCGGGGCACCGCGCCCCGCGAGGACTCCCCCCCGGCCCCGTCGCCGACGTGCTCGGCGGGATCGAGCGGAACGAGGAACTCGGCGTCGACGAGATCGTCACGCTCTTCTCGGCCCGCGGAGCCGAGGTGCGCGTCATCGCCGCGCTTGCCGACGAGCTGCGCCAGGTGGCCGTCGGCGACGCCGTCACGTTCGTCGCCAACCGAAACATCAATTACACGAACATCTGCACGTACCGGTGCCGCTTCTGCGCCTTCTCCAAGGGCCCGCTCTCGCTCAACCTGCGGGGCCAACCGTACGTGTTGAGCCTGGACGAGATCGCCCAGCGCGTCGTCGACGCCGAGCGCGCCGGTGCGACCGAGGTCTGCCTGCAGGGGGGGATCCACCCGGACTTCGACGGGGATTACTACCTAGACGTCATCCGCGCCGTGCGCGCCGTCTCGCCGGCGATCCACATCCACGGCTTCACCGCCCTCGAGGTGACCGAGGGGGCGCGCCGGCTGGCGGAGCCGCTCGAGTCGTATCTCGGGCGGCTCTACGAGGCCGGGCTGGGCTCGCTGCCGGGTACGGCCGCGGAGATCCTCGACGACGAGGTCCGGGCCGTGCTGTGCCCGGACAAGATCACGACCGCCGAGTGGCTCGAGGCACACCGCACCGCCCACAAGGTGGGCCTGCGCTCGAACGTGACGATCATGTTCGGCTCGGTCGAGTCCCCCGTGCACTGGGCGCGCCACCTCATCGTGACCCGCGACCTCCAACGCGAAACCGGCGGCTTCACCGAGTTCGTGCCGCTGCCCTTCGTCCACATGGCGACACCTCTCTACCTCTCACACCGGGCGCGGCGCGGGCCCACCTTTCGCGAGGTCATCCTCATGCACGCCGTCGGGCGGATCGTCTATGACAGAGCCATCGACAACATCCAGGCGAGTTGGGTGAAGACCGGCCCCGCGGGGCTCCGCCAGCTTCTGCGGGCGGGCTGCAACGATGTCGGCGGGACGCTGATGGACGAGAGCATCTCGCGGGCCGCTGGCGGCTCACACGGCCAGCTGATGACGGCTGAGGACTTCCGGGCCGTCGTCGAGCCGCTCGGTCGCCAACTCGAGCAGCGCACGACCCTCTACGGCCGGGTTCCGGTGCCGGCGTGACGACGCGCCGGCGCGGCGTCGCGCCGCGCCCCCCCGCCGAGTCGAGCCCCGAGGTCGCGGCGCTCGTCGAGAAGTTCCTCGACACCTCCGGCGTGGGCCACGACCGCGACGTCGTGCGGGGGATCGTGCTGGCGACGCTTGATCTCACCCGGGGTGACGCCAGCCGGCTCGACCTGAAGCTCGCCCGGGCCGCCCTCGGCGAGATGGCTGAGGCGTTCCACATGTTCGCCCCATACCGGGACGTGCGGAAGGTCACCCTCTTCGGCTCGGCCCGCACGGAACCGTCGGACCGCACCTACGAGCTGGCCCGCGAGCTCGCCAGCCGGTTCGCTGCGGCCGGCTGGATGGTCGTGACGGGCGCCGGGCCTGGCATCATGGCTGCCGGCAACGAGGGCGCCGGTCCCGCCATGGCGATCGGCGTGAACATCAGCCTGCCCGGCGAGGCCGAGCCGAACCAGTGGATCGCCGAGAACTCGAAACTCGTGGAGATGAAGTATTTCTTCACACGCAAGCTGATGTTGATAAAGGAATCTTCGGGCTTCCTCGTCCTGCCGGGCGGCTTCGGCACCCTCGACGAGTGCTTCGAGCTCCTGACGCTTCTGCAGACCGGCAAAGCCGAACCGGCGCCGATCGTGCTCGTCGACAGCCCGGGCGAGCGGTATTGGTATGGCTGGGAGGATTTCGTCACGTCCCAGGTGTACGGCCGCGGCTTCGCCGATCCGGTCGAGGGGTCGCTCTACCGCATCACCGACGATCCCGACGCGGCCGTGCGGGAAGTCCTTGGCTTCCACCGCAACTACCACTCGCGCCGATTCGTCAACGACGCGATGGTGATCCGGCTGCGCTACCCACCGAGCGACCTCGAGCTCGCCTCGCTCTCGACGACGTTCGCTGACATCTGCTCGGCGAAGGGGATCTGGCGCACCGGGCCGTTGCCTGCCGAGCGCTCCGGCAACGACCACTTGGACCTGGCGCGGATCGCGCTCGAGTTCAACCGGGTCCACCACGGGCGGCTCCGCCAGCTGATCGACGCGCTGAACGCCCTCTGCCCCCCGGGTGCGGCGACACCATCGCGCGCCTAGCGCGGGGCGGAGCCGTCAGGCCCGCCCGAAGTCGTCCTCGAGGCGGACGATGTCGTCCTCGGCGAACGACTCGCCGAGTTGCACCTCGACGAAGACGAGATCGACAGCGCCTGTGTTCTCGATGCGGTGCGCGGTGCCGACCCCGATATCGACCGCCGACCCGGGGCCGACGCTGCTCTCCACCCCATCGAGGGTGACCGTGCCTGTGCCGCGCACCACGAACCAGTGCTCGGCACGATGGTCGTGCCACTGGTAGCTGAGACGCTTCCCGGGGTAGACGAGGATCGTCTTCACCTTGTGGTCGGCGGCATCCTCGAGGACCGTGTAGTTGCCCCAAGGACGTTCGTCGTGCTCGCGAGGTTCCATCGGCCCATCATGGCCGCTCCCCACCGCCCCGGCGAGCCACACCGGACGGTGGTCGGCATCCCGTTCCGCGGCCCGGCGCGCCCGATTCATCCGGCTGCCGTCTGGTGGGTGCCCGAGAGAGGAGTGCGTCCCATCCCCCCGGTCATGCGGGAGTTGATGACCCATTCAGGCGTGGGGTTCAGCTCGGTGAGCCGAGGTCGTATCCCGGTACTCGCCTGACGACTTCGACCCGGCGGTCGGGAATAGTTCGGACCCCCGCTTCAGCTGAGCACTAGGGGGCGCGCGTAATTGGGAATTGCCGGGAGCGATACTGAACCCGTGAAGTCGTCTCGACTACTCGTGGTCGGTCCGGTCGTCGCCCTCTGTGTGGTGGCAGGCGTCCGCCCTAGCGGGAGTTTCCTGGCTCTCCCTTTGAAGGACTGAACAGAGCTCTCAGAAGTATTTTCAAAACAAGCGCGTGACCAGCGCGTTTGTCCTGCTCAGGTGCTCGCGAT
>PLPK01000019.1 GCA_003159795.1 Acidimicrobiaceae bacterium | reverse complement strand
GATCGTTCGCGTCGTGCTCGGCTGCGTATGCGGTTCGGACCTTTGGTACTACCGGGGCGAGTCGCCGCATGCAGTCGGGTCGATCGGCCACGAGTTCATCGGCGTCGTCGAGGACATCGGCTCCGAGGTCGACGGCATCACCAAGGGCGAGCTCGTGGTAGCCCCCTTCGTGTACTGCGACATGACGTGTCCGGCCTGCCGGGCGGGGGTGACGTCACATTGCATTGCAGGCGGATCGTTCGGCAACGGCGAGATCGACGGCGGTCAAGGCGAGGCGGTGCGCGTCCCGCTTGCCGGCAGCAGCCTCGTCTCGGTGCCCGGGTCGCCCTCGGGCCATTCCGAGGCGACGTTGCGCTCATTGCTCGCGCTGTCGGATGTGATGTGCACGGGGCATCACGCCGCCGTGTGCGGCCGTGTGGAGAAGGGAGACACGGTCGCGGTCGTGGGCGACGGTGCCGTTGGTCTCTCAGCGGTTCTCGCGTCGAAGCGGCTCGGCGCCGAACGGATCATCGCTCTGAGCCGCAACCCGGTCCGCCAACAAGTCGCCCGCGAGTTCGGCGCCACCGACATCCTGGCAGAGCGGGGCGACGAGGCAATTGCTGCCGTGCTAGAGCTGACCAACGGCATCGGCGTGGATGCCGCCCTCGAGTGCGTCGGCACCGGCCAATCGATGGCCACCGCGCTCGCTATCGCCCGAGCCGGCTCGACCGTGGGCGTCGTCGGCGCGCCTCACGGCGCCGACGTCCCGTTCGAAGCGAACTTCTGGCGCAGCGTCGGCTGGCAGGGCGGTGTCGCGCCCGCTCGGGCGTACATCCCCGAACTGCTCGATGACGTGCTCAGCGGCGCTATCAATCCCGGACGGGTCTTCGACTACGAAACCAGCCTCGACGAGATCCCCGACGCCTACGCGGCGATGGACGAGCGACGTGCGATCAAGTCGCTCGTGCGCGTCGGGTCGATCTGATGGCCAGATGGAGCGAGGCCGAGCTCGACCGCATCGGCAACGCCGAAGAGCTGCAGCTGGCTTCCGAGCGCACCGATGGCAGCCTGCGCCCGTACGTGACCATGTGGGTCGTCCGAGTCGGCGATGACCTCTACGTTCGCTCCGCCTACGGGCGGGACAACCCCTGGTACCGGAGAGCCAGGGCCAGTGGTGTCGGTCGCATCCGCGCCGGTGGCGTTGAGCGCGACGTCACCTTTGCCGACCCTACGCCGGGAATGCACGCGGCCATCGATCACGCCTACCACACCAAGTACGACCGGTACGGGCCGAAGATCGTCGGCAGCGTCACAGGACCCGGCGCCGACGCTGTCACAGTTCGCCTCGTCCCGCGGAACGACGAGGACTGACCGGAACCGACAAGAACCACCTGGAGTTCGCTCGCCCCAACAGGCAACGAGAGAACGAACGCCCTGAAGGAGATTGGCAATGGTGATTAGTGAAGTAGCGAGGAAGAACCATGAGGAACTGTTTCCTGGTCATGTCTCGACCCTGGAGGAGACCGACCCCGAGCTCATCGAGTACTTCGACAATTTCGCTTTCGACGAGGTACTCCGCTACGGTCGCTTGGACACCAAGACCCGTCTCATGGTGCAGCTCGCGTCGATGATCGCGTGCCAAGCTCAGAGTGAATACCGGGTCATGTTCGACGCGGCGCTAACTGTTGGCGTCACGCCGGTCGAGGTCAAAGAGATCGTCTATCAGGCTGTCGCCTACGTGGGCATGGCGAAGGTCTTCGATTTCATCCATGCCACGAACGATGTCTTGGTCGAGCGCGGGGTGAAGCTGCCGCTCGAAGGACAGTCGACAACGACACCGGAGACAAGGGCCGAGCGGGGCCTCGCTGTACAAAAGGAGATCATCGGGGCCGATGTCATCGACCAGATGTACGCGTCCGCGTCCGACGACGAGATCCACTTCCAACGCCTTCTTTCTGCGAACTGCTTCGGCGACAACTACACCCGGACCGGAATAGATCTCAGGACGCGTGAGCTCTTGACCTTTGCCATGCTTATCTCTCTTGGTGGGTGTGAACCACAGGCCAAGGGTCACGTGGCTGCCAACCTCCTCCTAGGCAACGACCGTCAACTCCTGCTCGCTGTCGTCACCCACCTGCTGCCCTTCATCGGATATCCCCGCACACTCAACGCTCTTCGCGTGATCAACGAGGTAGCACCAGCGTGATCACGATCAGCACGTCCAACGGGGGATCCCGATCCAGCCCATCAGGCGCGGCGGCCTCGCACGGTGATTNNGCCATCGCTCGCCGCGTTAGCGCTGGCAAGCACGTTGTGTTGGCCGACCTGCACGACGAGAACGCCGATGCCGCGGCGGAGGTGATGCGCAACGCCGGATTCGAAGTGATGACAGCAGCCACCGACGTGTCCTCGCGCGAATCGGTTCACGCGCTGGTCGAGACAGCCGCCAGCTTCGGCGACGTCACCGGCGTCATTCACGCCGCAGGTGTCTCTCCAAGCCAGGCCTCCCCGGCGACCATCCTCTCAGTCGACCTGTACGGGACCGCGCTCGTGCTCGAGGAGTTCGGGAATGTCATCGCCCGCGGTGGCGCCGGGGTGGTCATCGCGTCACAGTCCGGCCACCGGCTCGGCGTCCTCACCGCTGAGCAGAACGCCGCGCTGGCGACCACCCCAGCGGACGAACTCCTGAAGCTCAGCATGCTCCGGCCCGACCAGGTGACTGACTCCCTCCACGCCTACCAGCTCGCCAAGCGTGGGAACTCGCTGCGAGTGATGGCCGAGGCGGTTCGGTGGGGTAAGCGGGGCGCCCGGATCAACGCGATCAGTCCCGGCATTATCCTCACTCCGCTAGCCAGAGACGAACTGACCGGCCCTCGCGGTGAGGGATACAGGCGCATGATCGAACTGTGCCCAGCCGGGCGCGGCGGCACCCCAGACGAAGTTGGAACCCTCGGCGCGCTTTTGATGGGCCCAGAGGGCTCGTTCATCACCGGCAGCGACTTCCTCATGGACGGCGGCGTTACCGCGTCCTACTTCTACGGCGAACTTGCCCAACACTGACCGATCCTCGAATCGAACCGAAAGGACAGCAATCATGAAACACATCCACCTTGGGACTCTCGATGTCGGACGTGTCGGTCTCGGCGCCATGGGCATGTCCACCGCCTATACCGGCACAGGCACCGACGACGCCGAGTCCATCCGCACTATCCACCGGGCGCTCGACCTGGGCGTCACCCTCATCGACACCGCCGAGATATACGGCCCCTTCGCCAACGAGGAGCTCGTCGGCGAAGCCATCAAGGACCGCCGCGACGACGTCGTCTTGGCGACGAAATTCGGTCTTGTCTCACACGCCGGCGGCGGCCCCTGGAACCTCGACAGCAGCCCAGCCAACATCCGTACCGCGCTTGAGGGGTCCCTCAAACGGCTCGGCACCGACCATATCGACCTGTACTACCAGCACCGCGTCGACCCGAAGATCGCCATCGAAGACACCGTTGGCGCTCTCGCCGAGCTAGTTGCCGAGGGCAAGATCCACCACATCGGCCTCTCCGAGGCCGGGCCCGCCACTATCCGCCGAGCCCATGCCGTCCATCCCGTCACGGCCCTGCAGTCGGAGTACTCCTTATGGACACGGGACCCGGAGCTGAAGGTCCTGCCCGTGCTGCGCGAACTAGGCATCGGATTCGTTGCCTACTCGCCGCTCGGCCGCGGGTTTCTCACCGGGGAGATCCGTTCCACCGAGGACTTCGCCGCCGACGATTCGCGCAAGACCAACCCCCGTTTTGTTGGCGAGAACTTCCAGCGCAACCTGCGTGCCGTCGACGAGGTCAAGGCGATCGCCGCCGAGGTCGGTGCCACCCCGGCTCAGATTGCCCTGGCGTGGGTCCTGACTCGCGGAGACGACATCGCGGCGATTCCGGGGACGAAGCGGGTCTCGCGCGTCGAGGAAAACGCCGCCGCCGACGGCATCCAGCTGAGTCCCGAGCAGATCGACAGGCTCAACAACCTCACGCCCGCTGCTGGAGATCACCACAACGAACAGCAGATGCAAATGATCGAACGCTGACGCCTCGCCAACAGCCAGAATCGACAGATGGCCCCTGGACTTGTGCAAGTCTTGCGCAACCTTTCTCAACGAGCGGTGGGGCTGGCTGATTTGGCTTCGACAGTCAGCCTTGGCGAGCACGGTCCGATGCAGTGTGGCGCGTCGAGTGAGAGGCTTGTCGCTGCTGATTCGCCCTCAAGGTGAGGGCCGAAGCAGCGGCGGGCGGTCCGATTCCGCTGCTCATTCCGGTATTTAGCGGGAAGTACCTCATCCCGCGAATATCCCGCGGACGCCGCCGTTCACGGCCATTCATCAACGTGCGGCTAAGCGCTCGCCGCGGAATTGATCGCGTGATTCATGCGCTCGCCACCGTGTAGTTCCAGTCGCCGTGGAACTCATGGCGGCGGAGGGGCACTGCTTCGAGCTCGGCGTCGCTGATCTTGACCTTTGTGCGGTAGCCGGTCGTGTCGTGTTCCGCCTCGATGCGCAGTCCTGCCTCGGTGGTGGTCGCGGCGATGAGCTCGACGATCGTGCGGTAGGACACGAGTGCTCGTCCTCGCCAGTTCATCGAGATGAAGCTGAACATGCGGTGCTCGATCTTGTTCCATTTCGAGGTGCCGGGTGGGTAGTGACAGACAGTGATCTCGAGCCCGGTCTCTTTCGCGAGCTTGGCGAGCTCGACCTTGAAGGCGCGGATCCGGTAACCGTTCGATCCGCCCGAGTCGGCGGTGATCAGCAGGCGTGTGGCCTCGGGGAAGCGTTCCCGGCCCATCTTCTCCCACCAGCGGCGGATCGAGTTGACAGCGAATCCTGCGGTGTCGGCGTTGTCGCCGACCGAGACCCAGCCCTCGTTGTTGGCGACGTCGAAGACACCGTAGGGGACGGCCTTGCCGGACTCGGGGTCGATGAAGTCGTGCACGAGCACTTCGTCGGGCTCGCCCGTCGGCTGCCACTCACGGCCCTTGTTGGCATACTCGCCGACGAGCTCCTTCTTCTTCGTGTCGACGCTCACGACTGGCTGGTCGTCTGCCATGAAAGAAGACGCCTGGTCGTTCAAGTAGGAGAACTGGGCGTCTCGGTCCGGGTGGTTCGTGCCCTCCTTCTCTTTGGCGGGCGCCTGCAGGCTGTAGCCCATCTGATGAAGCAGGCGTCGTACAAGCTCTGCGGAGGCGCTGTAGCCCTCCCGCGTGAGCTCACGTGCGAGCTCGTAGGTGGACTTGGACGTCCAGCGAAGAAGCGACATCGGATTGCCCCGCGTGTCGGGATGCACGAGGTCATCGAGGGCCGAGAGCAGCTCGGGCTGGCGTTCGATCGCCGGCTTGTCGCCGCCGCCGGGACGGCGCACCCGGTCGGAGACCTCGATGCCTTCTCGCACCTCTGTGACAGCGCGCCACAGCGTGTTCGTGCTCATCTTCGATGCGGTGGCGACTCGCACCTGGCCACCGCGCCCGAGCGCTTCAGCCATGGCGCCAGCGACCACCCGGCGCTGGCGCTCGTCGAGATGAGGCTGCACCGTGTCGAAGAACACCTCGAGCGTCTCAGGGCTCAACTCCACACCACGAGCGTACTACTCGCGTGTTATTCTGTGGTGGACCCTAA
>PLPK01000028.1 GCA_003159795.1 Acidimicrobiaceae bacterium | reverse complement strand
GGCTGAGCTGGACTTTGTTTGGAGCGGACGACGGGATTCGAACCCGCGAACCTCACCATGGCAAGGTGATGCTCTACCAACTGAGCCACGTCCGCGTGCGCGTCATAATACCCAGCCCCACGCGGGGTGTGCGGCCGGAAGTCGGATCCGGCCCGTGCGGTTCGACTCAGCGCCCAGACTGGCCGAAGCCGGTCGGCCCGCGGTCGCTGTCGGGCAGGGCCTCGGCGGCGATGAAGCGGGCCACCCCGACGGGGACGATGACGAGCTGGGCGATCCGGTCTCCCCGGCGGACGGTGTAGGGCTCATGGGGATCGGTGTTGACGAGGACGATCTGGATCTCGCCGCGGTAGCCCGAGTCGATGAGCCCCGGGGCGTTGAGGCACGACACGCCGTGGCGGATCGCCAGTCCGCTGCGGGCGAGCACCAGCCCGGCGTGGCCGGCGGGAATTGCCATCGTCAGGCCTGTCGGGACGAGCGCCCTCCCACCGGCAGGCTCGAGGACG
Source organism: Acidimicrobiaceae bacterium (assembly GCA_003159795.1). GTDB lineage: Bacteria > Actinomycetota > Acidimicrobiia > Acidimicrobiales > Bog-793 > Bog-793. Next base: position 24,402 of record PLPK01000028.1, on the reverse strand, counting down.
ACGTCTTGCGTCGCGACGAGGTCGGCACCCGCGTCCCCGGGATGGGCGTAGGAGGGTGCCGCCGAGTCGCCCCGGAGGGGCGTGAACGGGATGTCGAGCACCGCGGCAGGGTAGCGCCCCGTGCGGCCGGTACGACGAGCGGGGAGGGCGCGCGAACTACCATCCAAGCCGTGCTCGTCTGGATGGATCTCGAGATGACCGGGCTCGATCCGTCCCACCACGTGATCGTCGAGATCGCGACGCTCGTCACCGACGACGTGCTCGAGGTCGTCGCCGAGGGCCCGGACCTCGTCGTAGGCGCGACGCCGGAAGACCTCGAGAAGATGGATGAAGTCGTGCGCAAGATGCACACCGAATCGGGGCTGCTATCGGCGATCGAATCGTCGGCGCTCACCCTGGCAGATGCCGGTGCGGCGACGCTGGAATTCATCCGTCTTCACGTGCCCCAGGCGCGGCGTGTGCCGTTGTGTGGGAACTCAATCGGGGTCGACCGCCGATTCCTCAGTCGTCAGCTGCCCGAGATCGAGGAGTACCTGCACTACCGGTCGATCGACGTCTCGACGGTAAAGGAGCTCTGTAAGCGCTGGTATCCCACCCTTTACGGGCACGCGCCCAAGAAGGTCGGCTCCCACCGGGCCCTCGACGACATCCGGGAGAGCGTCACTGAGCTGCGGTACTACCGGGACAATTTCTTCAGGCTCCCGGACGACAAACCACAAGGTCACGCATAGCCCAACTGGGCCATTTGCCCCATCTTGAAGAAGCGTGTCATTCCGAATGACGCGGCTGTGTCATGCACCCGACCACATAGGGGAGGAAACTCACGTCAGGATGATTCCTTAGTCCACAAGGTGAGTGATCCACCATGCAGAATATTGCTGAGGTCGAGGCACCCGAAGAGGGCATGCGCTCGGTAACTGAAATACTGCTCGACGATGTCGAATACGTGAACGCGGGGCCGGAGCGTGAGATCATCGACTTCGTGGATCCTGCTGGCGAGGCGAGCTCTCAGAGGGTCGCGGGTGAGCGCATCCGGGTCGGCATCGTCGATGACCACGCCATGGTCGCCGAGGGCCTTGGTGTCCTTCTCCGCGAACAGCGTGATCTGGAGATCGTCGGTATCGCCGCGACCGTGGCCGAAGCCATCGAGCTCGTGGAGCGCCGACACCCGCACGTGCTGCTCCTCGACTACCGGCTTCCCGACGGGGACGGTGCGACGGCGGCGACAGAGATCCTGCGGCGTTGGCCGTCGACGAAGGTCGTCATGCTTTCCGCCGCCGGCGGCGACGAGCTGCTCGCGCGTTCGATCGAGGCGGGTTGTTCGGGATTCCTACCCAAGGATCGCAGCGGCCGCGAGGTCGTGAGTGCCGTGCGCGCCGCCTACCGCGGCGAGTCGCTCATCCCGACCTCCGTGCTCGTCGGCCTGCTCGACCGCCTGCGCCGGGCGCCCCAGGGCAAGGCGGGCGACCTGACCCAGCGCGAGTTCGAGGTACTCCGCCTGCTCGCCAAGGGCATGTCAACCGAAGGCATCAGCTCGCTTCTGTTCCTGTCGGAGCACACGGTGCGCAACCACGTGCGCAACATCCTGGCGAAGCTCGGAGCGCACTCGAAGCTCGAGGCGGTCGCCGTGGCGGCTCGGGACGGCATCATTTCCCTCGAAGATCGGACGTAGAGTGTCCCGCTCCTCCGAGCGGCGAATCACGGTGGTGCTCGCCGATGACCAGGAGGCGATCGTGGACGCCCTCACCCGCCTCCTCGCCGAGCAACCCGACATCGAGGTTCTCGGGGCGGGTCGCAACGCCGAGGAAGCCCTCAAGCTCTGCATCGAGCACGAACCCGACGTGGCGGTCCTCGACGTTCGCATGCCGCAGGGTGGCGGTCCGGTCGCCGCGATGGAGATCCGCAGCCGCGGTCTGCGGACCCGTGTCGTCGCGCTGTCGGCCTTTGACGACAACGCGACCCGGGACCACATGATGGCCTCCGGCGCGGTCTCGTACGTGCTGAAGGATCGGCCCGTGAGCGAGCTCCTGGAGGCGATCCGCCAGGCGGCGGGATCGTCGCAGGGGGAGAGCGTCGCGAGTTAGGAGCCGGCTCGGGGGATCCAGGCGCGGACCGTCGTGCCGGCCCCCGGTGTCGAGGAGATCTCGAAACTCCCGCCCGCCCGTTCCGCCCGTTCCCTCATCGACGCGACGCCGAGGTGCCCGGGGACGATCTGGCTCGTGTTGTCCATTCCGATGCCGTCGTCGGTCACGGTGAGCCCGATGCCGCCCTGGCTCTCAAGCACGCTGACTGTGATGTTGCGCGCGTCGGCGTGCTTGCGCGAGTTCGTGAGCGCCTCGGTCGTGATGCGGAAGAGCGTGATCGCCTCGTCCGGGGTCGTCTCCGTCTCCAGCGCGCTGTCGAAGCGCACCTTCGGCCCACCGGCGGCTTCGTAGCGGCGGATGAACTCGGTCAGTGACTCGGTGAGGCCGCCAAGGTGCAGAGCCGGCGGGTGGAGCTCGAACAGCAGTGTGCGCATCTGCTCGATCGACAGGGCGATCGCTTTCTTCAGATCGTCGACGACGCTGAGCGCGCTGTCGTCCTTGAGCCGTCCCTCGAGGATCTGCAGCTGGATGGAGAGAGCGATCATCGTCTGCAACGGATCGTCGTGGACCTCGTCGGCGATGCGCCGGCGCTCGTTTTCCTGGGCTCGCAGGAGCAGTTGCGCGAGCTCGCCGCGCTGCTCGTCGAGCTGACGCTGTTCCGAGACGTCCCGGACCAGCGCGAAGACGAAGCGAGGACCGTCCGGTTCCGGCACGACACCGACCGCCGTCACGACCGCGTGCACGGTGTCGCCCCCGGGACGCTGGTAGCGCTGGTCGAACTCGGCCGACGGCGTGCTCCCCGAGAGCAGCCCGCGGATGACGGCGTCCGTCTTGTCAACGTCGTCGGCGAGCGTGAGGTCGTCGAGGTGCCGGCCGATGATCTCGTGTCGTGGCTTGGCGAGGATGCCCGAGAGCGCCGAGTTCGCGGCGACATAGCGTCCGTCGGGCCCGATGACCTCGACACCGATCGAGAGATCGTTGACGAGCCTGGCGAGGACCTCATGGCGCCGCTCCATGCCCCGACGCAGGAAGCGGACGCCGGTGCCCAGCACGGCGATCACGGCGGCCGTGACGATCCACTCCCGGGTGGCGACGGCCGCACCGCTGTGCCCGAACCGCCCGGTCGCTCCCAGGATCGCGCCGGGGATCGCCGCGGCGTAGACGCTCTCGGCGACGCCGGCACGGACGCCCAGCACGGCGAGGGATGCCGGCGCGAACCAGCACAGGAGAGCGAGGACGTACCCCGACCCGAGCCAGTAGACATCGGCGCCGATCCACGAGGTCCCGACCGCGAGCAAGCAGACGAGCGGCAGCTCTCCGAGATCCGGGCGAAGCCGGAGCAGCGCGCCACCAACGGCGGCGGCGGCGATCCCGGTGATGAGGACCGCCACGCGGTCACGGGAGGCGAGATCGGGCAGCGCGGCGAGCACGAGCGTGGCGAGTGCCGCCGTGACGTAGAGGGCGCCGACGTAGCGCCCCGGCTCGAAGGGAGGCGGATCCGCCTCCGCCGCGACGGCGCACGACAACCAGTTCCGCTGCCGGCTCGCAGAACTCACCGATCAGATCCAGTCCATTGATCCACCGCGCCTCACGCGTCGGTCGGGGACGTCTCAGAACAGATCACGCCGGCGCACCGGCCGACCACCCGAGAAAGACCCTACTTCTCGCGGCACTCCAACCCGGCTCGCGGCGGACGCTCCGGCGCCGGCTCGGAATGCCCCGGGCTGCCGGAACGGCGACGGGGGACATGGGACACTTGTCCCGAGCGGACGGCCACGGTCTGTCGGCGGGAAGCTTCGCGAGGAGATCCAAGGTGAGCATTGCCGACCGTAGAATGGGCGCTCCGGGCGTGCCGAGCGCCTATCCGGCTTCCTGGGAGGTCGACTGCCTCCTCGTCGACGGCCGGGGGGTCCACCTCCGGCCGATCCTGCCTGACGACGCCGGACGACTCGAGAGCTTCTACCGCGCGCTATCTCCCGAGGACGCGGATGTGCGGGTGTTCGGCTCGGTGGCCGAGCCCGGCGAGGCTGAGTTCCGGGCATTGGCGACTGTCGACTACGTCGACACAATGGCACTCGTCGCGCTGGTCGGAAACGCACTGGTCGGGATGGCCCGTTACGTCCGTCTGGCGCGGCAACAAGACGCCGACGTCTCGTTCGTCGTCGCCAAGGAGTTCCAGGGACGCGGGGTGGGGACGCTGCTGCTCGAGGCGCTCGCGGCCTACGCGAGGGAGAAGGGGGTCAATCAGTTCCGCGCCGAGACGGCCCCCGAGAACTCGGTCATGCTCGAGGTGTTCGAGGATGCCGGGATGAGCGAGGCGAGCCGGCTCGTCGAGGGCGTTGTGAAGGTGCGACTCGACCTCACGCCGACGGAGTCGTATTTCGCCCGCCGCGAGGAGCGCGAGCGTGTCGCGACGGCCGCGAGTGTCGCCTCGTTCCTCCGGCCGCGCTCGATCGCCGTGATCGGGGCCGGGCGGCGCCCGGGTGGGATCGGCCACGAGATCGTCCGGGCACTCCTCGCCGGCGACTTCGCCGGGATCGTCTACCCGGTGAACCCCCTGGCCCGATCGATCTGTGGTGTCCGCGCCTTCGCCTCGGTCGGCGAGCTCCCGCCGCCAATCGACCTCGGTGTCGTCGTCGTGCCTCCGTCCGAGGTCCTCCGGGTGGTGGAGGAGTCGGCCGCGGCCGGTCTGCGTTCCCTCGTCATCATCACCTCGGGTTTCGGCGAAACCGGACGTGCCGGTGCCTCGCTCGAGAACCAGCTGCTCGACGTGGCCCGGCGCGCGGGCATGCGGATCGTCGGGCCGAACTGCCTGGGCGTGAGCAGCACGGATCCGGACGTCCGCTGCAACGCGACGTTCTCGCCGGTCGCACCGGTGCCGGGGAGGGTTGGGCTGTACACGCAGTCGGGAGCTGTCGGGATCGTCCTGCTCGAGGAGTCCTCCCGTGCCGGGATCGGCGTCTCGAACTTCGTCTCGGTGGGCAACAAGATCGACATCAGCGGCAACGACCTGTTGTGCTTCTGGGAGGACGACCCCGCCACCGGGGTCATCGCGCTGTACCTCGAGTCGTTCGGCAACGCACGGAAGTTCCTCCGGATCGCACGTCGCGTCGCTCGTAAGAAACCCATCGTCGCCCTGAAGGCCGGGAGAACGGTCGCCGGCGTCCGGGGCGCCCGCTCGCACACCGCTGCCGCCGCGACCCCGGCCGTCGCCTCGGACGCGCTGCTGTCGGCGGCCGGCGTCACCGCCGTCGAGGGGCTCGACGAGCTGCTCGATGTCGTCGCGCTGCTCGGGGCGGCCCCGCTGCCGCGCGGTCGGCGAGTCGCACTCGTCGGCAACTCGGGCGGACCGCTGATCCTCGCGGCGGACGCCTGCACGAAGGTGGGCCTCGTCGTCCCGGAGTTCGGCGACGCGACCAAACAGGCCCTGCGCGAGGTGCTGGTCCCGGCCGCCGCCGTCGCCAATCCCGTCGACACGACCGCCGACGGCGGGGCTGCAGATCTCACGGCGGGGCTGCGTGCCGCCCTCGGCAGCGGTGAGGTCGACGCGGCGATCGCCGTCGTCACGCCGATCGTCTCGCTCACGCGCGCGCAGGCGTTCGACGCGATCGACCTCGTCGCGAAGGAGAGCGACCGGCCGGTCATCGCGTGCATCTTCGGCGCGCCGATCCCCGCCGAGGTCGACCGGTTGTCCAGGGTCCGTTTCACCGTCGTCCCGTCGCCGGACCGGGCGGCGGCGGCGATGGAACGGGTGGCGTCGTATGGCGAGTGGCTGGCGCGGCCCGCGGCGCCGGCAGCCGACCCTGTCGGCGTCGACGTCGCGGCGGCGCGGGCGGTCGTCAGCGGGTTCCTGGCCGAGAACGCCGACGGCGGTTGGCTCGACGCCGGCCGCGTGAGCCGGGTGCTGACGGCGTTCGGGATCCCGCTCGTCGAGACGGTCACCGCTGACTCGATCGAAGAGGCCCTCAGCGCCGCGGGCGCGATCGGCTACCCGGTCGCGCTGAAGGCGCAGGGTGCGGCCATCCTCCACAAGACGGAGGTCGGCGGGGTGGCCCTCGGGCTCCGCTCTGACGCCGAGTTCACTGCGGCGTACCGGACGATGGCGCAGCGCCTCGGCACGCAGCTCGAAGGCGTCGTCGTCCAGCGGATGATCCCCGGCGGCGTCGAGACGATCGTCGGGCTCACCGTCGATCCGGCCTTCGGAGCACCGCTTCTGACCTTCGGGCTCGGCGGGGTCCTCACCGACATCATCGGCGACCACGAGTTCGCCGTGCCCCCGCTGTCCGATGACGACTCGGCACGGCTCATCGAGTCCATCCGCGGCGCGCCGCTCCTCCACGGCTACCGGGGCTCTGAGCCCGTGGCGATCGACCGGTTGATCGATGTCGTCAACCGGGTGAGCTGCATCGCCGAGGATCTGCCCGAGGTCGTCGAGCTCGACCTAAACCCGGTGCTCGCCACGCCCGCGGATGCCATCGCCGTCGACTGTCGGGTGCGCGTCGCCCCCCGTCCGGTCGACCAGGACGCCTATCTGCGGATCCTGCGGCGGCGACCGGTGCAATCGGCGTCCTGAGCGCGCGCAAACCGCGCCGATCCTCGTAACCTCGAGCTATGGCGTTCCTGTCATCGCGTAAGCACGAGATGGTCGTGCCCTCGCGCGCTCTTCCTGGGCGCGGCACGCCAGTTCTCGAGCCGGGCGCCCACTTCGTCCTGCACTCACCGATCGGCGGTCCGTTCCCCGAGGGGTCGGAGCGCGCCGTATTCGGACTCGGTTGCTTCTGGGGGGCCGAGCGGATCTTCTGGCAGGCCGAAGGGGTCTTCACGACGGCCGCCGGTTACTCGGGCGGGTTCACGTCGAACCCGACCTACGAGGAGGTGTGCTCGGGCAGGACCGGTCACGCCGAGGTCGTCCTTGTCGTGTTCGACCCGGATCGCACGAGCTACGCCACGATGCTGCAGCATTTTTTCGAGAGTCACGACCCGACCCAGTACATGCGGCAGGGAAACGACGTGGGGACGCAGTACCGCTCGGCGATCTACACGTTCTCGGCGGCACAGCGCGACGGGGCGGTCGCGACACGGGACCGCTATGCGAAGCTTCTCGCCCAAGCCGGGCTCGGCGCACCCACGACGGAGATCGCCGAGGCGGGGCCCTTCTACTACGCCGAGGAGTACCACCAGCAGTACCTGGCGAAGAACCCGAGCGGCTACTGCGGGCTGGGTGGCACCGGCGTGTCCTGTCCCGTCGGCGTCGTCGGGGGAGGCGAACCCGGATAGCCGCCGGGCTTGGCACCCGCATTACCCGGCTGAGGCTCGACGTGCAGTTGTCCTAGCAGGCGATGTCGGCCGCCGTCTCCCGGGCCGCTCGGCGGAGGCCGCCGGTGGGCAAGGCTCTGGTCCTCGGCGGGGACGACACGGCGGGGCGATTCCGGCCAGCCGAACGTCCGGTATGAAGACCCGGTCGGGCGGCGCCTGGTCGGCCACAGGGCTCGACGAACAGGTCGGATCTTGGTAGGCCGCGCAGCCCCGGAAGCTAATCTTGGCTAGTGCGCTTGGTCGCGGCGACCGGGGTTCTTTTCGCCGCCGTGCTCGCGGGGTTCGGCCTCGTGGTCGGGCCTCAAGCCGCGGCGAAGCCCGCCGCCGTGCCGGACGGACATGCCAACTCGATCGTGCGCGTCGCGGCGGGTGCGTACACGGGTTATGCCGTCCTTCCCGACGGTCGCGTGCGGGCGTGGGGCGATGACCTCGAGGGCCAGATCGGGGACAGCGGACCCTGGTCGTCGCGCACCGAGCCGGTCGAGGTCAGAGGTCTTCCCGCGGCGGTCCTCGTCGCGGGCGGAGGAAACAGTTCGTACGCGCTCCTGAGGGACGGCAGGGTCTGGGCCTGGGGAGACGACAGCCAGGCTGAGCTCGCCGATCGACGGTTCACGGCCCGGCAGACCCCCAGACCGGTGCCGACGCTGACGACCGTCAAGGGCATCGCCGCCGGAGCTTTCACGGCGTACGCAATCGTCGCCGGCGGGAAGGCGTGGTCGTGGGGCGACAACAGCTTCGGACAGCTCGGGACGGGGTCGTCCGCGGTCGTGTCCACCGCTCCGAGGGAGATCGTTGGGTTGAGCGACGTCGTGGCCATCAGGGCAGGCACATCTGATGCCTACGCGCTGCTCAGTGACGGAACGGTCTGGGTGTGGGGCGATAACAGCCTTGGGCAGCTCGGCGGTGCCGGCTGCGGCTCGACGGGATCTCGTCGCCACGGTGGGTGCCGGGACTCAGGGGTCCCCCATCAGGTTCCCGGTCTCGTCGGGATCGCGGCGATCGCGGCCGGCGGGGACTCGGGCTACGCGCTGGGTCGGGACGGGACCGTGTGGGCCTGGGGCGATGACGAGTTCGGCGAGCTGGGTGACGGCGTCCGGACCTTCGACCAGGGCGTGCCCGTCCGAGTGAAGGGCCTCGACCACGTCGTCGCCATCGCCGCGGGATCGTGCTCTGCCTACGCCCTGCTCCGCAACGGGACGGTGTGGGCGTGGGGTCGCGGCGACCTTGGCCAACTGGGTGACGGGAGCGCTGCGAGCCGAAGCCTCCCCGTGCGGGTGAGGGGCGTCACGGGCGTTCGGCAGGTGGTCGGGGGCGGCGACATGGCCTTCGCTCTCGAGTGGAATGGGAGTCTGTGGTCGTGGGGTGCGAATTCGCTCGGGCAACTCGGCAACGGCAGCGAGGCCATTCAAGACGCCCCTGTTCGCGTGCTCGGTCTTCCGGGGTCGCCGCACTCGGGGAAGCCGTAGAGGGGTCGCCGCCCCTCGGTGGCGGGTCTGGGCGCGGCGCCAGTGCCGGGTGTCCGGCACCGGGGTTGCCGACGGGCGACTAGGCGATCGAAACTCGGCGTTGGCGAACTCACGGCAGGGGCGAGTCGTTCTCGGGCCCGTTCGAGCGGCCCAGCGGTGGTATGGCCCGACAGCATCCGACACCGGTGAAGCCATCGTCACTCGGCTGCGGGCCGGGCTCGGGAGCCACCCCTCGTCGGCGCCGCGGGCTCAATGCCTGCGGGACGCCGAGATCCGTTCCCGAAACGCCTCGGGGAAGGACGTCCGCAACGCTGGTCCACCCGCTCGCTTCTGCGGGGGATCGGACGCCCTTGGAATGAAGGCACCCGAACGAAGACCAGGCGCGCCGTTGCGGGTATCCGACTTGGCACGACGTCGACGTGTTCTGACCGACCTGCAACAGACGCTCGCCCGCCGGGCGGGCAGTGCCTGCCGGGGGGTGACGTCACGCGGCAGAATTGCCCCATGATTCTCGAACATGCAGTGCTAGACGTTGTTCCCGGCGAGGAGCAGGGATATGAGGAGGCGTTCAAGCGGGCCAAGCCGATCATTGCCTCCATGCCCGGGTTCCGGTCGCGGAGGCTCGCTCGGTGCATCGAAACTCCGTCGCGCTACCTACTGCTCGTCGAGTGGGAGCGGCTGGAGGACCACACCGAGGGATTCCGGGGCTCCGCTGAGTACGAGGAGTACCGGCGGCTGCTGCACCACTTCTACGAACCGTTCCCCGACTTCGCGCACTACCAGCCGCTCGTCGACCTCTGATCCGCGCCACAGAACACATGGCCGGTGGTGGCCTGGCTGACCGCGCGCGGCAACGAAGCGAGACGCCGGGGGTGCACGGTCCCGCCCGCCTGGTTCGGCCCGGCTGGCGGTCCGCGGGCCGCCGTACGGCCAAATGGGGCTCAGCAGACGAACCGATCAAGGCTGAGATTCGGCATGACGTTTTGTTCGCACGTTGACACGCGAAATCGGCCGGTAGGTTGCTCTGCAGGTCGTAAGGCCCCGGAGTTCCAGCCAGGCTCCGATCTTGTGCGCCGCCGGCCTCGGTTCCCCGTCGGGGGGGACAAAGGTCAGTGAAGGTCGAGGCGTTCGAAGGCTGCGATGGTCACACTTGCGAGAGCGACACCTGTCATTAGCAGCACCGCCAGCTCGCTCACGCCAAGGCCGACGGTCAGCTGCTTGTTGCCGACCGACCAATAAAAGAGCGAGGCGAACCTCGCGGGGCGTATCCAGGTGACAACCGGGGCCAACGAGCTCACGAGATAGGAGGCGGCAGCGATGGCTGATGCCACCCCGATGGCGTTCCCGCGACTCCCCGTGGCCGCCCCGACCGCCATGGCGACCAACCCGAAGTCGATGCCGAGGAGCAGCACCCCGAGCGAGGCGCCCCACAGATCGAGCGCGCTCACCGAGATATCGAAGAAATGACCGAGGGCGATGACCGCCGTCACGACCGCGACGATCAGTGCAGCTTGAATGCACATCGCCACGACCTTCTCGGCGGCGATACGGTGACGGCGAATCGGCAGCGCCGCGACCATGGCGAGCGTGCCTTCCTCGTCTTGACCGGCGAGGCACGCCGCGCCGTACCCGATCGTGGCGAGCAGGACGAGCAGCGGGAAAAGGTTGGCGTAGAGGTTGACGTTGAGCCAGCCCGATGGGGAGATGAGCGAGCCCGTAGCGCCGAACAGCGCCGCCACCGTCGGGGCGTCCTTGGTGAATTTGTCGAGGCCGGTCGTGTGCTCGAACGTGGGGTAGAGGGCGACGATCGCTAGGGCGTAGAGCCCCATGCCGAGCGTGTAGCTAAGGATCGCGCGGCGCCGACCGACCAGGTCGAGCCGCGATACGTCAGTCCACATCGGAGGCCGTCATCACGGTGTTGTTCCGGTAGAAGTCCAGAAAGAGCTCGTCGAGCTCGGCGTGGCGCGACACAAGCTCAACGGGGTCGAGGTCGGCGATGATGCGTAGTGCCGGGGCAATCGCCCCCGTGATCTCCAGCACGACGTGCGGACCCTGCGAAGAAACAACCCGGACTCCATCGATCTGGAACCGATGGGAGTCGACCGGGAGCCTGAAGACCACCTCGATGGTCTGGGGGGCACGTTTGCGCAGCCCCGCGACCGTCTCGGAGAGGACGAGGCGGCCCTCTTTGATGATGCCGACCCGGTCAGCCACCCGCTGAACCTCGTCGAGCTCGTGCGAGGACAGGAACACTGTGCGACCGGCTGCCGTGGTCTCGCGCAACAGTTGTTCGAACTCGTGCTTCACGAGAGGGTCGAGCCCAGTGGTGGGCTCGTCGAGGATGAGCAATTCGGGCTCGTGCATGAAAGCGAGGACGATTCCCACTTTCTGGCGGTTGCCCGTCGACAGGTCCTTTGCCCGCGTGTCGAGAGGCAGAGAGAAACGCTCCGATAGCTCTCTGGCCCTCCTCGTGCCGTCCAGGCCACGAGCGCGGGCGAACCAATTGATGTGGTCGCGTGCCGTCAGGCGACCGAACAGGGCAAGGTCTCCTGGGAGATATCCCACGCGGCGGTGGATGGTGACGCTGTCGATGTGTGCATCTAGGCCAAGGACACGGGCCGTTCCCGCGGTCGGACGGTAGAGACCGAGGAGGGCCCGGATGGTGGTGGTCTTCCCCGCTCCGTTTGGTCCCAGGAATCCGAAAATCTCGCCGGGCTCAACTCGGACGTCGAGCTGTTCGATGCCCCGGACGGCCCCGAATATCTTGGTCAGGCCGACGGTCTCGATGGCGGCAGTAATCCCCACAGCCCCCGTGGTCACGCTTCCAATTGTGGTCCAACAGTTCGTGCCGCGGCGAAGAACCAGCATTCGGTGGCATGAAATACCCCAGGATGCTCTCGGGACTGTGGGCGGTCTTCGCTGACGCCGTTCAGGTGAGGCAATGGGCTCTCGGCGTGCGCGTCCCACTATCCCGTGAACCAAGGGACGGTGGACGATGAAGTGCCCTACACGGGGCAGGAAACCGTTGCAAGCACGAAGGAGCCCGAGTCCGCTAGACGCCACTGAAATCCGAAGAGCCCCTAATGGGGACTGACTCCCTCGTGGCGTGGTGTGCGGTTGCATGGGTCGCCACCTTTTGTCGGGAAGCAAGGCCGGGTGCGCCTCCGCGCGAACGTGCCCGTCCCCCCGCCACGGGCGGACGCGGGGCGCACACTGAGTCGTCGACATCCCCGGCGGCGCGATCGGGCACGCGGCCGCGGGCGGGGAGTGGAGTAGCTAGCATCCCCGGCCATGCGAAATGAATCAGTAAATCGTCCCGTAACGGTAGGCCTCATTGTCGGAAACCGCGGCTTCTTCCCGAGCGAGCTCTGCAGCGAGGGTCGCGTCGAGATGCTCGAGGTCCTGAGAGCCGCAGGGTTCGCGGTTGTCGCGCTCGGACCGGAAGAAACCGAGTACGGCTCGGTCGAGTCGCTGGATGACGTGGCGAAGTGCGCGCGCCTGTTCCGCGACCATGCCGAGGAGATCGACGGGGTCGTCATCACGCTCCCGAACTTCGGAGACGAGCGGGCAATCGCGAACTCAATTCGAAATTCGCGACTCCAGGTCCCCGTGCTCGTGCATGCCTTTTCCGATGAGACGGCGAAGCTCAAGATCACGCATCGACGGGACAGCTTCTGCGGGAAGCTATCAGTCTGCAACAACCTGACGCAGTACGGGATCCCGTTCTCGCTCACCTCTCGCCATACCTGCGCGCCACAGTCGCCAGAGTTCGCCGCTGACCTCGACCGTTTCGCTCGCGTGTGCCGTGTGGTGAGGTCCGTGAAGGGGATGCGGGTGGGGGCCATCGGGGCCCGGCCGTCCAACTTCAACACCGTGCGCTTCAGCGAGAAGCTGCTCGAGCGGGCGGGGATCTCGGTCATCACGCTGGATCTATCCGAGGTGTTGGGACGTATCGGGCGTCTGGCCGACGACGACCCGGCGGTGCAAGCCAAGGGCGAGGCGATCTCTGCCTACACCACCACTGACGGAGTGCCCGCGGAGGCGCTGTTGAAGATGGCCAAGCTGGGCACGGTCATCGACGGCTGGATGGACGCCGAGCAACTGGACGGCTCCTCGATCCAGTGTTGGACCGCGCTGCAGGAGTTCTTCGGCATCGTCCCGTGCACGGTCATGAGCATGATGAGCGACAGCCTCACGCCGAGCGCGTGCGAACTTGACGTCACCGGCGTCGTCTCGATGCTGATACTGCAGGCGGCTTCGGGGGTGCCGAGCGCCATCCTCGATTGGAATAACAACCTCGACGACGAGCCGGACAAGGCCATCGTCTTCCACTGCAGCAACCTGCCGAGCCGGTTCCTCGACTCGACCAGGATGAGCTTCCAGGAGATCATCGCCGGCACGGTGGGGAAGGAAAGGACGTACGGCACACTCTTCGGCCGGATCAAGACCGGCCCGGCGACCTATCTGCGCCTCAGTACCGACGACGCGGCGGGGCAGATCAAGGCCTATGTCGGTGAGGGGCGGTTCACCGACGACCCGGCGCACACTTTTGGCGCCTATGGCGTGATCGAGGTCCCGCGGCTCCAGGCGCTTCTAGAGCACATCTGCCGGAACGGCTTCGAGCACCACGTGGTGATGAGCCACTCGCAGACCGCGCTGGCCGTTCAGGAGGCACTCGAGACCTACCTGGGGTGGAACGTTCATCTCCACCAGTAACAAGCCCGACCCCGGGACGCGAGAGGGAGGCCTGCCACACCTCCGGGCCAGGGCCCGCCAGTTCCACTGACGGCCCTGCCGAGCCCTCCCGCCTGAACGTCGCGGCCGGGCCAACCCGAGCAAACGGATGTCGGCCACAGCGCGTCCGCGGCCCAGGCCTCGGGGTGCGAAGCGGCACCAGTCGGGAAGACGCTGTGCCAGGTACGCGGAGTTGCTCCTCTGATCCTCACCGTCACGAGTCACGGGCCGGCACGCGACTTCTAGATCGCGGGTGAGATGGTGACCGCGACGGGCCAGGGGCCCCTAGCCGATCGGTCCGAAATCGGTTCCAGTCGATCGAGAGTTGTGGTCGTGCCTGGAGCCCGACCCAGGCGTGGTCCCTGGAACGGCCGCGCCGTATGCCTCGGCTCTTCGTGGTCTCGGCCGCGCGTTCTTGGGTCCTACGCGAGCGAGCTCGCGTTGGGGGACTCCGGCGTCGGCCGCGTCGCTCGAGTTGCTCGGAGAAGTTCCCGGTCGGGCTGCTCTCGACGACGCGACCACCTTCGAGACGGGCTGCGAGCACAGGGTCGGATCGGTCACCCGCCCGCATCGATCCTCGTGATGCCGTCCGGGGTGGATTACGCGGACAAGTCCTTCGATTTCGCGTCCAACGCGCCTACGCGTGCAGCTCCGGACAGGGAAGTTGCCCAAACACCCAGTTCAGCGGTCGTATCGGGCCCCGACCGGTGGCCCTTGCTTGTCACGCAACGTGTCAGTAACGTGACATCTCGAAGATTCCGTGAAACCAGGTGTCAATGATCTCAAGAGTTCCCGCTAAGGGGAGCCGTGAGCGGTCTGGGCCGCCGCGGGGAATCGCCGCAGTTTCCGTCGTCGGGCTCATCCGGGCTGACGATGGCCAAGTCCGCGTTGAGATGACGTCTCTTCTCCGCGGCGGGGGAGCGCAATCTCGCTTCGCACAGGGGTGGTCGAGCCGCCCCGCAACCATCCGCGACGGGCGACGAGCCACTGCTGCAACTCGCCGGGTTCGTTCCGCCGCGACCAGGAAGCGCGCGAGTGCCACCCTGGCGTAATGTCAACAGTCACAAGAAAGGGGGTCGACCTAAACGGCTGTCTCCGCCGAGCGCTACGTAATCGCGTCTGACCGGTGCTTAGGGTAGAAACGCTTCAGTATCCTTGCAGCACCTTGGTAAGGCTGAGACAGGCCAACACGGAAAGTCGTTAGTCGCAGTGTCGACTAGGTCTCCCGATGGCCATTGGTCAGAATGCAGTGGCTGGGGAGGCTCCCGAAGTCGCAACATGCAATTGTCAACAAGCCAAAGGGGATATGAATATGGCGAAGTTTGAACCCCAAGAGGTGGACCCGAAGCTCTACGAGATTTCGAGGCGCCGGTTCTTGCGTAATGCCGGCGCGATCGCGGCCTCGGTTCCCTTTATCGGTGGGCTGACGGAGATTCTCAGCGAGCAGGGCGCAGGAGCTGCGACCTTCCACGACGAGTCGAACCCGTTCTTTGCTCACCACCCGTCGTACAAGTTCACGTTCGTCAACCACGTGACGACGAACCCGTTCTTCACTGCCACTCAGTACGGGTTGCAGGACGCGGCGCACATCCTTGGGATCCCGGTTCCACAGTGGACCGGATCTCAGGTTTCTGCGACCTCGGACATGGTCAACGCGATCGACGTCGCGATTTCAGGCCACGTGAACGGCATCGCCTCGTGTCTAATCGACCCGAAGGCCTTCAACGCCCCGGTCATTCACGCCCTCGACTCTGGCATCCCGGTCATCGCCTACAACGCCGACGAGCCGGGGAACGACCGGCTGTGCTACGTCGGCCAGAGCAACCTGACTGCAGGTGCCGCGGCCGCAGCGCGGATCGTGTCCAAGCTGAAGAAGGGCGACCTCGTCGGCTTGGTCATCGCGACCCCGGGTACCGGCAACATCCAGCCAAGAATCACCGGAGCCATGCCGGCCTTCAAGAAGGCCGGCCTGAAGACCGAGGTCGTTGCTGGTGGTGCGCTGGTTCCCGCCGAGATCCTCGCGGTCAACGCATGGTGGGAAGGCCACAAGGACGTGAAGTTCCTGTACGCGGTTGACAACGGTGACTCTGAAGCCGTTGCCGACTGCATCACCAAGAACCACCTGAAGGGCAAGGTTGGCGGTTCGGGATGGGACGTCAGTGCTCCGGTGCTTGCGGGCATCACGAGCGGCGCCCTGGAGTTCTCGATCGACCAGCAGGCGTACCTGCAGGGCTTCGTGCCGACCATCCAGCTGTTCCTCTACAACATCTCGGCTGGTCTGATGAAGCCGTGCGACACCGACACTGGCCTCGGTTTCATTACCAAGGCGAACGTCGGCCCGTACTCGGCCCACGTCACGCGTTTCGAAGGAGCCGGATCCAAGGCGACGGCGTACGCGCCCCCGAAGACAATCGGCCTTCCGTAAGTGCAATCTCCTTCCTCTGAAAAAGAGGAGGTCGCGGCCCCCGCTCCGCAATTTGCGGAGCGGGGGCTGGTGCGACGCCTCTCGGACGTGTTCTTTGCACGCCCGGAGGCGACGATCTTCATCGTCTGCGTCGCCCTGATCGCCTACTTCGCATACCGCAACTCGACCTTCTACTCCTACTACAACATCATCGTGATGGCGCAGTACATGGCGCCGATCGCGGTCATCGGCGCGGGCGAGGTCCTGCTGCTCGACCTCGCCGAGATCGACTTGTCCTCCGGCCAGGTCTTCCTGACCGCGCCGTGGTTCGTCGTGATCATGGGGCAACACGGCGTGCCGCTCGGTTGGGGGATCGGCCTCTCTCTGCTCATCTGCTGCCTCATCGGTGCGTTCAACGGGGCCATCGTCGTATGGCTCCGGGTCCCGTCATTTGTCGCGACGCTCGGTGTGAACTACGTACTGGCGGGGTGGGTTCTCATCGCCTCGAGCGACATCACGACCGACATGCCCGGTACGACAGGGAAGTTCGGCGCGTGGTTTGGTATCAGCAACTGGTCCGAGGGTCTGTGGGGCCTGGGGATCGTCATCCTCATCTGGGCCTTGCTCAAGGGGACGAAATTCGGTGTGCACACGACGGCGACGGGTGGTAACGAGCTCGGCGCTGCCGAGGCCGGCGTTCGCGTCCGGCGGATCAAGATTTGGTGCTTCGTCATTCTCGCCCTCGTCGCGGGCTTCATCGGCATCATCGACTCGATCCGAATCGGGAGCCTTGACCCCGCGGCTCCGGGACTGAACGAGATGCTGGCTGGCGTCACTGCGGCGGTCATCGGGGGGACCGCTCTCACCGGTGGCAAGGCCACGGTGGTCGGGACCCTGATCGGCGCGATCGTGCTCGGCGTGCTCGAGGATGGGTTCAACCTCATTGGCATCAGCGCGAACTGGTTCATCCTCGTGGAAGGCGCCGTGATCCTCGCGGCAATGGCGGTGAACGTCCAACTCGGGCGCTGGACGCTGAAGACGGCACGACGATGAGTGGTCGAATCGAGAGGATGAGATGAACGACGCCCAACCCGAAGTAGCTGCTGACCCAGGGGACGGTCCCCCGGGGAACGCGGCGGTGAGCGAGACCGATGCAGGGCGCGTGGCCCGCCTCGATAGCCTCGGGGACCGTGACGTGATCCTTCACACCGAGGGAATCACGAAGGGTTTCGGTGCGCTCCTTGTCCTGAGAGGCATCGACATCCACTTGCGACGCGGCGAGGTGCTCGGTCTCGTCGGTGACAACGGTTGTGGCAAGAGCACACTCGTGAAGATCCTTTGCGGTTTCCACCGGCAAGACGAAGGCGAGATCTTCGTCGAGGGGGAGCAGGTGGCTTTCCACTCGGTGAAGGACGCGCGGCAGCACGGCATCGAGACCGTCTACCAGGACCTGGCGCTCATCCCGGCGCTCTCCGTCTACCAGAACCTGTTCCTCAACCGTGAGATCACCCGGTTCGGGCCGCTTCGATGGCTGTCGAACAAGAAGATGCGCCAGATGGCCCGCCAGTACCTCGACGACATCAAGGTGCAGGTCTCGAGCGTCGATGCACTGGTCGAGAGCATGTCGGGTGGTCAGCGCCAAGCGGTTGCGCTGGCGAGGGCGACGGTCCAGGAGTCGAAGATCCTCCTTCTCGACGAGCCGCTCGCGGCGATGGGTGCGAAGGAATCAGCGCTGGTGATCGACCTCGTGAAGGACCTCTCGCACAATCGCGGCGTCTCGATGATCATCATCGACCACAACTATCAGCACCTGTTCGAGCTTTGCGACCGGTTGAATGTCCTGCAGGAGGGGCGCATCAGCCTCGACCTGCGAGTTGAGGACACGACGATGGAGGAACTGACCGCGCTCATGGTGGCCGAGTACCGGCGCCGCATCATGCTCGGCCATCAGGAATTGCGAGTTTGATCGGCTTGCGCGCCGCAGACGCTGCGCGTTGCATCGGCGATCGATGGCCCTTGTTTGGACGGATCATCTCTGACAGCTAAGGAGCCTCCGACATGGAATACCGCCAGCTCGGCTATACGGGATTGCGGGTTTCCGCCCTTGCCCTCGGCACGATGACATTCGGGGGCCGTGGCAAGTTCGCCTTGGTCGGCGAGACCGAGATCGATGAGGCTCGGCGCATCGTCGACCGGGCGCTCGACGGCGGTGTGAACTTCATCGACACGGCGGACATCTACTCGGACGGGCGGTCCGAGGAGATCGTCGGCGAGGTGATCAGGGGGCGCCGCGACGAGATCGTGCTCGCGACGAAGGCGCGCTTTGCGATGGGCGAAGGCCAGAACGACGCCGGGCTCTCGCGCCGGTACCTCCTGCGGGCCTGCGAGGCGAGCCTCCGTCGTCTCGGGACCGACTACATCGACCTGTACCAGGTGCACCAGCGGGACGGCCTCACCCCCATGGAGGAGACGCTCGACGCGCTCGACACCCTCGTGCACCAGGGGAAGGTGCGCTACGTCGGCTGTTCGAACCACTCGGCGTGGCATGTCATGAAGGCGCTCGGCGTCTCGGAGCGCCTGGGGCTGCAGCGCTACGTCACCCAGCAGATCTACTACTCCCTGCTCGACCGGGACGCCGAGTACGAGCTCATCCCGCTCTCGATCGACCAGCAGCTCGGGGTGCTCGTTTGGAGCCCGCTCGCCGGTGGACTGCTCTCGGGCAAGTATCGGCGGGGAGTGGAACCACCGGCGGGTTCGCGCCAGACCACCCCCTGGGGCGAGCCGCCGGTCTACGACCAGGACCGGATGTATCGCATCATCGACACGCTCGTGGAGGTGGCTTCGGGCCGCGGCGTCTCCCCGGCGCAGGTGGCGCTCGCCTACCTGCTCGCGCGCCCGGCGGTCACCTCGGTGATCATCGGCGCCCGCAACGAGGAGCAGCTCCTCGACAACCTCGGATCCGTCGAGTGGACGCTTACCGATGACGAGCGGGCCCGGCTTGACGCGGTCAGCGCGCCGCGGCTCATCTACCCCTACTGGCATCAGGCCAATACCGCCTCGGAACGACTCAGTGCGGCCGATGAATCGCTGCTGCGCCCGTACCACTGAGGAACTCCGGGCGCTTCGGAGCCCGAGCCCCCCGGGGAGAGACCGGCGGACCTCGTTCACCGGCGATCCTTCCCACCAGCTCCCCGCTCTGACCGGTCGGCAAAGGCAAGGGGCGGACCGGGAGGTGCTCGGGCGATGACCGTTCCAGCCAAGCAGGCCAGGTTCTCCTTCGGTCTGTGGACCGTCGGCTGGCGGGCCCGCCCACGAAGGCCCGAGACAATTCGACTTCAAGCCGCAGCGGATCGAGGACACGGCGGGCGTCTGCGACACCGCCGCCTCGAACATGGCTACCTATCTGCTCCTGAAAGAGCGGGCGCGGGCGTTTCGTGAGGACCCGGAGGTGTGCCGGGCCGTCGCCGTCTGCCAGGTCGACGGGCTCGCGGTCCACACGCTCTTTGCCGGCGAGAACGCGCGGTCGCTGCTCATCGAGCCTGGGGCCTATCATCACCATGACTTCGTGGCAGCCGGCAGCGGAGGTTACGAGTTCGCCCATCTCGGCCAGCTGGCGATCGCGCACCTCCTCGGTGCGCGCTGAGCAACCACTTCGAGCGCCCGGCGCCGGGGGGAATCGGGGCCTTTTCGCGGGAGGTGAGGAGCGGTGACCCTCGTCGCCGGGGTTGACTCGTCGACCCAGTCCTGCAAGGTGGTGGTGTGCGATGCGGCGACTGGCGCCGTCGTGCGCTCGGGGAGCGCGCCGCATCCGGAGGGGACGGAGGTCGCCCCGGCGTTCTGGCTCGAGGCGCTGCACAAGGCCCTTGACGAGGCGGGGGGACTCGGCGACGTCGCCGCGATCGCTGTCGCGGCGCAGCAACACGGGATGGTGTGCCTGGACGAGGACGGCGCGGTCATCCGCCCAGCGCTGCTCTGGGACGACACCCGCTCGGCAGTGGCGGCCGCCGAGCTGCTCGATGAGCTCGGCGGACCTGGTGAAGGGGCTCAGGCGTGGGCCGAGGCCGTCGGCAGCGTTCCGACGGCGTCGTTCACCGTGACAAAGCTGCGCTGGCTCGCCGAACACGAGCCGGAGCATGCTGCCAGGACCGCGTCGGTGTGCCTTCCCCACGACTGGCTCACCTGGCAGCTCGGAGGGGCGAGAAGCGGCCAGGGGCTCGGCGGGAACGCCCTGGCGACCGACCGGGGCGACGCCAGCGGGACGGGCTACTTCTCACCCGCCTCCGGCGAGTACCGTCTCGACCTGTTCGAGCGCGCCCTCGGACGGGTGGCGGAGGTGCCGGGGATCCTCGACCCCTCGCAGCCGGCCGGCCACACCGCCGACGGCGTCATGTTGGGGTGCGGCACCGGAGACAATGCCGGCGCGGCACTCGGCGTGCTCGCCTCCCCTGGAGACGTCGTGGTGTCGATCGGGACCTCGGGTACCGTCTTCGCGGTCTGTGACCACCCGGTGGCCGACCCCACCGGGATCATCGCCGGCTTCGCCGACGCGACCGGTCGTTTCCTGCCGCTCGTGTGCACGCTGAACGCGGCGCGGGTGTTCAGGGCGGCGGCTCGGCTCCTCGGTGTCGCCCAGCACGAGCTCTTCTCACTCGCCCTTCAGGCGCCCGCCGGCGCCGGCGGTCTCGTCGTCGTTCCCTACCTGGAAGGGGAGAGGACGCCGAACCGGCCGTTCGCCACCGGTGCCGTGCACGGTCTGCGCCTTTCCACGGCCACCCCGGCGCACTTCGCCCGCGCCGTGGTGGAGGGCGTGCTGTGCGGGTTGGCGGCCGGGCTCGACGCCCTCCTCGCGCAGGACGTGCACGCCGAGCGCGTCATCCTCATTGGAGGGGCGAGCCGCTCCGAAACGGTCCGTCGGATCGCCCCGGGGATTCTCGGACGCCCCGTCGTCGTGCCGGTGGCGGCCCAGCACGTCGCCGTCGGCGCGGCACGACAGGCGGCGTGGGCACTCGGCGGGAAAGCCGATCCCCCCAGGTGGAGCTCCGGGAGGGCCACGACCTACGAAGCCGAGTCCCTCGAATCCGTCCGGGCGCGCTACACCGAGGTCTGCGACATGACGGCAAGTGTGCCGAGCTTCGGGGAGGGGCCCGGTTGAGGGATGCAGTGAGACCGGCGCTCCTCACGGAGGGTGGCGTTCGCCGCCCCGAGGTGGGCTGGCCGCCCGTCCCCGATGAGTCCCGGGCGGGGCACGACTTCGAGGTGCTAGGTCACGGTCGGCGAAGTCTCGGCCAAGGAGGGTGGGAGATGTTCTCGGGTAGGCAAGTTCGGCCGGGGCGATCCCCGTCGGCAGGTGGGGCATGAGCCCGGCGGGGCCGGCTGGCGGCCGGCGGGTGGTGATCGGCATCGACTATGGGACGCTGTCCGGGCGCGTGCTGCTCCTCGATCTCGGTACCGGGGAAGAGGTCGCTGTCGCCGAGGTGAGGTACCCGCACGGTGTGATCGACTCCCGGCTCCCCTCGAACAACGCGGAGCTGCCGCCGGACACCGCGCTGCAGGACCCCGGGGACTATCTCGAAGTCCTCTACCAGGGGATCCCCAAAGCGCTCGAGGCCGGGGGGGTCCGAGGCGAGGAGGTGATCGGTCTTGGCATCGACTTCACCGCCTGCACGGTGTTGCCAGTGACCGGGGACGGCACCCCGCTCTGCGAGCTCGAGGAGTGGCGGGACCACCCCCACGCCTGGGTGAAGCTCTGGAAGCATCACTCCGCCCAGCCGGTCGCCGACCGGCTGAACGAGGTGGCCGTGGCCCGCGGGGAGGACTTCCTCGGCCGCTGCGGGGGGCGTCTGTCTTCCGAGTGGTACTTCCCGAAGCTCATCGAGACCTGGCTGGAGGACCGCGCCGTCTACGACGCGATGGACTCGTTCCTCGAGGCGACCGACTGGGTCGTGTGGCAGCTCACGGGCACGCTGGTGCGGGCGAGCTGCACCGCCGGCTACAAGGCCTGCTGGTCGGCACAGGGGGGCCTGCCGTCCCGGCCGTTCTTCGAGGCGGCCTATCCGGGCTTCCCAGATCCGGCCGAGAAGCTGGGGACGAGCTTCGCCCCCCCGGGCCAGTGCGCCGGGACGCTGCGACCCGAGGTGGCGGCCCGCCTCGGCCTCAGCCCGGCGGTCGCCGTGGCCGTCGGCAACGTCGACTCGTTCGTGTCCGTTCCCGGAGCCGGTGTGCAGCTCCCCGGCGTGTTCGTCATGGTCATCGGCACGTCGATATGCGATCTCGTCATCGACCGACGTGAGGTCCAGATGGCGGGCATCACCGGCGTCGTCGAGGACGGCATCCTGCCCGGGTTCTTCGGCTACGAGGCGGGACAGGCCGCCGTGGGCGACATGTTCGCCTGGTTCGGAAGCCACCTCATCGGTTTCGCCCACGGTCATTCCGGTGGGAGCTGGTACAGAAGGATCGAGCGGGAGGCGGCGACCATCGCGCCCGGGGCGAGCGGCGTCGTCGCCCTCGATTGGTGGAACGGCAATCGGACGATCCTCGGCGACGCCGACCTCTCGGGGGTCATCGCCGGCCTCACGCTCGCGACGTCGGCGGCCGAGGTCTACCGGGCGCTGCTCGAGTCGGTGGCCTTCGGGACGAGGCGGATCGTCGAGAACTTCGTCGAGAACGGCATCGCCCTGACCGAGGTGGTCGCCTGCGGCGGGATCGCCGAACGCAGCCCGCTCATGATGCAGCTTCTCGCCGACGTGACCGGGCTGCCCGTGACGATCCCCGACTCGAGGCAAATACCCGCCCGCGGGGCGGCGCTGTTCGGCGCACTCGCCGCCGGCTCGGCTCGGGGTGGCTTCAACGACGTGGCGGCCGCCGTCGCGGAGCTCAGACCCGCGACGTCCCGCCGCTATGAGACCTCACCGCTCCATCGGGAGACCTATGACGCGGTCTACTCGGTCTTCCGTGCGCTGCACGACGAACTCGGCGTGGAGCACGCCGAATGGCTCCACCGGTTGAAGCACATCCGCCGGGTAGCTTTGGCGACCCACCCGTGACCCCGCGAACGCGGACGGACGGCCGGCGAGGTGTCAGAAGGGAGGATCCGATGCCGACGAAGGAGTTTCCGCGCATCGGGATGCTCGGCATCATGCAAGAGCTCTACGGCGAGATGATTCCGCGCATCACCGAGCATCAGGCCGAATTCTCGCGAGAGCTGTGTGCTCCGCTCGCTCCGGCCGCCGAATTCGTCTTCACGCGGCCGGCGCTGGCTCTGGTCCAGATGCCGCACTTCCATTTCCGACCGGATTCCGGGATGCGTCCGTTCCTCACGTCCTGGCTGCGCAACGGCGGCACGCACCATTTCTGTCTGAACCTCGGCGACCTGTCGAACGCTGGCGGATCCTCGCCGAGCTGCTCAGCATCGACTACGGCGCGAACTGACCGGCGGCGACGGAGATGAGCATCCGGGAGGGTCTCCGCGAGGAGGTGCTCGACGCCAACCTCGCCTTGGTGCGGCACGGTCTCGTCACGTTGACGTGGGGGAACGCGAGCGGGATCGATCGCGAGGCCGGGCTCGTGGCGATCAAGCCGAGCGGCGTTCCTTACGAGGAGATGGGCGTCGCGGATATCGTCATCGTCGACCTCGCCGGGCGAGTCGTCGACGGGGAACGGCGGCCCTCGACCGACGTCTCGACCCACCTCGTGCTCTATCGCTCGTTCCCCGAGATCGGCGGTGTCGTCCACACCCACTCGACGTGGGCGACCTCCTGGGCCCAGGCCGGGCGGGAGATACCGATCTTCGGGACAACGCACGCCGACCTGTGCCCCGGGGCCGTGCGGATCGCCCGTCATCTCTCCGATGACGAGGTCCGGGGCGCCTACGAGGAGAACACGGGAGTCGTTCTGCAAGAGGCGATCGGCGACCGCGGGATCAACGAGGTTCCCTGTGCCCTCGTCCCTGGTCACGGACCGTTCACCTGGGGCAAGGACGCCGCGCAGGCGGTCGAGCGTGCCGTCACGCTCGAACAGGTTGCCCGCATGGCGGCGCTCACCCTCCTCGTCCGACCGGAGGCCCCCCCGTTGCCCGCCGTCGTGGTGGAACGCCACTTCACGAGGAAGCACGGACCTGGCGCCTACTACGGCCAGCCCTTCTGATCACGAAGCCGAGGTCACCCAGCGGTTGAGGGCCGGTCGCCGGTCCGGACATGGGGGCGACAGGAGCTTGGCCGAGCTGCGGAGCGCTGTCCCACCGACCGGGCGTGGCTCCGTCATCGCCCCATGGCACGGAACGTCGCCGCCGGCGGGGTGGTCGTCGGCCTTCTCTGGCGCCCGGGCCGGTGTCAGGGCAGAAGGCCCTGGGCGGGCCGACCCGGCCGCGCGGCTCTCCGCCTAGGGCGCTGTTGGACAAAGC
>PLPK01000017.1 GCA_003159795.1 Acidimicrobiaceae bacterium | reverse complement strand
ATTCCTACTACTACGTCGGTCTTACGACCGCAGCCGGGACCGTCTCGTACTACAACTCCGCCGGCACCCTGTCCACGGTGGCCGTTACGGGATCCACCCTCGGCTCGATCTACGTCGATGCAGGTAATCCTGTGTCCAACCCTGCCACGGCGGCCAATTGGCAGAACTACGACT
Source organism: Acidimicrobiaceae bacterium (assembly GCA_003159795.1). Taxonomy (GTDB): domain Bacteria; phylum Actinomycetota; class Acidimicrobiia; order Acidimicrobiales; family Bog-793; genus Bog-793. The sequence continues at coordinate 47,011 of PLPK01000017.1, read as the reverse complement.
CCTACGTCGTGACCGGCGGCGGCAACGAATGCTCGCTGGCCTAGTTGGCAACAATCTGTCGGCAACAACTTGTCGGCAACATTCTTGATCCCAATTCAGATCGAGGACAGAAGGGGCCCGGCTTCGGCCGGGCCCCTTTTGTCCTCGCGTGGTGGCCGACGGGCCCCGTGGTGATCTGATCCCGGTGTGGGGCCCCGGTGCTTCTGTGATGCCGGACGGGTTCCTGGCGCAGTCGGCACCTTTGGGCCTCGCTGCCCGCGCTCGGCGCGCCGCCGGCGGCCCGCGAGAGTGTGGCGGCGGGCAACTGCCGTCTGACCGGCTAGAACGTGACGGGGCGAGCGGCATGCCGGACACGTCGGTGTCATCGACCCTTCCCGCGGGGAGGCGATAGCGCTTGAAGACGGGCAGGAGCAGGCAGATCCAGCGGATGGGGTCGAGCGGCGCCCCCGGCGCCGGGGCCCCGCACGGCGCGCCCGCGGCCGACCCGTCGGCGAAGGGCCCGGTGGCGTGAACCTCGGCTGGATCAGCTACGTCCTAGCCGGCGGGGCCGGTTGCATCGCCGGGGCGGTGAACGCCGTCGCCGGTGGCGGCACGCTCGTCTCATTTCCCGCGCTCTTGGCCGTCGGGCTGTCGCCGGTGCGGGCGAACGTGACGAACATCATCGCCCTCACGCCCGGCTACGCCGCCGGCACGTACAGCCAGCGGGCGGACCTAAAAGGTCAGGCGGGAACGACCGTCCGGCTCGGCGTCTTCGCCGCCGCCGGCGGGCTGATCGGCTCCGTGTTGCTCGTCACGACCTCCGCCCAGGACTTCCGCGAGGCGGTGCCATTCCTGATCCTCTTCTCCTGCGGGCTGCTCGTCGGGCAGGACCGGCTGCGGCAGCTGCTCGCCGGCCGGCGGAAAGCGAGCGGGGCACCGGCCCGCGCACACCGCCACCCGAAGGCGGCGACGCGGGTGGGCGTGTTCCTCTCCTCCGTCTACGGCGGGTTCTTCGGGGCGGGACTGGGCATCATGTTGCTCGCTGTCTTGGGGCTGTTCTCCGACGACGGCCTCCCGCGCCTCAATGCCGTGAAGCAGGCGCTCTCGTTCGTGATCGGCATCGTCGCGAGCCTGTTCCTCGCCTTCTCGGGCCATGTCGCGTGGACGTTCGTCGCGGTCGTGGTGCCGACGAGCATGGTCGGCGGCATGGCGGGGGGGAAGGTTGTCCATCTCGTCAGCCCGCGGGTGTTGCGGGTGGCCGTCGTGGCACTCGGCCTCGCGGTCGCCGTGCGCTACTGGGTGTGAGGCGGTTCCCCCGGCCGTGGGGGGCCCTTGGTAGCCTCGCCGGGTGGCCGCAGGATTCGACACGGTTCTCGTCGTCGATTTCGGGGCCCAGTACGCGCAGCTGATCGCCCGCCGGGTCCGCGAGGCGCACGTCTACTCGGAGATCGTGCCGCACTCTGCGACGGCTGCCGAGATGCTGGCGCGCTCGCCGAAGGGGATCATCCTGTCGGGCGGGCCGATGTCCGTCTACGCCGACCAGGCGCCCGTTCTCGACCCCGCGGTGTACGAGCTCGGCATCCCCGTCCTCGGCATCTGCTACGGCGCGCAGCTCATCGTGCGACAGCTCGGCGGCGAGGTCCGCCGGACGGGGACCGGTGAGTACGGCCGGACCGAGCTGCGCTGTGACCCGGCCTCGGTGCTGTTCTCGCAGTGGCCCGAGATGACCGAGGTCTGGATGAGCCACGGCGACTCGATCGTGGCCGGCCCGCCGGGTTCTGCGACCATCGCCTCCACGCCCGACGTCGCGGTCGCCGCCTTCGAGAGCGTCGCACGGGGTCTGTTTGGCGTGCAGTTCCACCCGGAGGTCGTTCACACCGCCCGGGGCCAGGAGCTGCTGAAGCGTTTCCTGCACGACATCTGTCAGTGCCGTCCGACCTGGACGCACATCTCGGTCATCGAGGCGGCGATCGAGGAGGTGCGCGCGAGGGTCGGGCGGGCGCGGGTGTTGTGCGCCCTCTCGGGCGGTGTCGACTCGGCCGTGGTGGCGGCGCTCGTCCACAAGGCCATCGGCGACCAGCTCTCGTGCGTGTTCGTCGACACGGGGCTGATGCGGGCCGGCGAGGCCGAGCAGGTCGAGGCGACCTTCCGCCGCCAGTTCGGCATGGACCTCCACCAAGTGAAGGCCGCCGACCGCTTCTTCGGGGCGCTGAAGGGGGTCGTCGACCCGGAGAAGAAGCGCAAGATCGTCGGCGAGCTGTTCATCCGGATCTTCGAGGAGGTCGCCGCCACCCTCCCCGGCGTCGCCTATCTCGCGCAGGGGACGCTCTACCCGGACGTCATCGAGTCCGGCACGTCGGCCGCGGCGACGATCAAGTCGCACCACAACGTCGGCGGTCTCCCCGCCGAGATGGCGCTCGAGCTCATCGAGCCGCTGCGGCTGCTGTTCAAGGACGAGGTGCGCGCCGTTGGAGAGGAGCTGGGACTGCCCGAGGAGATCGTCTGGCGCCAGCCGTTCCCCGGCCCGGGCCTGGCAGTCCGCATCGTGGGCGCCGTGACACCCGAGCGGGCGACGATCCTGCGGGCCGCCGACGCCGTCGTTCTCGACGAGGTGCGGCGGGCGGGCATGGGGCACGAGCTGTGGCAGTCCTTCGCCGTCCTCCCGGCCGTCCGGGCGGTCGGTGTGATGGGCGACGAGCGCACCTACGAGTACCCGATCGTCGTGCGCGCCGTGACGAGCGACGACGCCATGACGGCCGACTGGGCGCGCCTGCCCTACGAGCTCCTGGAGCGGATCTCGAGCCGGATCATCAACGAGGTGGACGGGGTGAACCGCGTCACCTACGACATCACCTCGAAGCCGCCGGGCACGATCGAATGGGAGTGAGGGGCGCGTGGCGGTGAGCGACCCGCCGGCGCCCGAGGACGGAGCCGACCGGGTCTTGCCCGGACCCGCCGGCGCGGGCCCGCGCCCCGCGGCGCTCGCTTTGATCCTCGAGGACCTGAACCCTGCCCAGCGCGAGGCCGTGCTGTACGACGGGGGCCCGCTCGTCGTCATCGCCGGGGCGGGTTCGGGCAAGACCCGGGTCCTCACCCGCCGGATCGCGCGGCTCGTCGCGACGGGCGTGTCGCCCTGGCGGATCCTCGGCATCACCTTCACGAACAAGGCCGCCGACGAGGTGCGGCGCCGCGTCGTCGAGCTCGTTGGGGCCGAGGCCGACAAGATGTGGCTGTCGACGTTCCACTCGGCGTGCGCGCGGATCCTGCGGCGCGAGACGGACCGGACCGGCTACCGCCCGGGGTTCTCGATCTACGACGAAGGCGACAGCCGCCGGCTCGTCGAGCACGTGCTCCGCGACCTCGGCATCGACGCCAAGCGATACCCCCCCCGGGCGGTACTCGGCGCGATCAGCAGCGCCAAGGCCGAGCTGCTCGACGCCCCGGACTACGCGGCGCGCGCCTACACGCTCTACGAGCGGCGCATCGCCGAGGTGTTCACCGAGTACGAACGGCGGCTGAGACTCGGCAACGCGCTCGACTTCGACGACCTGTTGTCGGTCGTCGTCCGCCTGTTCCGGAGCGACCGCGAGGTGCTCGGTCGCTACCAGGAGCGCTTCGAGCACGTGCTGGTCGACGAGTACCAGGACACGAACCGCGCCCAGAACGAGATCGTCACGCTCATCGGCAGCGTCCACCGCAACGTCTGCGTCGTCGGTGACACCGACCAGAGCATCTACCGGTTCCGGGGGGCGGAGATCCGTAACCTGCTGGAGTTCGAGCTCGCCTTCCCCGAGGCGCGCACGATCGTGCTCGACCAGAACTACCGCTCGACCCAGACGATCCTCGACGCCGCCAACGCCGTGATCGGCAACAACCTGATGCGCCAGGAGAAGTCGCTCTGGTCGGCCCTCGGCGAGGGCGAGAAGGTGCTGCGCTACCGGGCCGGCGACGAACGCGGCGAGGCGATGTTCGTCGCCAACGAGATCGAGGAGCTGCGGCACGCCCATCGGATCCGGCGCGGCCAGATCGCCGTCTTCTACCGCACGAACGCCCAGAGCCGGGCGATCGAGCAGGCCCTTGCGGACAGGGGCGTGCCGTACCAGGTGATCGGTGGCGCTCGCTTTTACGACCGCCGTGAGGTCCGTGACGCCCTCGCATATCTGCGGCTCGTGGCGAACCCCGCCGACGAGGTCTCGCTGCGCCGGGTCCTCAACGTGCCGAAGCGGGGTATCGGCGCGACGACGGTCGGGCGGATCGGCGAGTACGCGACGCGTTCGGGCGAGTCCTTCGCCGATGTGCTCGCCCGGCCTCAGCTTGCCGGCGCCTCGGGTCGGGCGGTGCGCGCCATCGCCGGATTCCTCGAGGTCGTCGCGGGTTTCGCCGAACTCGCGGCGCAGCGGCCGGGCGAGATCCTTGCCGAGGTGCTCCGCCGAAGCGGCTATCGGGACTCGCTGGAGGCGGAGGTCGCCCTCGGCGGGTTCGGTGCGCTCGAGGCCGAGGGCCGCCTCGAGAACCTCGCCGAGCTCGTCTCGGTGGGCGCTGACCACGAGGACCTGGAGTCGTTCCTCCAGTCGATGGCGTTGGTCGCGGCGACCGACGAGCTCGACGACTCCGGCGGGCGGGTGTGTCTCATGACGCTGCACGCCGCCAAGGGGCTTGAGTTCGACGTCGTCTTCCTGACGGGCATGGAGGAGGGGGTCTTCCCGCACGACCGGGCGATGACGGAGCCCGATGACCTCGAGGAGGAGCGCCGGCTTTGCTACGTCGGCATCACCCGGGCACGGAGGCGTCTCTACCTGACCAACACCTGGGAGCGGACGCTGTACGGCCAGAGCCGCGAGAGTCTGCAGAGCCGGTTTATGAAGGAGATTCCTGAGCACCTGACCGTCGATGTGGGTGAAGCACCGGTGGCGCCGTGGCCGGCGCCCCGGAGGCGCGACCCGGAGTTCGACGCACCGCCCTCGTTCGGCCGTTCGGGTTTCCGGGTCCGACGCCCGCCCGGCGCCCCGGTGGCGACGTCGGGTGCCGAGGCGCTCGGGCTCGTCCCCGGCGACCGCATCGTGCACGCCCGCTGGGGAGAGGGCGTCATCGTCGAGGTGGGCGGCGAAGGGTCCAAGGCCGAGGCGATGATCGCCTTCGAGCGGCACGGCGAGAAGCGGTTCCTGCTCTCGGCCACGCCCCTGAAGCGGGCCTGACGGAGCTCTTGGAGCCCGCCGCACTCAAGTGAAACCCTCACTTGGGATTTGGCGAACCGCGATCAGCTCGCCCTGCGGTGGTCACCGCTGTCCGACTAGTTGCCCTCGGCGTTCCCGATCACGGCACCGCCTGCGGGTCGGAAGGCAGTGGCGGCAAACTGCTCGAAGCTGCGGGGCGGCCGACCGGTGACGTGCTCGACGTCGGGCGTCACCCTGTCCTCGGCTCCCGCGGCAATGAGGGCGTCGAGCTGGGCCAATGCCTGTGCGAAGGGCGGCGGGTAGGTGTGGGCGAGCCGCTCGGCCAACTCGGCCGGCGTCACCGACTCAAATGCTACGGGACGCCCGCGAGCCGCACCGACGATCTCGGCCACGCGCCGGTAGCTCAGCGCCTCGGGCCCGGTCAGCACCAGCTCCACCGCGGGCGTCGTCTCGTCAACCAGCGCGTGCACTGCCACGGCGGCGATGTCGTCGGCGTCGACGAAGCCGACGCGTCCCTCGCCGGTCGCGGTCACGATGCGGCCCTCGTCGCGGATCATCCGAGCCAGATGGTGCTCACCGGTAACGTTCTGCATGAACCAGGAGGGTCGCAGCACGACGAAGTCGTCCGACCCGTTCTCCGCGAGGGCTTGATGCACCACCCCGGCGGCCCAGCTGCCCATCGGGGTCACGGAGGTGCTGAGGAGCACCAGCCGTTCGACGCCGCTTCGGCGTGCCAGATCGATGAAAGGCATCATCGCGGGTGCGATGTCAATGCCGGGGGGCGGGACGAGGTAGACGCGGTTACAGCCCTCGAGCGCCGACGGCCACGTGTCCGCGGCGTGCCAGTCGAACAGGACGTCGCTGTTGTGCCGACTAGCGGTGCGCACCTCGGCTCCGGCAGAGCGTGCCAGGGCGGCGACGCGTGATCCGGTCGTCCCGGTCGCACCGGTGATGAGCACTCGTAAGTTGCTCATGATGCCTCGGCTGCACCTCTCCGGTCGCTCAGGGCGAGCGGGTTCCAGTACTCGCGATACGACACGACGCGCCCGTCCGCCGCGCGGACGACGGCGACGTAGCGCCTCGAGTATCTCCGGTCGCTTTCGAGCAGCCGAAGGCTGGCGGTCATCTCGGCGACGATGGTCCCGGCGACGTCGGTCTCGTAGACGACCAGGCTGGTGATCGAGTCGTAGGCGACGCGTGCGAGCACCTCCTCGAGATAGCGACGGAGGTTCTCGCGTCCGCGCAGCCGCTCGGGACGGCCGGGCGGGGCGAAGGGGAACTCGACCTCGACCTCGTCGCTCAGCAGCTCGAGATAACCGTCAAGGTCGCCGTCGCCGATGAGCTCCAACCCCGCCCGGAGCAGGTCCGCAGTTTCCGACATGCGACTCCTCCTGTGTTCGAATCCGGACCGCCGGTCCGGATGAAGGCAGACTATGCGGACCGACGGTCCACTTGCCAAAGTAGGGTCCGCGACATGACACGCCCCCAGCGATCCGACGCCGCCCGCAACCGCGCGACGGTGCTCGCCGCCGCTGACGAGCTGTTCGCGACGGCGGCCGCGCCAGCAGGACTGTCGATGGACGATGTCGCTGCCGCCGCCGGCGTGGGCAAGGGCACCTTGTTCCGCGCCTTCGGCAGCCGGGCCGGGTTGATCCAGGCCTTGTGGGACCTTCGGACTGAGCCTCTCGGTCGCGCGATCGAGAACGGACCGCCGCCGCTCGGTCCGGGCACCGATCCGCGCCGACGCATCGCGGCCATTCTCGACGCCATCGTCGTTGTCAAACTCGACAACCGTTATCTGACGTTGGCGGTGGAGGAGCGTTCTGGTGGCGCGAGCCTTTACGAGCAGCCGCAGTACCAGCTCGTGCACCGGCTCCTCAGTGACCTGTTGCGGGACGCGGGCCGCGGCAAGGAAAGCGAACTGCTCGCGCACGTGCTGCTCGCGGCCGTCCGGGCGGACCTGCTGGATCATCTGATCGGTGCCCGAGGGAGCTCCCGCCGCCAGCTGCGCGCAGGCGTCGCCGCTGTGGCCGATCTCGTTCTGAACGGGTCCGGCGGCTGACCGCGCCCCGCGGGCACGTGTCAACAGCAGGTTTCGACACTTGGGCTCGCGCTGGCGGGCAGCGGACCAGTTTCGAAGCTGAAGGGTCCAACAATCCGATCCTCTCGTGCCGGACTTCTTGTCACTGGAGCGCTCCACCTTGACCCCGGCACCTCGGCGGCGCCGCGCCCTCGCGCAAGTTGTGCAGTCGAGTCGCAGAGAGAGCATTGAAGAGGAAGAAGCGCCTTGCCCTCTCTGTCGCGAGGATTGACACAGTCCGCTCCTTTGGACATGCTCCCGCCCCGCTGGGTACTTACGATGGGACGGGAGTCGTTCAGACAATGCCGGACAAGGGAAGGAGGACCATATGTCTCTCTTCAACGAGAAGAGAGGTCGCAAGCGCTTCGAAGACGGTGGTCGGACGCGGGGTCGTGTCTGGTCGATCGCTCTCGCGGCGGTCGCTGTCGCCGCTTGCCTCGTTGGCGTAGGTGCGGCCGCCTCGGGCTCGACAAACTCGAAGTCGTCGGCCGCTCCGCTCGCCCCGATCGGGATCCTCAGTGCCGAGGGGACCGAACAGGCCCCGGTCCTTGCCGCCATGCACGTGACCCGGTCCGTGGTCGTCGATGGGTACCTCTTCTACTTGGGCACGATCAACGGCCATCCGGTCGTGGACGCCTTCGGCGGCGAGGTCGACGAATCGGCCGAGCTGGCCGCCTACCTCCTCATTTCGCACTTCCACCCCCGTGCGATGTTGTTCTCCGGGACGGCGGGTGCCCAGGCTGCACCCATCAACGTGGGTGATGTCGTCGTGAGCGGGATGGTGGTCGACAAGTCCAACCTCCACTACCAGCTCGGCGGCTACCAGACGCCCTACGAGGGGGTCGAGCTGCATCTCGGAAAGGGTGTGTCGGACGCCGGCGACATGACCGACGGGTACGAGTACCCGCTGCCGACTCCGGCCGACGCGAAGACCTACGGCTACGGACCTTCCAAGCCGACGAACAAGAACTGGGTGTACGTCACTGATTTCTCGGCACCGCTCCAGCTCGTGAAGGTCGCCGCGCAGGCACCATCGCTCGGTACGACCACCGTCGCCGACGCGACCGGCCAGAAGGCGACAGGTTCCATCAAGAACAAGGTCGTCGTCGGAGTGATCGGGCAGGCTCCGGTGTGGACCGAGCCCCTGTCATGGATCGAAGCACAGGACGCCGTGTACCAGACCGATGCCGAGGAGAACGAGGGCACCGGCTTCGCCTTCGCGTGCGCGGCCCAGGGCGTGCCCTGGATGCTCATCCGTGGGATCTCGGACACCCCGTGGCACCCGAACGCCTACGACGGTGTCATCGCTTCGGACCATGCCGCCAAAGTCGCCATCTACGTGGTGGACCACCTGCCGGCCACGATCAGCCGGCAGCCCGTGACCTTCGCCGATCTGTCGCCTGAGACCAACGCCCGGACCGCCGGCTACGTGATCGCACAGCAGGCGTGGTACAGCATCGGCCCGGTCACCAAGGTCACCTACGTGGCCCAGAACGGCAAGACCAAGACGCTGGCGGGCGCGGCGCTGAAAGCGCTCGAGAAGGAGTACTCCTATAGGGCCAGCAAGCTCTGACCAACGTGCTCCTGGTGGTTGGGGGCGGTCACCAGTGAGATCGGTGTTGCGGCCTGCTCCTCCGGATTGGGCGTCCGGGGAGACGCGCGAGTGTCGACTCTGCGGCGCGCCAGGCAAGTTCAGCTGTTCACGGGCTATTGGCTCTGCCAGCCGTGCGCGCCGCCGTCTCGGGCGCGAGGCGATGAAGATCGGCGAGATGGTCCAGCCTTGCGGGCGTAGTGAGGTTGCTTCCATGTCCTTGTTCCCTGTGAACATTGAGGTTGGCCCCCTTCTCGAGTCGGTGGCTTGGACACCACGAGCCTCGGAAGGGGGCCGCTCTCGGCGGCGGATGCTCAATCCGCCCGAGGGATCAGCGCTGGTGAAGGGGACGTTCACGTCAGTGGATCAGCTCGAAGAAGAGATTGGAATCTGGACGGAGGGCTGGAACGAGGATCCGTAACCGTGTATCTGGAAGAAGCCGGCCGACGAGATCATCGCGAAGGTCAAGCGTGGACGATCCACACTGGCGTCGGTCAAATCAGCGACGGACCACTAGTGGTTCTCGCCAGTCCCGGCGTTAGCTTGTCTGGAGCTGCTCCGCGATCGCGATGAGCTCGTCGCCATAACTCTCCAGTTTCGCCGGGCCGATCCCTCTGATCGCCAACAGGCCTGCCTCGTTGGTCGGCAATACGGCAGCGACAAGCCGCAGGGTCTTGTCATCGAACACAACAAACGCTGGCTTGCCCGCCGCCTTCGCCCGCTGTGTTCGCCAGGCTCGCAGGCCGTCCCACGCCTCTGCAAAGCGGGGATGGGCTAGCACGGCCGGACAGCCTTCGACAGTTACAGACGTGCCGAACGCGACTGTCGAGATTGCTGGGCCGCCTCCGAGGAGTGCTCGAACTCCAGCAGTGCTCAGCGCGACGATCTCGTAATCGTGGCCTCGGTGAGTAAAGCGCGATCCGACTGCCGCCACCAGCATTTCGGCCTTAGCTGCTGCCTGACGGGGCAGCGATGCCGGTCGAGAGCTGACCTCGCGGATCCGCGTCGCCGTGACATCTGGCGTCCCGGCAGGAGCCATCGGTTTGCCGGGTTGTGCCAACTCGAGAAGGAACGGTGACGGCGGCGACCCAGGGATAATCGAGGCGCTCGACCGGCAGCGAGTCAAGGCGACATGGAACACCCGCCTCTCCTCCTCGATGTCCTCGGCTAGCCGGTGCGGCATGAGCCCCGAGGTGGCGTGATGCACCACGACGTGTGGCCACTCCCGGCCCTTCACGGCATGGATCGATGCCAGGGTGACCCCGTCAGGGTCGTCTGGCGCGTTCAACTGCTCCGAAAGCCAGTCAGGAAACCGGCTTGCGTCGCTTTCGAGATCGGCCAGCTCGCCCAGCGCGTCGAGATCGTCACCGTGAGCGGAGATGGCACCGTGGCTCCATTGGTCGAGCGCCGTCGCGCTCGCGTCCAGCCCGCCCTCGCCGATCTCGGATCGCAGCACAGCCAGGACCTCGGCAGTCGTCCCGTTTTCAGCCGCCTTGCGGACCTGCTTGAGGTCGTCAGCAAGATCTCGCACCTTGCCCGCCTCCCGATCGCTTCCCTTGGCATCGAGCCAGCCCGCCAGGCTGGCCAGGCCATCCACGGAACGCTGCCTGCCGACAAGGTCAAGAAGCGATCTGCTCATGCCGCGCTTGGGACGCCGCGCGACGTCTCGCAACACTGGACCAGGAAGCGCCCAATCGGGAGCAGTCGCGACTGTCAGCCATGCCAGCGCGGCCCGGACGCCGCCTCGTTGAAGGAATTGTCCACTCACTCCTCCGTTCACGGGCACCCCGTCGTTGCGAAGGAGGACTTGCACGGGGGCCAGCGACGCGTTCACGCGCGCCAGGACGGCCACATCGATGGGTAGTGCACCCCCATCGAGGAGGTCCCGCACCCGATGGGCAGCCCGGGTAGCCGGGCCGTCGTCACCGGGAAGTATCGACAGGCACTCACCGTCACCGCCCTGGGTGCCCTGGGGTGAACCGGAGCGGATCACCTTCGCGACGCGTACGGAGTTTCGGGTCAACAGGTTCGATGCCGCGGCCACCACGGGGGCGGGGCACCGGTAATTGACCTCGAGCGAATGCAGCGCGGCACCAGGAAACCAATGGCCGAAGTCAACCAGCCAGCGAGGAGTGGCACCGGCGTATCCATAGATTGTCTGGTCGTCGTCGCCAACGGCGAACACTGCGCCCGCCGGTCCGCTGAGCAGTCGGATGAGGAGCAGGTGCGCGGGCGTGAGATCCTGGAACTCATCCACGAGGAGCACGCGAGCTGAGCGTTGGGCCCGTCGGCGGAATGCGGGATCACCCAGCAGCCGCTCAATAGCGCCGGTGATCTGCTCGTCGAAATCGACGACTTCCTGCTCGGCTAGCTGGGCGCGGTAGACGCGGGCGACACGCTCGAGATCGGACACGTCGGGCAGTTCGTCCTCCACAGTCGCCGGGTCGGCGAGCCCAAGGCGGACTCGCCCGAGCGCCTTGAGCCACGGTGCAAGGGGGTCGGTCTCGGAGCGTCTCGGAGCCTTGACGAGGTTGCCGAGCAGTCTGCGCACCTCGACCTCTTCGATGGTCGAGCGGCGCCCACACAACCGCAGCCCAAGGGCGTTCAGCGTGCGCACCTGCACACCGGCGACATCGGCGAGGCGCGTCTGCATCTCGTTCGCCGCCCTCGTGTTGTACGCGACCAAGGCGACTGCAGCAGACGGAAGTCTCCAGCCTTGGAGCAGCAGCCGAGCCCGCTCGGTAAGCACCCTCGTCTTGCCCGAGCCTGCAGGGGCAATGACCCGGGCTGTGGCCCCGGGCTCGGCCACGGCTTCGAGCTGGTCGGGCGCCAGCCGAACACCGACCGGATCATTCGTGCCAAGCGGCTGAAGCATCCCGTGCTCCAGCGAAATCCGGTGAAGTACAGGTACGCCAACGCGATCCGAGAGGGCGATGTCGAGGGGCCCGCCGTCGCAGACGACGACCGTGCGGTCAGGCAGCACGACGTCACCTCCCGCGTCGGTGCGGTTGGCGCCGAGTCTGCATGCGGCCTCGGCCCAGCGCCACCGTTGGTGTGACGAACCGGCGCGTGCGTCTATCGAGTTGGCCCATACGCCGTGGTGCAGCCGCTCGGCCACGAGGTCCAGGTCCGCCGACCACTCCCAGGGCTGTCGATCCGTAATGGCGTCGGCAGGAGGAACTTCGGGATCATCGAGACCGAGGCCCGGCGTGAGCTCGATGGTGATCGAGCGCCGCTCCCTCCAGGCCGCTCCGAGCTCATCCGCGATCCCCCGGTTCACACCGGCGACGCGAATCCGCGTGCACGACGACCATTCACCGGGGGCAGCGCCCCCAAGTCCCACCACCACAGATCGGCCGAGAGCTATCGGGTCGGACACACTGTGATCTTGCCTTACCGACCTTGGTCCAGGCGACCATCCTGGAGAGCAAGCCGACATGGACTGCCTAGTCAAGCGGCCGAAGCCTTTGGAGTACGACCTAAGGAATTCCTTGACTGGCTCAGGCAGTCGCGGTCTCGCGGCGGACGACGGAAACACCTGGCGCGTTGGAGGCAACAGGCCGAGCTACCGCGCTCCGGACTTCCCGACGCCGTTCCGAGCCGGATCGCGTTCGGCCAATCGCCCCAGGCAGCCCTTCCCCGTTCCGAGGTTCTTATTGAGCCCTCCCTCGATCGCCGGATGCAGATCACCAGTAGCTAGTGGTTCCAGACTCGGTCCCTCAGCGACGTGGTCGTCGTCACAACACCGGACCGAACCATCTTCGTAGTTTGCCGAATCGCACCGCCGTGTCGGCGAATCGATCCTTCTCATCGCTCTTCGTGTGTGTGGGAGTGGAAGTCGGCTAGCCAGAGGTCAAAGTCCTTGGCGACGATCCGCTCGCCGGTGATTCCTGCTGCCTCGGGCGAAGCCAAGAACACCACGGGCGGCCCCATGATCTTCGGATCGAGCAACGAGCACCGAACGGACTCGCCAAGCCCCTCGGGGATCATCCCGGTCCCAGTGGCGCCGCCAGGCAGCAGCATGTTTACCGCTATGCCGTAGGGCCGGAGGTCCTCGGTCATGACGAGGCTCAAGGCTTCGGCCCCGGCCCGCGAGGGCCCGTAGGGAACGAAACCCCGGCGGCGCATGGTCTCGTGGTTCATCGAGATGTTGACGAAGCGCCCGCCGCTGAGCTCTACGAACACAGGTGCGAAGGCGCGGGCCACCAAGAAGTAGCCCGTCAGGTTGGTCGCGATCACGGCCATGAACCCCTCGGGCGACACCTCGAAGAACGGCCGCGGGTCCTCGAAGAACCGAGGGTTCACCGTGCGCATGCCAATCCCTGCGTTGTTGACGACCAGGTCCAGGTTTCCCCACCGCTCCAGCAGCGACCGAGCGGCCCCGTCCACTGAAGCTGGGTCGCGCACGTCGACTGCCATTGCCTCAGCCGCCAATCCCCGTTGGCGCTGGCGGGCAACCGCCTCGTCGAGGCGGGGGCCTGGGCGGGCGGCGAGCGCGACCGTTGCCCCCGCCTCGAGCAGTGCTTCGGCCATTGCCGCTCCAAGGCCGCTCGTGGCGCCGGTGACGACTGCCCGGATACCCCTCAGCTCCGCCATGTGATCAGGTGATCGAGTGCGCGCGAACGACAGGGCTTCGCGCCCTCGGCTTCTTGACGGAGGCTTCCAGGCAGGAGCGGCGCGCGTCGAAGTACAACTCGTCCTGGACGCCGATTATCGGGATCGACAAGCGAGTCATCGCCAGCACGCCCGACCTCGACGTGGCCGGAACGAGTTTCGTGGAGCGCCAGAACCTAACCATGCGAATGGGATGCGCCGGTTCACGCGACTGACCAACGCCTTCTCAAAGAAACTCGAGAACCTTACGCACGCGGTGAATCTACATTGGATGCACTACAACTTCGCCAGGCCGCATCGGACGCTGACGAGGCGCTACGGCCAGCCGACCACTCCGGCGATGGCGGCGGGGATCGCTAAGTATCCGTGGAGCTGCACGCAGATCGCCGGCTTACTCGACATCGTCCGGCAACAGCCGGGCCGGGCGACCCGGCCCGTGAACTCTGATTTAGGCGAGGAACCCAGCGATAGCCATCGCCAGACCGACGAACGCCGCGAGCTTGTGGATGTCCTTCCACCTTCGGCTGCGCTCGGCGGCGGTGGCCGCGGCAATGATCGTGGCGATCCCGCCCACAATCGCAATTTCTTTGCTGTTCACGCTCCAAATTGTAACGACAAATCCATCTAACATCCACCTATACTCCACCTAGTAGTTCCTACCAAGGCAAAGGGGCAGCTCACGATGGCCGTCAAGATGTCGGTGAATCTTTCGGACGATGCCGCCACGACCCTGAAAGACATGGCCAACAGGAACGGCGTCACCGTGACAGAGCAACTACGTCGATCCATCGCCACCGAGGTGTGGCGGGAGAATGTGGAGGCCAGCAACGGAACGGTCCTGGTAGAGGACGCGTCAGGGAACGTCCGTGAGATTGTGTTCCAGCGGTAGCCGTGATGTCGGCTGACGTTTCGTCGGTCCGCCCGAGGCAACGCCTCCGGCGGGCCCTTTCGCGGTTGATCTCCTCAGGGGAGTTCCAGAGTTTGAGGAAGCCGTCGCATCGGTTAGCGAACCAGTTATTCAGGACGTACAGCCCCGTACGACCGAGGAGCCTTGGAACCCAGAGAAGTTCGAAGCCGGAATCCGGGCCGACCTGGCACTGCGACTTATTTGGGTTCTGGCTGGTGTGCTCCTCGGTGGAGGCGCACTACTAGCGACCTCTCAGTGGACGGACCTCAAGCCCACCGACGTAACTAGTTTCTTCGGCGTTGCTTTCGGTGCCGTAGTTACCCTGGCAACGGCCGCCACCAGCTTCTGGTTCGGAGCACACAAGGTTCGCCACCCGAGCAACTGAACGCACCGCACCGCACTCAAACTGACCTGCTACCCCCAGCCGGGGGGGTCGACGACCGGCGCGCCGGTGATGTCACGACCGTACCGGTTGCACACGGTCACGTGGCGATTGCGCCAGCCGTCGGCTCATCTGCGCGGTTGTGCAGACCCAGTGGTTCGCGTTCAGCCCGGGAGGTATCGGGAATTTGGGCGCGGCGCCGACGACCCGCCGGCACTCACACAGCGGGCCCCTCGGGCCGCCAGGTCAGACCCCGGTCCGCCATGTGAGTCGAGACAACAGGGCGTACACACCCCACATCGCCAGGCTGAGAGCCAACAGCAGCGGGGCGAGGATCCGCGCGTCAAGGACGCCGATCGCCAGGCCCATGCCGGCCGGTAGCGCCGCGGCGCCGATGGCCGACGTCGCGACCTGGAGGCTCACCATCTGCGTGGTTCGCGCGACGCTCGTGGTCCGGAGCCGTTTGGCGGTGGTCAGCGTCATCAGGGGGAAGATCGGCGCGGCGGCGAGGCCGAGGATCATCATCCCGATCACCCCCAGCGCCCCGGGGCCGGGCATGGTCATGAGGGCGGCGCCGAGAGCCACGCCCCCGACCGCGGCTCCAAGAACCCGTGTCGGGCCGACGCGCTCCGCCACCGGGCCGAGCATCGCCCGCCCGACGAACATCATCGCCCAGTACGCTGCGACCGCCACGCCGGCAACGTCGTGAGGCAGCCCGCGTCCGGCTGTCAGGAAGACGTAGCCCCAGATCCCTACCCCAGACTCGATGCCGGTCTCGACGGCACTGAAGGTGAGGACGCTGACGACGAGACCGGTCGGCCGCTTCCCGTGACCGGGCCCCGGGGCGCGCTCGGGCGGGGGCTCGTCGACGGCGGGACGGGGTGCTGGAAGCAGAGAGGGGGGCCTCTCCCAGCTGTGGCGTGCCAGGAGGAAGAAGCACGTGAGGACCGCCTGGGTGGCCGCCATGATCCCGTACGCCCAGCGCCACGTCAGCCCGCCGCTCAGGATCGCGGTGACGACCAAGGGGCCGATTGTGGCGCCCAGGCCGTAACTGGCATGCATCCAGTTGATGTCCCGCGCGCCGAAGTTGCTGGCGGCGTGCACGTTGAGGGCGGAATCGAGCGCCCCGAAACCGACGCCGAAGAGCACCATTCCCCAGGCGAACACCCAGATAGTCGGCGCGAGGACCTCCACCGTCAGCGCCAGGGCGATGAGCCCCGTCGAAAGAGCCACGAGCAGGCCCACGCGCATCCAGGACAGGATCCGCCCGGTGGCGACGGCCGCAACGACCGAGGCGGTGACCCCGAACACCAACAGGATTCCCAGGGCAGCGATGGGTTCATGGAAACCGAGCCGTATCGAGGGCCACAACAGTCCGAGGGTGGAACCGGGCAAGGCGACAGTGAAGTACGCCAGATAGGCGAGGCGCAGGGGACGCACGGCTGGAGCTCCTTTGAACCACGGGGGGAGATTCCGGGACGCCCGGAGGTTCGCAGGGGAGTGGCCCCGAGGGCCCGGAGAGATGCGTTCGCTGTGCCGCATGCGGCAGCACGCGATGACAGGTCTTGGGCGACCTAGCTGCTCAACGCGTGCGTGGTTGCCCCGGCACCTCAGCTCCTCGAAGTCCTCGCTTGCTGGAATGGCAGGCTAGCTCTCGAGTGGCCGCGCCGCAGTCGAACCTGAGCTGCGACGAGTGGATGGCGCGCCTCGGCATCGATCTGTTCGACGAGGAGGCGCGGGACCGGGTCGAGATGCTCTTCTGGGACCTCGCCCAGGACCTGCAGCATTCACACCGCCGTGACGGTCGCCGCGACCGTCGACGAGACACCCCCAAACGACTAGCTTCTGACCGTCAACGCGTTGCCGTTTTCGGGCGGTTCCCGTTACCGAATTGGATCGGTGTTCACAGAACGGAGATAGATCGCCATGAGTCGCAACCGCACACTTCCAATACTGATCGTCCCACTCGCAGCCGCGCTGAGCCTGCTGCTGGCGGCCAGTGCGTTCGCTGCTCAGCCCACCGCGGGCAGCACATACACCGGGTTCATCTCTACGGGCGCGCACCTCGGCTTCAAGCCACCGGTCAGCTTCAAGGTGTCTGTCAACGGCAAGCTACTGCGTGGCTTCAAGTGGGCCGGCGATGGCTGCCTCGGGCTCGGAGGACCCGGGGACCCGTGGACCAACCCCTACTTCAACAACAAAGTCGGGACGATCAACGTCTCGCCGAGCGGCACGTTCTCCGTCAAGAACGTCAAGTCGACGATTGCTGCCTCGGGTGGGAATCCGGCCAAGGTCTCGATCAGCACCGTCAACGGGCGATTCACGACCGCCAAGACGGCTACCGGGACCATCACATTCACGCTGAAGAGCATCGGGCACACCTGCGCGCCGGCCACGGTGAGGTTCACCGCCAGAACCCACTAGGTCGGGCGCCCGTGTGAACACCGGTCCAATAGGGAACGGGCCTGTGCAGGCATCGACCAAGACCGTCCCGTGGCTTTTCAGGCGCTGGGTAACGAGGTACGGATGGCGCCACGTCAAGTTCGTGGCAGGTGTGCGCGCGCTTGTTGCACTGTGGTTGATCATTCTCGGGACCATGTTCTGCGCCCACGGCTACTGGTGGGGAGCCTTGCTTCTTGTTGCCGCGGGACTGGTCGGCTGGCTCGCCTACCAGATACCCCGCTGGAAGCGAGCATTGGATACTGAGAACGGACGCCCGTGCGCGTGACGAAGTGGTCGATCCCCATTAGGCAGTCCTCGCCATTGGGGTTACCGGCTCAAGAACCGTGGCCGCTCTCGCGGCGGGGTTGTCGGGCTCGTGGAACCAGGGGCTGGAGGAGCCCACGGTCTGTCCCCGATCGGGTCCCGGCTATGGCTCATCCCAGAGGGCTATGCCAAGGTCGGCAAAGACAGCCAGCGCGGCGGAGATGATCTGGTCGGTGCCGATCCTGACGTCCCGGAGGCTTTCCCCTCCATAGATGCCGTCGAGCTTCGATCCGAACAAGTGGCTTCCCGCGAGGTTGGCCTTCGACAGCTCGACGCCACTCAGATCGCAGTAGAGCAGCCGGCTGTCCGGCAAGTTGGCCTCGGAGAAGTCACTGCCGGCCAGCTCGCAGTGGGACATCTCGGCTCGCTTCCACGTCGTCATGTGGAAATTGGCTTCGTTGATCTTCGAATCAAAGCAGCCCACGTCGACGAAGCGCGCTCGGGGAGCCTGAAGGCCCGAGAGCCGGCACGCATGGAACTCAACCCGGGCCATCGAGCACTTTTTGAGCAGCACACCGGAGAGGTCCGAGTCGCTCACGATGCAGTCGAGGAACCGGGCGCTCCGGAGATTGCTCCCAGTGAGCTGAGCGTGTTCAATCCGGCACCCGCGGAACTCCACGTGCGCCGCCTTGGTCCCCGAGAAGTCGCCCGTCACGACGACATCGGCCACCTCGGCCTCATCGTGGAGCCGGACTGTTTCGTTTGACAGTCGTTCGATGACCCGTGGTGAGGCCCGGACCAACTTCTTCTTGACCACGACCGGACCTTATCGAGTCGGTACCTGGACCGCCCGCTGGGGCGGCACGGGGAGCTGGTACGCAGACGATGGCGGACTGTGGGACCGTTCACCGGGTCACCTGTCCGAACGGGCAGGGGAGCTCCTCCCCGCACGTTCTTTATAGGATCGCTCCGGCGGGGATTCGTCGTCGGCGACCCCACGGTTGCGCCGGTCCTGAGGAAGCGGGCGTACTGGATCGGCACCGAGGAGGCGGGTTCGTGGATCTCTACGAGTACCAGGGCAAGCGGTACCTCGCCCGCTTCGGCATCCCCGTCGGGCGCGGCACGATCGCCGACACCGTCGACGCGGCGGTTGCGGCAAGCGACGAGCTCGGCTATCCCGTCGTTTTGAAGGCGCAGGTGAAGACCGGTGGCCGGGGCAAGGCCAGCGGCGTAAGAGTCGCGGCCGACCCTGCGGAGGCGGCGTCGCACGCCGAGGCGATCCTCGGTCTCGTGATCAAGGGCCACACCGTCAGACGGCTCTGGGTCGAGACGGCCGCCGAGATCGCCCACGAGTACTACGTGGGCTTTGCCCTCGACCGTGCCGCCAAACTCCACCTCGCGATGGTCTCCGCCAGAGGAGGCATCGACATCGAAGACGTTGCCGAGAAGGACCCGGGGGCGATCGCGCGACTCGAGATCAACCCGCTCGACGGGCTCTCGGCGAGCGACGCGCAGACGCTCACCTCGGCCGCCGGGATCGGTGCCGAGGCGCGAGAGGGAGTCACCGACGTGATCTCCCGGCTCTACCGCTGCTACATCGAAGGCGACGCTGATCTCGTCGAGATCAACCCGCTCATCGTCACGACGACCGGCGAGGTCCGCGCCCTCGACGCCAAGGTCACGCTCGACGACGAGGCGGCGTTCCGTCATCCCGAGTGGTCCGAGTTCGCCGAGGCGGAACCGGACGATCCCCGCGAGCTGGCGGCGCGCGCGAAGGGCCTGAGTTACGTCAGCCTCGACGGGTCCGTCGGCATCATCGCCAACGGGGCGGGGCTCGCGATGAGCACGCTCGACGTCGTGAGCCAAGCCGGCGGGGCGGCGGCGAACTTCCTCGACATCGGGGGCGCGGCGGATGCCGAGGCCATGACGGACGCCCTCGAGGTGGTCAACTCGGACACCAAGGTGCGGGCCATCCTCGTCAACGTCTTCGGGGGCATTGTCCGCTGCGACGACGTGGCACGCGGCGTCCTCGACGCGCTGGGTCGTGTGCAGCTCGCCTCGCCGATCGTCGTTCGCCTCGACGGGACGCACGCCGCCGCGGCGCACGCGCTCCTCGAGCCCCACCTGTCGGACCGACTGGTCATGGCACCGACGATGCTCGCGGCCGCCCAGCGCGCCGTCGAGCTGGCGGCGGGAGCCGGCCGATGAGCATCTTCGCCGACGAGAACACGCTCGTGGTCGTGCAGGGCCTGACGGGGAGCCAGGGGAGTTTCCACGGGCTTCGCAACCGCGCCTACGGTACGAAGGTGGTCGCGGGGGTCACGCCGGGCAAGGGGGGCGGCTCCCTCGCGGGGATCCCGATCTTCGACACCGTCGCCGGGGCGGTCGCCGCGACGGGGGCGAACGCGAGCTTCGTCGCCGTTCCCCGGCTCGGCGCGCCCAGTGCCGTCCTCGAGGCCGCCGCGGCCGGGATCGCCCTCGTGGTCTGCATCACCGAACACATCCCCGCCAAGGATGAGGCGCTGCTCTACAACCTTTTGCGGCGGGAGTACCCGGGCTGCCGGCTCATCGGGCCGAACAGCCCCGGCGTGATCTCACCCGGCAAGTGCAACATCGGCATCACCGCCGGGGAGATCGCCCTGCCGGGCGGCCCCGTCGGCATCGTGTCGCGCTCGGGCACCCTCACCTACCAGGCGCTGCACGAGCTGTCCCAGCAGGGCGTCGGCCAGACGACCTGCGTCGGGATCGGTGGCGACCGGGTTCCCGGGACGTCGTTCACCGACGTGCTCGCCGCTTTCGAGGACGATCCCGAGACGGCAGCGGTGATGCTGATCGGCGAGATCGGCGGGTCCGACGAGGAGCTGGCCGCCCGGTTCATCGCCGAGTCGATGACGAAACCGGTCGTCGCCTACATCGCCGGGGTGACGGCCCCGCCCGGCCGGACGATGGGCCACGCCGGGGCGATCGTCTCGGGCCATACCGGGACGGCGCAGGCCAAGATCGCGGCGCTCGAGGCGTGCGGCGCGCGCGTCGCGCGCAACCCCTCCGAGGCCGGCGAGCTGATGGTGAGAGTCGTCCGTGGCCTCGCCTGAGCCGGCGCACGGGACGGTGGCGGAAGACCCGCGCCGTCGCCTCGCCGTGCTCGCCTCGGGGACCGGGACGATCCTCGAGGCGCTGATCGCCGCGGGACTGCCGATCGTCGTCGTCGGGGTCGACCGGCCGTGCCGGGCGGTCCAGATCGCCGAGGCGGCGCAGATCCCGGTCGCGGCTGTCGAACGGCGGGACTTCTCGGCGTCGTTCGACCGGGAGGCCTACACGGTGGCGCTCGTCGAGGCGCTCGCGGCGCACCGCGTCGGCACCGTCGCGATGGCGGGGTTCGCGACCGTGCTCGGCCCCGCCTTCTTCCCCGTCTTCGAAGGCCGCGTCCTCAACACCCACCCGTCGCTCCTGCCGGCGTACAGGGGCTGGCACGCCGTGCCGATGGTGCTGGCGGCCGGCGAGACGGCGACGGGTTGCACGGTGCACCTCGCGACGAGCGAGGTCGACGACGGCCCGATCCTCGCCCAGGAGCGCGTGCCCGTCTACCCCGGCGATACGGAGGCGACCTTGCACGAGCGCATCAAAGGGGTCGAACGGCGCCTGTATCCGGCGACGATCCGGGCGTTCATCGCCTCGATCGGCGCGGCGCCGGACGGGACCGGGGCAACGACTGATGAGAGGGGGCGGCGATGAGGGCACTGCTTTCCGTCTACGACAAGGAGGGCCTCGTCGGGTTGGCGCGGGGCCTCGACGAGCTCGGCTGGGAGCTCATCGCGAGCGGCGGGACCTCGGCGGAACTGGACAAGGCCGGCATCGCGCACCGCGACGTCGCCGAGGTGACGGGGGCGCCGGAGATGCTCGACGGCCGGGTGAAGACGCTCCACCCCGCGATCCACGGCGGGATCCTCGCCGACCGCGCCAAGCCCTCGCATCTCGAGGACCTAGCCACGCGTGGGATCACGCCGATCGACCTCGTCGTGTGCAACCTGTACCCCTTCTGGGCGTCGCCCTCGGTCGAGATGATCGACATCGGCGGGCCGACGATGGTCAGGGCCGCGGCCAAGAACCACGCCCACGTCGCCGTCGTCGTCGACCCGGCCGACTACGGGCCCGTGCTCGAGGAGATCCGGGCCGGTGGCAGCGTGAGCGCCGCGACCCGTCGTCGCCTCGCCGAGCGGGCCTTCGCCCACACCGCCGCCTACGACGCCGCCATCACTGCCTGGTTCGCCTCGGCGGACACCGAGCCGGTGGGGTTGCCCGCCGCGATCGGCCTCGCACTCGTGCGGGCTGAGGAGCTCCGCTACGGGGAGAACCCGCACCAGCGCGGTGCCCGCTACCACCGGGTGGGGAGCGGCGACGACTGGTGGGGGAAGGTCACCCAGCACGGCGGGCGGGAGCTGTCGTACGTCAACCTCCTCGACGCCGAGGCCGCCTGGCTGCTCTGCCACGACGTGCTCGCCCTCGAGGCGCCGGAGGTCGCGGTCGTCATCGTGAAGCACGCCAACCCCTGTGGCGTTGCCGTCGGGGGGGAACTGGCGACCGTGTACCGGCGCGCCTTCGAGGCCGACCCGGTGTCCGCCTTCGGGGGC
Organism: Acidimicrobiaceae bacterium; assembly: GCA_003159795.1. GTDB lineage: Bacteria > Actinomycetota > Acidimicrobiia > Acidimicrobiales > Bog-793 > Bog-793. The sequence continues at coordinate 24,950 of PLPK01000017.1, read as the reverse complement.
ATCGTCGCGATCCCCGGCACCATCGACGAGGCCCTCGCCGAGACGATCGTCGCCAGCCCGCTCGCCGATGTCCTCGTCGCCTACGGCTATGAGCCCGAGGCGCTCGCGCTGTTCGCCACCCGGCGGAAGAACATGCGGGTGCTCTCGGCGCCGGTGCCGACCGTCGGCCCGCTCGCTTTCCGGCAGTTCTCCGGCGGCTTCCTCGTCCAGGAAAGGGACAAGGCAGTGGTGGAGGCCGGGGCGTGGCGTGTCGTCACCGACCGCCAGCCGACGGCGGATGAGATCGCGGACGCCGAGCTGGCGTGGCTCGTCTGCGCTCGGACCACCTCGAACGCGATCGTGCTCGCGAGGGACGGCCAGATCGTGGGGGTGGGGTGCGGCCAGCAGAACCGGCGGGACTCGGCGCGGCTCGCCGGCGAGAAGGCCGCCGGACGCGCCGTCGGCGGGGCCGGCGCCAGCGACGCCTTCTTCCCGTTCCGCGACGCCCTCGATGCCGTCTGCGACGCCGGCGTGACGGTCGTCGTCCAACCGGGCGGCTCCCTGCACGACGAAGAGGTGATCGCCGCGGCGAACGAGCGGGGGATCGCGATGCTCCTGACGGGCGAACGGCACTTTCGGCACTGACCGCTTGATCCGGGCGCCGGTGCACCGCCGCCTGGCGCCTATCGTGACCGGCGTGTGGCTGGTGCGGTCGGTGCGGCGCGCGGTGTGCCGCGGGGGCACCGGGGAGCGCGGGAGGTGCCTGGGATGACGGCCAAGGTGCTCGACGGCGAGGCGCTCGCCGAACTGATGCGGGAAGAGGTCAACGCCGAGGTCGCGCGCCTGCGCGCCCACGGCGTCCAGCCGGGTCTCGGCACGATCCTCGTCGGCGACGATCCGGCGAGCGCGCGCTACGTGGCGCTGAAGCACGAGGACTGCGCCAAGGTCGGCATCGAGTCGATCCACGAACACCTGGGATCGGCCACGAGTGCGGAGGAACTGTTGGCGGCGGTTCGCCGGTTCAACGCCAATCCCGCCGTCGACGCCTTCCTTGTCCAGGTCCCGCTGCCCGAAGCGCTCGACGAGTTCGCGACGTTGCTCTCCGTCGACCCCGACAAGGATGTCGACGGCCTCCACCCGGTGAACCTCGGCCGGTTGGTGATGGGAGTCGAGGGCCCGCTGCCGTGCACGCCGGCCGGGATTGTCGCCCTCCTCGCCCACTACGGCGTGCCGGTCGAGGGCAAGCACGTCGTCGTCATCGGGCGCGGTCTCACGATCGGCCGCCCACTCGCCCTGCTGCTGGCCCTGAAGCGGCCCGGTTGCAACGCCGCCGTGACCGTGGTCCACACCGGGGTCGGTGACCTCGCCTCCTATGTGCGGCAGGGAGACATCGTCGTCGCCGCTGCCGGTCATGCCGGCATCGTGACAGCGGACATGGTGAAGCCGGGAGCCGCCGTCGTGGGCGCCGGGACGTCGTGGGAGGGGCGCAAGCTGCTCTCCGACGTCGACGAGGACGTCGCCGAGGTCGCCGGGTGGATGACCCCCCGGCTCGGCGGGGTCGGGCCGATGACCCGGGCGATGCTGCTGGAGAACGCGGTACGCGCCGCGCAGCGCCGGCTCGACGCCAACCGGTAGCGAAGGCCTCCGCCGCCGAGCGGGCGGCGAACATCGTTCCAGGTCGCGGGTCCGAGGAGATAGTTTGCTGCTATGTGCTTCTCGCCTCAGGCTGATCTCATCGGGGGTGCCGTCATCTGCGGGATCGGCGTCGACGCCATCCGGCACATCGACCGACGCCCCAGCCACCTCGCCCTGGCGACCCTGCCGGTGGTGTTCGGCGCGCACCAGATCGTGGAGGCGGTCATCTGGTTCAGCCTGCAGGGTCACGTCTCCTCGGGCCTCGGGAGGGCGGCACTGTGGATCTACCTCATTGTGGCCTTCGTCTTCCTGCCGATCTTCGTGCCGGTCGCGGTGGCGGCGATCGAGCCGTCGCGCTGGCGAAGACGCCTCGCGACCTGCCTCGCCGTCGTCGGCACCGTCGTCGGGGGCGTGCTGCTGGCGGCGATGGTGCGCGGGCCGATGACCGTGGTGATGCGCCCCTACCACCTCGCCTACAGCGTCCACCTCAGTGACGGTGGGATCTTCGTCGGGCTCTACGTGCTGGCGACCTGCGGGGCGGTGCTCCTGTCGAGCAACCGGTGGATCGTCATCTTCGGCGTCGCCAACCTGATCGCCGTCGTGACGATCGCCAACTTGACGATCGACGGATTCGCCTCGGTGTGGTGCGCGTGGGCCGCGGTGATCTCGGCCGCAATCGCGCTCCAGATGCGCTTCGGCCGGCCGCGGCGCAAGGTGGGCCTCGCCGCGACCTGACCGTCGCGCGCCCTTTCAGGAGCCGGCGGCCTGTGGGTCGTCGGCGCCGGATCCCGGGGCGCCGGCGGGGGCGGCAAGCTGCCGTTCGGGGTCCCGCACGCCCGGCAGGAAGACGACCCAGGCCATCGCGGCCGAGATGAGGCCGCCGGCTATGAGCGTCGCGCGCACCCCGATCGAGGCCGCCGCGATCCCGGCGACGAGGATGCCGACGGGGGAGAGGCACATCGACAGCAGCCAGTCGACCGAGGAGGCGCGTCCCAGCATCTCGGGCGGCACGAGCTGCTGCATCATCGTGTTCCAGAGCATCCCGCCGTACTGCAGCAGCCCGAAGGCGACGGCGCCGAGGGCGGCGACCACCAGCACGTCCGGTGCGAGGCCCATTCCCGTGATGGCCACGGCGCCCGTCGCCCAGCCGGCCCACATGACGGTCACGCGCCGGCGGGGTGAACCGAACCGGATGGCGACGACCGAGGCGGTGGCACCGCCGAGCCCGGCGGCGGCGAACACCAGCCCGTACTGCGTCGGACCCTGGTGGAGGGTGTTGCGGATGAGGAGTGGGAGCAGGACCTGGGTGGGCGCGAAGGCCGCGAAGTTGCCGACCGAGGCGGCGAGGATCGTCCACCACAGCCAGGGTTGCGACCTCGTCCAGCGCAGCCCGGCGCGCGCGTCGGCGAGCATCGACTTGCCCGAGGGCTTCGGTGCCGGCCGGGCGCGCATCGCCGCGACACAGAGGGCGCTGGCGAAAAAGCTTGCCGCGTCGACGGCGAAGGCGGGCGCCGCGCCGAAGGCCGCGATCAGCATCCCGCCGATCGCCGGGCCGATGAGTGCCCCCCCGAGGACCTGGCTGGCACTGTTGAAGGCGTTGCCCTCGAGGTACAGGGCCGACGGCACGATTTCCGGGATGATGGCCTGGTAGGCGGGGAAGAAGAAGGCGTCGGCCGCGCCGACGGCGGCTGAGATGGCGATGAGGTCCGTGATGGTGAGCGCGTGGGCGACGACGAGGGCGGCGAGGGCGGCGATGGCGAGGCCGCGCACGACATCGGCCGTGAGGACCGTGAACCGCCGCGGCAGACGGTCGACGACGGCCCCGGCGACGAGCAGCAGAAGGACCGTCGGCGCGACCCGGGCCGCGATGACGTACGAGAGCGTGCTGGCGTGGTCGCTCACCCGCAGGGTCTCGAGGGCGAGCGCGACAGTGAAGACGCCGTCGCCGATGATCGACGCCGTCTGACCGCCCCACAGCAGGGCGAAATCCCGCTCGGCGAGCACGCGGAAGGCTTTCGGCACGTCGTGACGGTAGCGGGTCGGGAAAGGCGCGTCCCTGGCGATGCAGGCCGTCCTCTGGGTCGCCGGATTGCGCGCGCCCGGGGCGCTGCTGCGAGACTTGCCCGTCATGGCCCGCATCGACGCGCTGTTGCGGCGTGCGAGTTCGCTCTCCATCGAGCTGTGGCCGCCGAAGACGCCGGAGGCACTCGCACACCTGCGCCTGTCACTGCCGCGCCTGTACGAGCTGCGCCCGACGTTCGCTTCGATCACCTACGGCGCCGCGGGTTTGACGCGCGACCGGACCCACGAGCTCGTCGTCGAGATCCACCAGCAGGGACAGACGACGCCGATGGCGCACCTCGCATGCTTCGCGCACCGCCGCGGCGAGCTCGTCGAGATCCTCGAGCGCTACGCCGCGGCCGGCGTGGAAAACGTGCTCGCCGTGCGGGGCGATCCGCCCCGTGACGTGCCGGCGCCGTTCGAGGCAGGCGATCTCGCCCACGCCGTCGATCTCGTCGAGCTCGTGAAATCGGTGGGGCCGTTCTGCGTCGCCGTCGCCGCCCACCCCGAGGGCCATCCCGCCGCCCCCGACCTGGCGAGCGACCGGCGTCATCTCGCCGCCAAGCTCGCCGCCGCCGACTTCGCGATCACGCAGTTCTTCTTCCGGGTCGCCGACTACCTGCGCCTGGTCGAGGACCTCGGTGCTCTCGGGGTCGACAAGCCGGTCATCCCGGGGATCATGCCGATCACGAACATGAGGTCTATCGCCCGCATGGCGGAGCTGTCCGGCGCCGCCATCCCGGCCGAGGTGACGGCGCGGATAGAGGCAGCGGCGCCCGACCCGGAGGCGGTGCGCGCCGCCGGGATCGAGATCGCGACGGAGCTGTGCCGTGACCTCATCGCCCAGGGCGTCCCGGGGCTGCACTTCTACACGATGAACCAGGTCAGCGCCACGATCGCCATCTGCGAGAACCTCGGGCTCGCGCCGAGGCGCGCCTGACCGCCCCCCCTCGCCGGGGTGCCGGCAGGGCGCGACGGTAGGCTCCGGCCATGCCCGGCAAGATCACGAAGTCGGCGGACGGTCGGCTCCTGGTGCCCGACGAGCCGATCATCCCTTACATCGAAGGTGACGGCACGGGGGTCGACATCTGGCCCGCCGCGCGGTCCGTCCTCGACGCCGCGGCCCGAAAGCACGGCAAGCGGATCGCCTGGAAAGAGGTCCTCGCCGGGGAGAAGGCGTACCGGGAGACCGGGAGCTGGCTTCCCGAGGAGACCGTCGCCGCTTTCCGGGACCACCTGATCGGGATCAAGGGGCCGCTTACGACGCCGGTCGGCGGGGGCATTCGCTCGCTCAACGTCGCGCTGCGCCAGATGCTCGACCTCTACGTCTGCCTGCGGCCGGTGCGGTGGTTCCCGGGCGTGCCCTCGCCCGTCCGGCACCCCGAGCGCGTCGATGTGGTGATCTTCAGAGAGAACACCGAGGACGTCTACGCCGGCCTCGAGCTCGAAGAGGGCTCCGCCGGGGCCAAGCGGCTCATCGAGTGGCTGGCCGCCAACTTCGGCTGGGACGTGGCAGCCGATTCCGGGATCGGGATCAAGCCGATCTCGCGGACCGCCTCGCAGCGTCTCGTGCGGGCGGCGCTGCAGTACGCCGTCGCCCACCACCGCCGGAGCGTGACGCTCGTGCACAAGGGCAACATCCAGAAGTTCACGGAGGGCGCCTTCCGGGCGTGGGGCTACGAGCTCGTCGCCGCCGAGTTCGCCGACTTGGCCGTCTCCTGGGAGGACTGCCAGGGGGATCCCGGGGCGAGGATCCTCGTGAAAGACACCATCGCCGACATCACACTCCAGCAGGTGCTCACCCGCCCCGACGAGTTCGACGTCATCGCGACGACGAACCTGAACGGCGACTACCTCTCCGACGCGCTCGCCGCCCAGGTCGGCGGGATCGGCATCGCCCCGGGCGGCAACATCAACTACGTGACCGGCCACGGGGTGTTCGAGGCGACTCACGGCACGGCGCCGAAGTACGCCGGGCAGGACAAGGTGAACCCCGGCTCGCTCCTGCTCTCGGGCGTGATGATGTTCGAGCACATCGGCTGGTACGAGGCCGCCGCCGACATCGTGCGGGCTTTAGAGGCGACGATCGCCGACAAGATCGTGACCTATGACTTCGCCCGCCAGATGGTGGGCGTCCACGAGGTCCGCACGAGCGAGTTCGCCAGCGCGATCGTCGAGCGCCTCTAAGCGGTCCGGGGCTCGCGAGCAGGAGACACCATCGACCTGATCGTGCGGGGCTGCCGTTAGCCTCGGATTGATGGCGGGTCCAGCAGAGCACCACGCCAGGCGCCCGGTGACGGTCACGGTGACCGGTGCGGCCGGCAACATCGGCTACGCACTGCTGTTCCGGCTGGCGGCGGGGGCCCTGTTCGGGCCCGACCAGCCGATCAACCTGCGGCTGTTGGAGATCGAGCCGGCGATGAAGACGCTCGAGGGCATCGTCATGGAGCTCGACGACTGCTGTTTCGGGCTGCTCAACGACGTGGAGACGACGGCTGACCTCGGGGTCGCCTTCGAGGGGGCCTCCTACGCCTTCCTCGCGGGCTCGATCCCCCGCAAGCCGGGCATGGAGCGGCGAGACCTTCTCGGCGTGAACGGCCGCATCTTCGCCCCGCAGGGCCGCGCCGTCGCCGAACACGCGGCCAGCGACGTGCGGGTCCTCGTCGTCGGCAACCCGTGCAACACGAACTGCCTCATCGCCCGCACGGCCGCCCCGTCGGTGCCCCCTGACCGGTGGTTCGCGATGACGCGGCTCGACGAGAACCGCGCGAGGACACAGCTCGCCCGCAAGGCAGGCCGCCCCCCCCGGGCCGTGACGCGGCTCGCCTCGTGGGGGGACCACTCGACGACGCAGTTCCCGGACTACGAGAACGCCCTCATTGACGGGGAGTCCGTCCAGAAGATCATCGACGACGAGGAGTGGCTGCAGGGCCCGTTCCTCCGGATGATCCAGGGCCGTGGAGCCGTGGTTATCGCCGCCCGCGGCGGCTCGTCGGCGGCGTCTGCCGCCCACGCGGCGATCGGCTCGTTCAAGAGCCTCATCGATCCGACGCCACCGGGCGACTGGTGCTCGCTCGGCGTCGTCTCACGAGGTGAGTACGACATCCCCGAGGGCCTGCAGTTCGGCTTCCCCGTGCGCTCGGACAGCAGGACATGGCACGTTGTCGAGGGCCTCGAGCACAGCGCCTTCGCGACGTCCCGCATCATGGCGTCAGCCGCGGAGCTCGTCGCGGAGCGCGACGAGGCGGCCGCGCTCCTCGGCTAGTTCGCCCCGGCGCAGCCCGTCAGGATTTCTCCAGCGGGCGCCTTGAATCAGGGCGAGGCGGTGATGTGGGACTCGGCGGCGAACCACGCCTCCCGGCGAGCATCGGCCCCCGCCCTCTTCGACTGCGAGAGGCCCTTGGCGACGATCATGACTCTTGCCTTGCCGTCAAGTCCTCGTCTCCGCCTGGAGTGCGTCCAGCGCGGCGTTGAGCACCTCGAACTGGGCCTGGCCGGCGAGGAGCGCGTTGGCATCCCCGAGCAGGGTGATCCGGCCGGCGGCGAGCAACTCGGAGACCGGGCTTCCGGCGGCGATCGCCCGGGCGGTCGTCCAGTCCTCGACGAGCGTGACGGCGGCCCGGTCGGTCGAGCCGAGGACGAGCTCGGCCCGCTCGTCGTCGACGAGGACCGTGTAGGCGACGTCACCCTGCGGCGCGCCCGTCACGACCTGGCCGAGGGCGAGCGGCGGCGCGCCCGCGACCGGCTTGACCCGGGCGAGCTCGGCCGCGAAGCGGGCGAACCATTCCGCCGAGAGGAACTCGAGCACGCCGGTCAGTCTCCCGACACGGCTGGCGGGTCGGTGACGATCACCTCGTTGTGCTGTTGGGCGGGCGACGACGCCGCGGCTTCGGCGGCGGGCGTCGGGCGCGCCCGCCGCAGGATCTTCCGCCCGAGCCAGGCGACGGGGTCGTAGGCGGCGTCGACGACGCGCTCTTTCAGCGGGATGATCGCGTTGTCTGTGATGTGGATGTGCTCGGGGCAGACCTCGGTGCAGCACTTCGTGATGTTGCACAGCCCCAACCCGAGCTCGGTCCGGAGGAGTTGCCGACGGTCGAGCGTGTCGAGCGGGTGCATCTCGAGGGAGGCCACCCGGACGAAGAAACGGGGTCCCGCGTAGCGGGGCTTGTTCTCCTCGTGGTCGCGGATGACGTGGCAGACGTTCTGACACAGGAAGCATTCGATGCACTTGTGGAACTCCTGGGCCCGGTCGACGTCGAACTGCGCCATCCGGTAGGTGCCGTCGCCTGTGGGGGGCCCGGGCGCGAACGGCGGGATCCGGCGCGCGACGGCGAAGTTGTAGGAGACGTCCGTCACGAGGTCCCGCATGACAGGGAAGGCGCGCATCGGCGAGATGGTGATCGGCGCGGTGGTGTCGAGCGTACTCATCCGCGTCATGCACATGAGGCGCGGCTTGCCGTTCACCTCAGCCGAACACGAGCCGCACTTGCCGGCCTTGCAGTTCCAGCGCACCGCGAGGTCCCCGGCGAGCTCGGCCTGGATGCGGTGGACGACGTCGAGGACGACCTCGCCCTCGATCGCCCTCACCGTGTAGTCGCGGAACGCCCCGCCCCCGGCGTCGCCCCGCCAGATGGCGAGCGTGACGGTCGGGGGCGCGCCGGTCCCCCCGGTGGTGGGGGTATCGGCGTGCGGCGTCATCAGCGTTCGGCCGCGAGGAGGGCGGCGAGCTCGTCGGGCATCGGCGGGATCGGCCGCTCCGTCACCGTGACCGTGCCCTTGTCGAGGCGCACGACCATGTTCAGCTTCCCGAAGTGCTCAGGATCCGGGTCCGGGTAGTCGTCGCGGGTGTGGCCGCCGCGGCTCTCGCGCCGGGCGATCGCCGCCAGCGTCGTCGCGCGGGCGACGGCGAGCATCGACTGCAGGTCGAGGGCGAGGTGCCAGGCCGGGTTGAACTGCCGGGGGCCCTCGACGGCGACCGCCCGCGCCCGCCCGTCCAGCTCGTCGAGGAGCTCGACGGCGCGTACGAGGTCGGCCTCGGTGCGGATGATGCCGACGAGCGACTGCATCGCCTCCTGCAGGTCCTGGTGGACCGCGTAGGGGTTCTCTGGCCCGCCGTGGTCGAAGAATCCCAGCGCCGCGGCCGCGGCTGCCTCCACCTCGCCCGGATCGGGCACGGGAGGGTGCTGAAGGCCCCGTGCGTACTCGACGGCGCCGATGCCGGCTCGCCGGCCGAACACCAGAAGGTCCGAGAGCGAGTTGCCGCCGAGGCGGTTGGCGCCGTGCATGCCACCCGCCACCTCGCCTGCGGCGAAGAGTCCGGGGACCGTCGAGGCCTCGGTGTCGGCCTCGACGCGCACGCCGCCCATCGCGTAGTGGCATGTCGGGCCGATCTCCATCATCTGGGTCGTGATGTCGACGTCGGCGAGCTCTTTGAACTGCTGGTACATCGACGGCAGTCGCCGGCGGATGTACTCGGGCGAGCGGCGCGAGGCGATGTCGAGGTAGACGCCGCCGTGGGGCGAGCCGCGGCCCGCCTTCACCTCGGCGTTGACCGCCCGGGCGACCTCGTCACGCGGCAGGAGCTCCGGGGGCCGCCGGAATGTCTTGTCGTCGTACCACTTGTCGGCCTCCTCGATCGTGTCGGCGGTCTCGTCGGCGTAGTACTCGGGGATGTAGGAGAACATGAAGCGCTCGCCGTCGCGGTTCTTCAGGATCCCGCCGTCGCCGCGCACGGCCTCGGTGACGAGGAGTCCGCGGGCCGAGGCCGGCCAGATCATCCCGGTGGGGTGGAACTGGATGCATTCCATGTCGACGAGCTCGGCACCGGCCCACAGTGCGAGGGCGTGCCCGTCACCCGTGCCTTCCCAGGAGTTCGTGGTGAACTTCCACGTCTTGCCGATGCCGCCCGAGGCGAGGATCACCGCCTTGGCGTGGAACACGACGAACTGGCCGGATTCCCGCCATAGCCCGAGCGCCCCGCAGACCGCGCCGGAGGGGTCGGTCAGCAGCCGGATGATCTTGCACTCCATGAAGACCTCGATGCCGGCGGCGACGGCGCGGTCCTGGAGCGTCCGGATCATCTCGAGGCCGGTGTGGTCGCCGACGTGGGCGAGACGGGCGTAGCGGTGTCCCCCGAAGTCGCGTTGCAGGATCCGCCCGTCGGGCGTGCGGTCGAAGAGCGCCCCCCAGCTCTCGAGCTCGAGGACGCGGTCGGGCGACTCCTGCGCGTGGAGCTGGGCCATGCGCCAGTTGTTGAGCATCTTGCCGCCGCGCATCGTGTCGCGGAAGTGCACCTGCCAGCTGTCCTCGGGCCAGACGCTGCCGAGCGCCGCGGCGATGCCGCCCTCGGCCATCACGGTGTGCGCCTTGCCGAGCAGCGACTTGCAGACGACGGCGGTGGTGGCGCCGGCTGCCTCAGTCTCGACGGCGGCGCGCAGCCCCGCCCCTCCGGCCCCGATCACGAGCACGTCGAAGGTGTGGGTCTCGTAGTCGCTCATCAGAAGATCCTCGGGTCGTGGACCGTGCCGGTCGCGACGAGCCAGATGTAAAAGTCGGTGAAGCCGATCCAGAAGAGCGACAGCCAGGCGAACAGCTGGTGGTGCGGGTTCAACCTCCCCGACACGTTCCGCCAGAACCAGCGCCTGACCGGTGCCTGCGAGAGCGCTCGCTGGTTGCCGCCGCACAGGTGGCGGCAGGCGTGGCAGCCGAGGGTGTAGGCCCAGATCAGCACGGCGTTCACGGTGAGCACGAGCGTGCCGACGGCGACGCCCACCCCGTCGGCGAAGCGGAAGGCGGCGATGGCGTCCCAGGTGAGGATCCCGGCGAACAAGACAGCGACGTAGAAGAAGTAGCGGTGGAGGTTCTGCAGAACGAGTGGGAAGCGCGTCTCGCCGGTGTAGCGGGCCCGCGGCCCACCGGGGTTCGTCGACCCGGCGTCGGCGATGCCGCAGGTGGGGGGCGCGAGCCAGAACGAGCGGTAGTAGGCCTTGCGGTAGTAGTAGCAGGTGAGCCGGAACCCCAATGGGAAGATGAGGATGAGGAGGGCGGGGGAGACCTCCCACCAAGAGCCGGTGATCGGCCCCCAGACGTAGCCGTGGCAGTTGTGCGTGAGACACGGCGAGTAGAAGGGCGAGAGGTAGTCGCGCCCGACGCCGCCGGCGTAGTAGTTGCCGTTGCGAAAGGCCGCCCAGGTGGAATAGGCGACGAAGGCGAGCAGGCCGGCTGCCGTCGCCGCGGGCTGCATCCACCAGCGGTCGCGGCGCAGCACGACCGTGCGCCCCGGGCCGGCGCGCACGCCGCCGATCCGCAGGGGGACCGGCTCGGGCGCTCGCGTCGTCTGCCCGACGGCGGTCACTTTCGCTTCTCGCCTTGCGTCATGCCGAGCCTCGCCAACGCCTCGTCGCCGCGCGCCGATGGCGACGGCGCGAGCGCCAAGACAACCCGCTCATCCTTCCACGCGCTCGCCGGCGCGTGGGTGTGAAAAAGGGACCAAGGGGGCCGGGAAGCCGGTGGCAACAGACTCAGGATTAGGCCTTGCATCTCGCTGAGCTGGGCGTCATCATAATACAACCGTGTAATTTCACGGCTGCGACTCGCACTGAGTGGCGGACGCCAAGGGGGTGTCGGTGGACATCCAAGCGCTCATAGCTGAAAGTGCCCGCGCGTGGCAGGCGCGGGCGAACTGCATGGGGGTCGACCCGGAGCTCTTCTTCCCCGAGCGGGGTTCGTCGACCCGGGAGGCGAAGGAAGTCTGTCGCGGTTGCGTGGTGCGCATCGAGTGTCTTGAGTTCGCGATCGCGAACTCTGAGAAGTTCGGCATCTGGGGCGGGATGAGCGAACGGGAACGCCGTCGTGTGCGCCGGGCGCGCTTGCTCGAGAACCGCGAGGTTGCCGCGTCCTAGTTGGAAAATCCAATACCTGCCCCGGCGAGGCGCGCCTCGATGGTCGAGCGCTCGCCGAGTCCGAGCGACCCCCAACGCTGGCGGGGAATCGCGGCCAGGACCTTTTCCGGGACGAGCCCGACGAGTTCCACCCTGGCGATGCGCGCGCTGTTTTCGACCTGGTCGAAGACCTCGGCGGGACCGACGCGCCAGGGTGCCACGAGGTTGCAGGAGACCTGGACCTCGCCACCGACGGTGAGGCCGAGCGCGCGCACCTCGGCCGAGCGCAGTGCCGCGGCGATCCGTCTCGCCTGGGCGAGATCGGGATCGGCGAGCCACAGGTTGTAGGCGACGAGGGCCGGGCGGGCCCCGACGCAGATCGCCCCGGCCGTCGGGTGGGGGCGGTCCGGTCCGGTATCCGGTCGCAGATCCCGGAAGGCGTGCCGGCGGATATCGGGCAGCGCGCGCTCCGGGCCGTAGCAAAAGCAGGGGATCCCGAGCCCGTCCCCCGCCCAGCGGGCGAAGCGGTCGCGGGCTGCGAGCGCGGCGCTGAGATCCCCGTCGGGCCGCAACCCTTCGGCGCCGAGGGGCACGAACGGCACGACGTCGACGACGCCGCCGCGGGGGTGGACCCCTTCGTGGTGGGTGAGGTCGAGGTGGGCGATGGCCGCGGTTGCGAGACGGCGGGTGATCGCCTCGACCGCCGGGCCGGCGAGCGTGAAGACCGACCGGTGGTGCCACGGGTCGGCGTGCAGGTCGAGAAGGGCCGGGCCCAGATTGGCCGCGCAGGCATCGAGCCAGGTGCGGTCACGGCCCTCGCTGAGGTTGACGACGCACTCGAGCAAGTCCGCGGGCCCGCCCCCGGCGAGGGTGCCCGCTAGTGCGACTGGACGACGGTGAGATGCCGCCGACCGCGGGCGAGGCGCCGCCGTTCGCGCTCGGAGGTGCCGCCCCAGACACCGTGGTCGATGTGGTTCGCCATCGCGTACTCAAGACAGGGCGATTTCACGGGGCAGTCAGCACAGATCCGCCGGGCCACGTCGACCCCGACGCCGTCGCTCGGGAAGAAGGTTGCGGGCGGGAGCATCCGGCACTTGCCCCTCGTCATCCACTCGAATTCCATCCGCCACCACCCTCCGCCCTGCCGGGCGGCCCCCGGGGCATCCACGGCCCCAATTCTCCCGCCCACGTGGGCTTGCGCGTGGACGCTACACCCGGCCCGGGCGAAATCAGTCGCGTTACGGGGAATTCTTAGAGTCTTCACAGGTTCGTTGATCTCGTGTCATCTCGCGCGCCCGGCGCCGTCCGGGGCGGGGGCCGGGCCGTCGATAGACTCGGGTCACCAACCGGAGGAGTGCCGATGACGACGCCGTTGAGCGGGCCAGCTGAGACGCCGCCGGAGCCCCCCCGCGGGCACGTGCGCGTCGTCTACCTCGGCCCGGTGGCACCCCACTGGGAGATCGAGTCGGAGTTCGGCGAGCGGCCGGTGATCGAGGCGTTCCGCGAGCGCGCGCTCGCCCGTCTGGTGCTGCTCCCCCCGCACGACCCGCAGTTCCGGCGCAACCGCGAGCGCGTCGTGCGCGACGCCGAGCGGGAGAACCTGCTTCTGGAGTGGGACCTCGGCATCCCCGAGGAGCCCGCGCTGAGCAAGTCCTGAGGGCGCCCGCCGGGCTCAGTCGGCGGCGTCCGCGGGCAGGTTGACCCGCGCGATCCACAGACCGGGGGCGTCGACCTCGGCCGGCGTCGGCAGGTTCGCCTCGCTGGTCCAGAGCTTGCCCAGCTCGGCGTCGCCGCCGCGTTCGACGACCCCCCGCACGAACGCCTCGCCCCGGTCGAGCGCCTCCTGGTCGAGGCGGAGCCCGAAGAGCATCTCGGCCGCCCGTTCGTCGTCCGAGCGCTCGACCCGGCGGCGTCGCAGCGCCTCGGCCACCGGCCGGCGTTCGCCGATCGAGCGGGCGGCGACGCAGTCCGTCACCCACTCGACGTAGCCAGCGAAGGCCGACGTGAGGGCCGCCAGCTCGCCGCGGACCCGGCGCAGCTCGGGCGTGTCCGCCGGTTCGGCGAGCGCCGCCGGGTCTCCGAGCAGGCGCCCGAGGTCCCCGAGGTCCCCGAGGTCGCCGAGTCCCGCCTCGCCGAAGCGCTGTTCGAGGGCCGACAGGTCGGGCCGAAAGCTCGCCGCGTGCGCGACGAGGAGCGCCTGGAGTCGTTGGCGCACATGGGGTCGGGAGAGCACGGCGTGCGCCGCGAGATCGTGGGCCGCAAGCCACATCGTCACGTCGTCGAGCTCGAGGCTCCAGTCCGAGGCGAAGGCGGCGACGTTCGACGCGACGACGACGATCTCGTCGCTCGCGACCCGCGGCAGGGGCAGCTCGTACTGGCCGAGCGTGCGGCGGGCGAGGTGGCCGATGATGGAGCCGACCTGGAGGGCGATCATCGCCGGCGCCATCGCGGCGGCCCATTTCTCCATCAGAGCTCCGAGACCGGCCTCTTCGCCGTCGGCCTCGCCGGGCGTTTCACCGCCGGCCGGGGGGCGGATCGCCGCGGCGTACTCCTCGATGAGCGGCCGCCAGGACTCGAGGCTGCGCCGCGCCCACTCGGCGGGGCCGGCGGCGACGACGGAGACGGGACGGCCGCTCAGCGTCGTCGGCATGCCGGTGACGTCGCCGACCTGGAGTTCGGCGATGCGGGCAAGCTCCTCGATCCGGATCCGTTGGATGGGGTCGACGTTCGGCTCGGGTTGGCCGTCGGAGGCGACATTGAGGGCGAGCTGCACGGCGAGATCCCACTGCAGCGGCTCGTCGGTGTGCATGAGACGGAGGAGGTCACCGAGCAGCCCTGGGAGGAAGCCGCCGAAATCGCCCGAGGATCCTGAGTCCACGCGACGAATCTAGGCCGACATCCGGCTCGAGGGGTCGCCGGGGGCCGCGGCGACCGGGCGGCTTGGGGCCCGGTTACGAGTGCGGCGTCGCGCCGAGGACGACGGAGCGGACCGAGCGGACGGGGCCGTCGACGACGCCGACCGAGACGCGGGTCCCCGGCGAGAGCACGTAGAGCCGGGCCTGCAGCTCGTCAAGCGAGGTCACGGGCGTGCGGTCGAGCGAGACGATGACGTCGCCGGGCACGACGCCCGCCCGCCCGAGGGCCCCCTTGGGGGGGGCGGTCACGACGCGCACGCCGGCCGGGCCGGCCGTGGTGGTCGTGCCCTCGAGTCCGAGCCAACCGTGGGTCACGTGCCCGTTGGCCATCAGCTCGTCGGCGACCGCGGCGGCGAGCCAGGTCGGGGCGACGACCGCGCCCATCCTCGTCGCGCCCGTGACGATGCCCTCGACGACACCGGTCGATCCAAGGAGCGGGCTCCCTGAGCGACCGTCACTGGCGGGGAGGTCGGTGGCGAGCGCGCCGACGAGCCGGTGGCCGCCGACGAGTGGCGAGACGTAGAGGTCACGGACGGTGCCAAGCGAGAAGGCGTTGCCGCCGGGCGTCGTCACGACGAGAGCGAAGGATCCCTTCCCCATCAGGTCCGCCGAGAGGGACGCCGTCGCGAGCCCGGTCGCACCGTTGATGTGCACGACCGCCAGTCCGCTGCGCGCGTCGGCGCCGACGAGGTCGCCGAGGTAGACGTCGTCGTTGGCGAGCGTCACGACGAGACCCGTCGCGCCGGCCACGCCTGCCGCCGGGACGAGGATCATCCCGTCGGGGCGCACGACGAGCCCCAGGACACTGGTTCTCCTCGTGCCGCGGGTGACCTGGACGGTGGCCATCGCCGCGGCGGCCCGGCCGATGTTCGCGACCAGCCCCGGGCTGAGCTCGGATGCCGGGGCCCTGGTGATGGCGGTCGGCGGCTTGACACCGAGAACGGCGTCGCGCGACGCCCGGCCGGCGCCCTCCATCGAGTCGGCGAGGTGCGTGCCGAGGGCGACGACGCCCGTCGCCAACAGCGCCCCGACGACCCCGGCGGTGAGCGCGCTGCGACGCGTGGGATGGCTGAGCAGCCAGCGCCGCCGGACGGCGACGGGGTCGAGCGGCAGTGCGGAATGGGACGCGCCGAGCTCGGACGGGTGGCGCCAGAGGCGGTCGTCGGGGGGCAGCAGCGGCGAGCTGGGCTCCTCGTCGAGCGGGTCGCCAAAATCGCCCGGAGTGACGGTCACGCCTGCGCAGGCTAATTGTCCCCGACCCGAAAGGGTCGTCAGCGGGGCGCCAGAGCCTCGCCGGGGCCCTGCGGTCGCTGCGCCCCCGTACGATGTGGCGCAGTGCGGAACGGACCACCAGGTTGACAGCGGAGTTCGCCCTCGACTTCGGGACGGGCTCGACCCGGATCGCCGACGCGGGCGGCACGCTGCTCGTCGACGAGCCGACGGTCGTGGCCGTCGACAAGGACACCGGCCGAGTCGTCGCCTTCGGTTCCGAGGTGCTCGCCCTCGGGGCCCGCGCCGCCGGACGCGTCGCGGTCCGCTACCCGGTGCGCAACGGCCAGCTCGTCGACCTCGACCTCGTCGAGGAGGTCCTCGGCGAGGCGCTGCGCCGCGCCGGGGCCTCGCGCCTATCGCACCCCCGTGTCCTCGTGTGCACCCACATCGGCGCGACCCGCGTGCAGAACCGGGCGCTCGACCGAGCCGTGCGCCGGGCGGGGGCGCGGGACGTGCTGTTCATCGCCCATCCCACCGCCTGCGCGATCGGCGCGGGGATCGCGATCGACGAGCCGACCGGGTCGATGGTCGTCGACGTCGGCGCGGGAACGACCGATGTCGGGGTGTTCGCCCTCGGCGGTATCGTCGTCTCGTCGTCGTGCGCCCGCGGCGGTGACGACCTGGATGAGGCGGTCCGCAGCTACCTCGTGCGCCAGCGCGACGTCCTCGTCAGCCGGGAGACCGCCCAGGCCTGCCGCCGGGCCCTTGCCACGGTGGCGCCGCGCGCCGCCCCCGCCGAGTTCGAGATCACCGGGCGCGACGCCCACTCGGGGCGGCCGACGAGCGCCATCCTGACGAGCGTCGAGCTGAAGCCGATCATCGAACCGCTCGTCGCGCCGATGTTTGACGCCGCCGTGCGTGGCATCACGGAGGCCCCCCCGGAGCTCGTGAACGACCTCATCGGCGCGGGGCTCCTGCTCGCCGGCGGGGGCGGCCTGCTCGACGGGTTTGACCGCCGGCTCGCTCGGGTGACCGGAGTGCCGGTCTACGTCGCCGCCGAGGCCGGGCGGTGCGCGGTGCTCGGGGCGGCACGCTGCCTGGAGCTGCCCCACGGGCTGTCCTACGCGGTCAGCGTGGCCCGGATCCACTGATCCCGAGGACCTCGCCTGCTGCCTGGCGGACCTGCCAGTCCCGGTCCGCGAGCCTCTCCCGCAATGCCGCCTCGACTTGGGCGCCCGAGAAGGCCGCCAGCGCGACGACGGCGCGGCGCCGGACGGCAGGCGCGTCGGTGAGCGCGGCGAGCACGGCGGCCCGGCCGGCGTCGTCACCGATGGCACCGAGGGCGGCGACCGCCGCTTCTCGACACAGCGGGTCGGGGTGCGATCGGGCGATCTCGGAAAGGCGCGGGCAGCCCCGCCGGTCGCCGGTCTCGCCGACGGCGAAGGCGGCTGCCTCGACGACCGCCGGGTCGTCGTCGGCGAGGAGCGGTGTGAAGTCGGCGTGCGCCAGTCGGCCCGCGAGCTCGCACGTCGCCCGGCGGACTTGGGCGTCGGGGTCGCCGAGGGCGCACCGGACATCGTCGGCTGTGGCGCGTCCCATCTCCACGAGGGCCGTGATCGCCGCCGCCCGCACCCGTGCCGAGTGGTCGGCGAGCAGCCCGCGCACGGTCTTCTCGTTGCGGCCGATCCCGGCCGCCGCGGCCGCGAAGCGCCGTTGGATCTCGTCGGTCGGCTCTGTGGGGTGCGCGCCTGTCATCGTGCCATCCTGATCGCCCCTGCCGTGGCAGGCTACGGGACGTGACTGGCGATGGCACCTGGACCGCGCCCGGGCAGGCTTTCTGGCAAAAGGCGCGCCGCGATACCGATTGGCAGTCGTGGGCCGCCCCGCCGCGGCCGGGTCGCGGCTGGCGGATCTTCTGGCGGGTCGTCGCGGTGGTCGTCGCGGTGGGGCTGGTCGCCATCTTCGTGGCCTCGCGCTGGGTGGTGCCGTACTACGCCATCACGCCGGGCACGCCGCTCAACGTGTCCCAGCTCATCAGCGTGCCGGCTGGCGAGGCACACGCCCACCGCGGCGGCGTCATCCTCACCGACGTCACCTACGAGCGCCTGACGGCGTTGGGCTACCTGACCTACCACTTCGATGCTGACGCGCAGATCGTCTCGGCCGCCGAGTTCACCGGGGGAGCGAGCTCGGTGGCGTACGAGGAGGAGGGCGTCATCGACATGTGGACGGCGCGTGAGGCGGCCGTGCTCGTCGCGCTGCGCGAGCTCGGCTACCACCCCCGGGCCGTGCCGGTGGGTGTCGCCGTCTACGCGACTGACCCGGGGGCGGCCAGCGACTCGCTGCTCGCGGTCGGTGACGTCGTCACGGCGATCGGCTCGACCCGCACGCCGCTATTCGGCCCACTTGTCGCCGCCGTCGCAAGCGCCCCGCCGGGAAGTTCGATCCGCGTCACCTACCACGAGTTCGGGACGACGAGGTCACTCGTGAAGTCCCTCGTCGTCGGCGAGGTCGAACGGGTGGGAGCCGGCTCGGCGGGAGCCGAGACGTGTGTCCGGGCCGGCTCGAAGGTGGGCAAGGCCGTCCACCGCGACGGGCGGTTGGAGAGGTGCCTGCCCTTCTCCGGCCAGCAGCTCTATTCCGACGTGAACGAGCCCTTTCGGGTCACGCTCGCAGCCGACGGGATCGGCGGGCCGTCCGCAGGGCTCTCATTCACGCTCGGGCTGATGGAGAAGCTCGATGCCGCCGACCTCACGGGGGGACTGCGGGTCGCCGCGACGGGCACGATGGCGAACAACGGATCGGTCGGTGCCATCGGTGGCATCTCCCAGAAGACCATCGCCGTGCGGGAGGCGGGCGCCAACGTGTTTCTCGTGCCGCCCGCCAACGCCGCCGTCGCCCGTGCGCACGCCGGGCCGGGCCTCCGGATCATCGCCGTTGACTCGATCGGCCAGGCGGTGCAGGCGCTGGAGCGGCTCGGTGGCAGGCTCGTGCCTGCGACGGCCACCCGGTGAGGTCATAGGCTGCACGAAATGCCCAATCCGCGAACGATCCCGATCTCGTCGCACCCGAACATCGACCCGGATGCGATCGCCGGCCGTGAGTTCCCGGTCGTGTGGCGCGGCTACGACCCCGAGCCCGTCCAACGGTTCCTCGTCGACGTGGCGCAGCTCGTCCGAGTGGTGCGCGCCCGCCAGCAGGAGCTCTCCGACCGGCTCGCCGACGCCGAGCGCCGCGCCGCCGAGCCGGAGCTCGACGAGGCGACCATCTCCGCCGCGCTCGGTGCGGAGACGGCGAAGGTCCTCCACGCGGCGCACGCCGCGGCGAACGAGTCGCTCGTCAAGGCGGAGACCCGCGCGGCGCACATCGTCGCCCAGGCGGAGGCGGCGAGTCAGGAGCTCCGTCACCGGGCCGAGGCCGACGCCCTCGCGATCGTCAACGAGGCCGCTGCCGCGGCGAACACGACGATCGAGGACGCCAAGGCGGACTGCCGGGCGATCATCGACGAGTCGCGCGAGGTCCGTCGCCGCGTGCTCAACGACCTCGCCGAACGCCGCAAGCTCTACTACTCCCAGATCGAGCAGCTGCGCGCCGGGAAAGACACGCTGGCGACGGTCATCGCCAATGTGGCGGAGACGGTCGCGACGGTGCAGGCGCGGCTCGAGGGTTCCGAGGACGATGCCCGCGCCGCGGCCGACGTCGCCCGGCGCGCGACCGAATCCGAGCCCGTCGCGGAACCCTTCGATGACGGTGGCGCCGGGCCGGTGGCGTTCCCGCCTGCGGCGACCGGTGTCAAGGAGACGGGACGGGAGGAGGGTCCCACCGAGTTCGCCGAGATGGCGACGGGCGACCCCTTCGAAGACGAGGTGAGGGCGGGGGACGAGGACGAGCCGGGAGCCGGCCCGGCCGGTGGTTCGGCGCCGGTCGCCGATTCTTCCGGGGCCGCGATCGTCGAAGAGCTCTTCGCGCGCATCCGCGAGTCTTCCGCCGCGGCGGCGGCACAACCCGTCGCCACCACGGTCGTCGTGGACGCCGCCGAGCCCCAACCGGCCGCGGACCCCGGCGACGACGAGGCGGTCGTCGGCCACGAGCTGGTCGGCGAGGGGGAGGAGGCGCCTGCCGGGTCGCCCGCAGAAGGCGCGGCCGAGGCGCGGGCCGCGGTGCTGCGCTGGTGTGACGAGCATCTCGAGGCGCCGCGTGCCGAGCTCGTCCACGTGCTGAAGCGGGCGTTGCGCGTCGAGCAGAACGAGCTGATGAACCGGCTGCGCGAGGCCCCCCCCGGCACGGAGCCGTCGGCGCTGTCCTCGCCTGGCGAGGAGGCGCAGCGTTTCGCCGAGGTGACGAGGGAGGCGCTCGCGGCGGTATGGCGCGAAGGGGCGCGTTTCGCCCGCGAGCAGCTGAGCCCGGACGGCGAGGCGCCGGACTCCGACGACGCCGACGACGCCGACGACGCGGCCCGCGCCGCCGTCGAGGCGGTCACACAGAGCCTCGGGTCGGAGATCGCGATCTCGATCGCCGACCGTCTAGCCCAGGGTTTCCGCGGAGGTGACGGCGATGCCGGATCGCTCCGGCAGGTCGCCGGTGCCGCCTACCACGACTGGCGGGCGGAGCGGATCGAGGAGACGGCGGGGGACTACGTGACGAGAGTCTTCGCGCTCGGCACGCTCGAGGTGGTGCGCATCGCCGCGGCACGGGTCTCCTGGGTCGTCGGCGACGGGACGAGCCGTTGCTCGGACTGTGACGACAACGAGCTGGCGGGGCTCGTCGGC
This sequence comes from Acidimicrobiaceae bacterium, assembly GCA_003159795.1. GTDB lineage: Bacteria > Actinomycetota > Acidimicrobiia > Acidimicrobiales > Bog-793 > Bog-793. Next base: position 4,499 of record PLPK01000017.1, on the reverse strand, counting down.
GCCGGCACCGCCTTCCCCACGGGCCAGGCCCATCCGCCCGCCCACGGCGGCTGCCGGTGCCTTCTCGTGCCGGCAGGGGCATAAGGATCATGCGGGTCCCGCCCGAGCCGCGCTACCGGCCACCGGTGCGGCGCCGCCACGTCGTCATCTTCTCGGTTGTCGTCGCGCTCCTCGTTCTGCTCGTCGCCGTGCAGGCACTCGCCGGCTTCTACGCCAACTTCTTATGGTTCCACTACGACGGCCTCGGCAGCGTCTGGAGCGAGGTCACCCTGACCAAGATCGTGCTCGCGGCCGTGTTCGTGGTGATCGCCTGGGTGCTTCTGTGGGTGTCGCTCTTCGTCGTCGACACCGTCACGCCCCGCGCCGTCTTCCTCGCCCCGGACAACGAGCTCGTCCGGCGCTACCAGGCGACGGTCGGGCCCTTCGCTCTCATCCTGCGCACCGTCGTGTCGCTCGTCATCGCCCTCATCCTCGGCGTGGGCGCCTCCGGACAGTGGCAGCACTGGATCCTTTTCGAGCATGCCCTGCCGTTCGGCCGGGTCGATCCGCTCTTCCACCGGGACGTGAGCTTCTTCGTCTTCAGGCTGCCGTTCCTGTCCTTCCTCGTCGACTGGATCTTCGTCGCGCTCCTCGTCACGCTCATCGTGACGGCGATCGCCTACTTCTTGAACGGCGCGATCCAGTTTCGCCGTGACGCCCGGGTGGAGCCGCGGGCGATCGCCCACCTCTCGCTCATCCTGGCGCTGATGCTCCTCGAGCGGGCCTGGGCCTACTACTACGTCGACCGGTACGGGCTCGACCTGTCGTCGTCGGGGGTCGTCCACGGGGCCTCGTACACCGATGTCCACGTGCGCCTGGCGGCGCTGACGCTGATGGCCGTGATCTCGCTTTTGGCCTTCGTGGCGCTCAGCGTGAACGTCTACCGCCGCTCGCTCGCCCTGCCGGCGATCGCCTTCGGCTTGTGGGCCTTCCTCGCCCTCGTCGTGGGGGTCATCTACCCGGCGATCTTCCAGGTGCTGCGCGTCACCCCCGCCCAGAGCACCCTTGAGCTGCCGTACATCAAGGACAACATCGCCGCGACCCGCTACGCGATGGGGATCGGTGACGTGACCCGGCACACCTTCCCGGCGAACGAGGACCTCACGCCGACCGTCCTTGCCCAGTACCAGAAGACGCTCTCGGACGTGCTGCTGTGGGACTCGTCGGTCGCGGTGCCGACCTTCCAGAAGCTGCAGGTCATCAAGAGCTACTACCAGGTGAACTCGCTCGCCGTCGACCGCTACACGATCGACGGGAAGACGACGCCGGTCGTCGTCGGCGTGCGCTCCCTCAACCCGGGCGGGCTCGCCCAGCAGAGCTGGGTGAACACGCACCTGCAGTACACGCACGGCTACGGCGTGGTTGCCGCCGCCGGCAACGTCGCCAACACGAGCAACCTGCCGCGCTTCCTCGCCGGCTCCATCCCGACGACGGCGAAGTCGGCGGCGCTCGTCGTCAGCCATCCCGCCGTCTACTACGCGCCCGGTGACAGCGAGTACGTGATCGTCGACACGAAACAGCCCGAGGTCCAGTACCAGGCGGCGAACGGGACGAACGTCGAGGGCCACTGCCACGGTTGTGGCGGGATCCCGATCGGGGGGTTCCTGAACCGGCTCGCCTTCGCGATCCACCTGCGGGACCTGAACCTGTTGATCTCCAACCTCGTCACCGGCCAGTCCCGGCTCATCTACATCGCCGACATCGAGGCGCGCGTCCAGAAGGCGCTGCCGTTCCTCACCGTCGACTCGCACCCGTACCCGGTCGTCGACGGCGGTGAGATCGACTGGGTCGTCGACGCCTACACGACGAGCGACTACTTCCCCTACGGCCAGCCGGCCGTGACGAACGTGCTGCCCAAGGGAAGCGGGCTCGCCGGGACCTACAACTACGTGCGCGACGCCGTCAAGGTCGTGGTGAACGCCTACACGGGCAAGATGTCGTTCTACGTCATCGCCCCCAAGGACCCGCTGATCCGAGCCTACGAGGCCGCCTTCCCGGGGCTCTTCCAGCCACTGTCGGCCATGAGCCCGGTCCTCCAGCACCACCTGCGCTACCCGCAGGACCTCACCATGGTGCAGGCCGACATGTACGGCCGCTACCACATCGAGTCGCCCGCCGGCTTCTACAGCCTGTCGGACGCCTGGGACCTCTCGCAGACGTCGAACTCGGTGTCGGGATCGCCCTCGAGCCAGCTCGCACGTGCCAACGGCTCCGTCGCCCGCTACACGCCGGTCTACGAACTGCTCCAGCTCCCCGGCCAGAGCGCGCTCACCTTCGACGCCGTGGAGCCGCTCGTACCGTTCAGCGCCAACGACAACCTGCAGACGCTGCGGGCGATCTTCGTCGCCGACTCCGACGCCGCCGGCTACGGCAAGCTTGATGCCTACGTCGCGCCCGGCGAGTCGGTCCACGGGCCGGCGCTCGCCAACGCCGACATCAACGCCAATCCGACGATCTCCAAGGCCATCACACTCCTCGACAGCAGGGGATCGACGGTGTCGCTCGGCACGGTGCAGATCCTGCCGATCGCCGACTCGCTCATCTACGTGCGCCCCCTCTATGTCTCGTCCTCGCAGACGCCCTTCCCGCAGCTCGTCGACGTCGTCGTCGTGTACGGCAAGCACGTCGCGATGGAACCGACGCTCAGTGGTGCCCTCGGTGAGATCTTCGGCGGTGCCCCGGCGACGACGGGACCGTCGGGGAAGGGGAAGGGCGGGAAGACCTCCGTGCCGGCCCAGGCCCGCGCTGACCTCGCCCAGGCGTACCTCGACTTCCAGGCCGCCAAGACGGCCCTCGCGCACGGGGATCTCGGCGCGTACCAGCAGGACGTGACCTCGGCCGGGAAGTTCCTTTCCGCGGCGAACGCGATCGTGAACGCGACGCCCACGACCTCGACCATGACGACGACGATCCCGGGCGGCAGGTCCCATTCCCACGTGGCCACGTCGTCGGCGGCCTGAACAAGGTGCGTGTCATCCCGGCGGGTTGACCGGGTGGATCCGACAGGTCCGCCGGGACAGATCCTGCGTGCTCCCTTGCGCGCCGATGGTCGTTCGCTCAGTTCGCCGGTCGAGTCCGAGCTCGGCGCGGAGAGCTTCAGCTATGGCGGCCGAGGTCACTCACGGGAACCCGGCACCAGCGCTCGGCCGACCAAGAGTGCTGGGACGCGGGGCCAGGCGGCTTTCCCCGAGTAAACCGACAGGCTGCCCTCGGATCGGTGGCGGGCCAGGCTCAGTGGCAGTGAGCCCGGTAAGCAGCTGTCCCCGGCTGGTATGCCTCGCCTGAATTGGGACTCACCATGAGGCACGACTCGTCCACCGCCACGAACTGCGAGGCGGGGATCGCCTTCAGCTGATCGACCTCCGCGTAAGTCCATGATGTGCTGGCATCTCCCTGGAAGAACCAGTTGCTGCCGTTGTCCGCGAGAACGAGGCCGTAAGTCTTCATTGTCCTGATCACGGTTTGGCACATCGCCGAGCACTTTGACGCCGACAACGAGAAACTCGCGTCCAGCCTGAAGCGCGCGCCCATTGGGGGGCAATCACCGTTCGCCTGCCCAGCCTCGTGGCGTGCGGGCCACAGGTACGAACGTTGCGTGCAATCGGCTGTGAAGCGGATCGCGTGATCGAGCGTCCCAGCCTTCACCTCCGCGTATTGCACCAGCAGAGGAGCGATGGGAAGACCTGCTGCATCCGCCGAGGTCCAGCCCGCCGGTCTCAAGGCATTGGACCGAAGGCTCCAGATGGCACCCGATCCCGCAGTCGATTGGCGGTTCGGCCTGTAGTACGCGTCCCACAGCTCGTACAGCCGGCAAGTCGATGGATTCACCATCAGGGCATGGCGGTCTCCGGAGGAGTTCCTCCCGCCTTCGATCGGGGTCGACGAAGAGAACGGGTAGCGGCCCGTGTTGCTTTGGTCCGCATATTCGAAACCGACATGAACCAATGGCTGACGCGGGCTCACCACGTGAAAGGGAATGCCGTACGGGTTGTTCCTGTCGCCGGACGGCCCGTAGTCAGGGTGCAGGTAGGCGGTGGAGGAATCCATGGAGGCAAGCCATTTCGCACTGTTCCGGTTCACAGGAAGGACCGTGATCGGAGTGTTGAGGACATTGTTCACCGGGAACGAAGGGCAACTCGTGCCGGGGAACTTCGGTCCCGTGGCGGAGGCGGTGGTTACCGCTGGACTGTCTCGGGGCGGCGCCGCGGACACGGATCTGGTCGTTGCTACGCCTAAAGAGCCGCTAACGAGCAACCCCATCACGCCGAGGCTCACGGCTTCGAGGGGGACGCCGCCCCTCCGCAAGAGGCTCGAGAGCATCTCCCTCCTCCTCGTTGCCGGCCCGCCGGCTTCCTCACGGCGGTACCACTGGATCCACCCAGGGATCATGGTGGTCGGTGGTAAAATCAGCCTAATTGCGCCGCGGGGTGGAGCAGTCTGGTAGCTCGTCGGGCTCATAA